>JBAZJR010000001.1:0-205910 GCA_041651195.1 Patescibacteria group bacterium
TTTTTACTAATTTCACGGCCTCCATCCGGAGACGAGGCATTTGGGGATTAATCGTATATGCCATATTGGTTATTATTAACCCCTGATTATACACCTTTTTGAGTCTAGTGTTGCCAAGGTGCTGAACCATTGCGGAAGTATTGACAAATATTTATTTTTTAGTGTATATTTTATAGTTATATTATGGTTCTTTATAAAGATTGAATATTGAATATTTAACAGCCCCCGACTGATTTCGGGAGAACAAAATTGATTGGAGGTTCCCATGAAAAGCATTAAAGCAAAATCGCTTTTAGTAGTGTTAGTTTTATTTATTATTTCGGGGTCTTTGTCGGCGCAAGATTTGACGGTTTCCCCACAACTCTTTTGGCGCCATTTCGGACTAGGCACGCTTACTCCCGATTCCCATGTTGACGGATTCGGATTCGCTGTCAATGTATCGAAATCTCTTGGCGGCGCCCGTTTCAATAATGCTGATCTAGCCTGGATGGCTGCCGTCGGTCTCAGTTTCGGCACAGACCAGCAATCCGTAAATTTTTATCGGTTAGGGATTTCTTTACTCCCGAGTCGATTTAAAAGATCCGGCGTATACGGTTCTGCCGGTTTTGAAGCGATGGGTCAAGATCAGAAATATGCTGTTGGGGTCTTTACTTGTGTCAACTTTTTGTTATATCAAGGGGTGACGCTAAGCGTCGAACCGACCGCCGCTATCCGTGGCAAAGATTTGGTGATGTTAATAAAATTTGGGATGGGCTATACTTTTAATTTTTAGCTCTCTCTAAAGAATTGAATTGGCGGCCCGCTAAGAGCCGCCTTTTTTAAATAAAAAAACAGACCGCGACTAGCGGCCTGTTCTTTGGTGCCCCGTGCTGGATTCGAACCAGCGACCATTTGCTTAAGAGGCAACTGCTCTACCAACTGAGCTAACGAGGCTTAATTGTATCCTTATTAATACTTGTGGCGGGGGCGGGGATCGAACCCGCGACCTTAGCGTTATGAGTGCTACGCTCTAACCAACTGAGCTACCCAGCCTTCCGGACGAATTGTTAAATTTACCCTTCCGTGCGCCCGGCAGGATTCGAACCTGCAACCCCTTGGTCCGAAGCCAAGTACTCTATCCAATTGAGCTACGAGCGCTAATAAAACACCCTTATCAAGGATTATTTTTCTTGATCCGCCGGCCGGCGACCTAGCGCTTGCCCTTCAGGGCCTGCTTGAGATGGTAGCCGGTCTTGAATTTGGCCACCTTGACCGCCGGGATAGTTATCCGTTCGGTCGGCTTCTGCGGATTGACGCCGCCGCGGGAATAACGGACGCGGGACAAGAATGTCCCGAAGCCGGCGAGGGTGACCTCGCGGTCGTTTTTTAACTCCTCAATGATGGTGTCGACTAAGACATCCAGCATTTTTTCGGCCTGTTTTTTGTTCAGGCCCTCGACATCATGGTGGATTTTGTCGATGAGTTGTGCCTTGTTCATATATTTATGAATTTATTTTTTAGGCTTATTACCAGGGTTAACGGGCGTATTCAGTCACCCGCATTTCCCGGATTACATTGACTTTTATCTCCCCTGGGTATTTTAACTCATTTTCTATCTTTTTTGCAATATCCCTAGCCAAATTATAAGCTTTAAAGTCATCTACCAGTTCTGGCTGCACAAAAACGCGTATTTCTCGGCCAGCCTGGATCGCATAGACTTTTTCAATGCCCTCAAAGGTCAAAGCGATCTTTTCCAGCTCTTCTAGGCGCTGTAAGTAGTTCTCATAGCTGTCTTTGCGGGCGCCGGGGCGGGCCGAGGAGATAGCATCGGCGACTTTGACGATTACTGAGATCAGCGTTGCCGGCTGGTCATTGTGATGGGTCTCGATTGGCGCGATTATTTCCGGCGGGAGATTGAATTTCTTAGCGATATCTCGTCCGATTTCCGTATGGTTGCCTTGGACTTCATGGTCTACGGCTTTGCCGATGTCATGGAGCAAGCCGCCTTTCTTAGCCAGGGTGACGTCCGCGCCTAACTCTTCCGCCAGCATCGCCGCCAGATGCGCGACTTCGATAGAATGCCGCAAGGCGTTTTGGCCGTAGCTCGTTCGGTACTTCAAACGGCCCAGGATCTGGATCAGCTTCGGATCGAAGCCGGTCACTCCGACTTCATACATCGCTTCTTCGCCAGCTTTCTTGATATCGAGCGCGATATCTTTCTTAGCATTCTCGACCGCTTCCTCGATCTTAGTCGGATGGATACGGCCGTCTTTGATCAGATAGTCTAAAGTCTTTTTAGCGATATGGCGGCGAATCAGGGAAAAGCCGGACACCGTGATGGCGTTCGGCATGTCATCGACGATGATTTCTACGCCTGTCATCTGCTCAATTGCTTTGATGTTGCGGCCTTCGCGCCCGATAATTCGGCCCTTCATCTCGTCGTTCGGGAGGTCGACCGTCGTGGTCGTTAGTTCCACGGTATAGGAAGAGACCATCCGTTGCATAGCGAGAGCCATTATATCCTTGGCCTTATCGCTCAGAGAGTCTTCCGCGCTATTTTCTAGTTTTTTGATTCGCACCATCAAGTCTTCCGTGGATTTTTCCTCCACGTTCTTCAGAAGCAATTCTTTGGCGGCAGACGCAGTCAGGCCGGAGATCTGCTCCAATTTTAAGTCCTGTTCTTCTTTAACCTTTTTGATCCGTTCTTTAATCTCCTGGACTTCATTGACCTTGTCAAATAATTTTTGCTGCTTTTCCTGGAGGTCTAAGAGTTTTTGAGAGAAAGAAGTTTCCCGTTGTTCCAACCTTTTTTGTAGGCTGTTGATTTCATTGCGCCGGGAGGCCTCTTCTTTTTTAGACTCTTCGATGATCTTTAAGGCTTTATCCTGCGCCTTGAGGAGCAAGTCTTTCTCCTTGACTTTTGCTTCATTGATCAATTTATCGGCTTTTTCTGCCGCGTTGCCGATCTTGACGCTGGATGATTTCTTATAAAAGGCATAGCCAATAAAAAAACCACCCGCGAGGACAACGACATACAAGACATAACCCAAGTATTCCATATGAGGGGTAGCTGTCTTTAGGAATTAAAGGTGGCGATTTAAGGTATTAGATTTTTAAAAAAAGTAACCACGCCGATAGGCGATATTTATTTTAGAGATTTGAGGTTTGTTTTTAACTTTTCAGCTAATGTTAGATAAAAATACAGGGAAAACATAGGAGCTTGATCTGCAAAAATAAATTTTTAGACTGACTTCGAGCACTGGTTAATTCTTCTAATAATTCCTAGAAACAGGTTTTAATTAATAAAATAAATTTCTGATTCTACTCTATCATTTAGTTAGGCGTTTGTAAAGAGTCGAGCGGGGATAGGCGCCGGCTGCTCGTTTTTATCTTGATTGACTAAACCTGAAAAATAAAGTAATATTAAAGCACATTAAAGAATTATTAGTTATGAATATAACCGAATTAGCCAGAATCTTAAGGATCCCGCCGCAAGAGTTGCGCGAATTATTGCCGCAGCTTGGGTTTGCGATCGGACAGAAGGCCATCAAAGTCGATAATAATACCGCCAAAAAGATCATTAAAGATTGGCCTTTTTTGCGCCGGGAATGGGAGCAGAAGAAGCGGGCGGCTGAGATTAAGAAACAGGACGAGGTTTTGCCGAAAGAGAAGAAAACGATCGCTGTCCCGTCGGTTATTACGGTGCGCGCTTTTGCGGAATTGGCAGGCATCCCGGTTAATCGGGTGCTGGCGGAATTGATGAAAAATGGCGTCTTTACCTCGATCAATGAAAAGATCGATTTTGATACCGCCTCTATCATCGGAGAGAATTTAAACCTGGAGGTTCAAGCGGCTGTTTTAAATTTGGAGGAAGATAAGAAAGAGGACAAGAAATTAGAGACCATCCTGGCCGGAGAAGCCGCAGAAAATTTGAAAGAGCGTCCGCCAGTTATCGTGGTCATGGGTCACGTTGATCACGGCAAGACCAAGCTCCTAGATTCTATCCGTCAGACTAACGTCATCGCTGGCGAGGCCGGCGGCATCACCCAGCATATCGGCGCTTATCAGATTACTCGCAACGGCCGAGTCATAACTTTTATCGATACTCCTGGCCACGAGGCTTTTACCGCTATGCGGAGCCGGGGCGCCAAAGTAGCGGACATTGCGATCTTAGTCGTCGCCGCTGATGACGGCGTCAAACCCCAGACAATTGAAGCCTTTCGGATTATTGAAGCGGCGAAGATCCCTTATCTGGTCGCGATCAATAAGATCGATAAGCCGACGGCCGACTTAAATCGCACGAAACAGGAATTAGCGACCCAATTGAATATCACGCCGGAAGATTGGGGCGGGAAGATAATCTGCGCGCCGATTTCTGCCAAAGAAGGTACAGGCATCGAAGATCTCCTAGACATGGTCCTATTGGTAGCGGAAACGGATGGCGCAGCTCTTAAGGCTAATCCGGACGCGGCTGCGGCCGGGACTGTCGTGGAATCAAACGTCGATAAGGCGGCTGGACCGCTGGCGACGCTCTTGGTCCAAAACGGAACCCTCCGTGTCGGCGACCAACTATGTTTCAACGATATTATTTATGGCAAGGTCAAAGCCCTGCGTAACTATAAAGGAGAAGAAGTTTCGGCGGCTGGGCCGTCAACGCCGGTTAAGATTTTGGGCCTGAAGATTTCGCCGGCAGTCGGCGACATCCTTAACGTCGGAGACGGAGAGAAAGTTCGGACTAACAAGATCAAGACCAGCTCGCAGGCAGCTGATGTCATCCCGACCCAGGCTGAGGACAATCCGGACGATAAGACGCCGCAAGTCAAAGTGATAATCAAGGCGGATTTTTTAGGCTCGGCCGAAGCTATTGAAGAGTCATTATTGAAATTGAATAATGAAAAGGTTAAGACCAAGGTTCTGGGCAAAGGTTTGGGCTATATTACGGAAGGAGATGTTAAGCGGGCAGAGGATTCCGGCGCTAAGATTTTAGGTTTCAATGTCCGGATGTCTCCGGCCATAGAAACTCTAGTGCGCGAGAAGCAGGTGGCTGTCCGGATCTTTTCAGTAATCTACGACTTGATCAAGTTCGTTAAAGAAGAGATGCAGCTTCTGGTCAAACCGGAAATCAACCGCGTCGAATTGGGCCGCTTGAAGGTCTTGGCGGTTTTTCGGACGGAGAATAATAGCCAGATCGTCGGCGGTAAAGTCTTAGACGGTGTTATTAAGAATAATAGTTTGATCGACGTCAAGCGCGGTGATGATTTCATCGTGACCGGGCGGCTGACTCGCCTTCAAGCCGGTAAGCAGGATGTAGAATCGGTCGACCGGGATATCGAAGCGGGCTTGAAATATGAAGGCAAGCCGCTCATCGTTGTCGGTGATATTCTGCAGGTTTATCAGGAAGAAAGAGTAGTCGATAAGATTTAAGGATGATCCCCGCCGAGCGCGGGGATTTATAAATATGTCAAAAATACCCCGGATCAATGAGTTATTATTAGAAGAGTTAGCCCGTGTCGTCAATCGCGAGGTGGCCTTGCCTGACGCCCTCATTACGATCACTTATGTCGAATGCAGCCCTGACCTGAAACAGGCTAAGGTCGGCTTTTCCGTATTGCCGGATCATTTGGCTGGTAGTGCGCGGCGGAAATTATCAGCCGCGACAGGCTTGATCGTCAATCTTTTGCGGCCGCGGGTAAAATTGCGGAAATTGCCGCATCTAGTCTGGGAATTTGATGCCACGGAAAGGGAGGCGAGCAAGATTGAGAGGCTGATCGCCGGGATCGACCAAGAAGACGAGGAAGAAGATTCGGCGGCCAGCTAGGGTTTGCCTGGTTGATTATCCGTAGTCCAGGGCCTGGTCGGGCGTCTGGACTTTTTTGACCGCTTAGGGTAGAATGGTCGGTTATGAATTTCATAGAAAAATTACAATTAGCTTATAAGAAGATGCAGGCCGCGCAGCGGATTTTGGTTATCTGCCATATTTCGCCGGATGCTGACGCATTAGCCTCTGCCGGCGCGATGCTTGAAGTCGCGGCGACCCTAGGCTTAGGCAGTTATGCTTATGCTGCCAAGAAGAACCTCGATGCCTACGGCTTTATCCCAAACGAGAACCTGATTACAACAGTTGAACCGGATGACCTGAGAGCCTTTGACATTATCATCGCCTTGGACTGCGGTTCGATTTCCCGCACCGGACTGGAAGCCCGTCTGCGCTCTTTACTCAAAGCGGCTGAAGAAGGCCGCATCTCACGGCGCCCATATATCATAGAATTCGACCACCATTCGCCGCAGGAAGCTTATGCCGACCTAGAAGTGCGTTTGCCGGACAAAGCCTCAACTACCGAGATTATCTATCATTTTCTGAAAGCCAACGGGCTGGAGATTACTAAAGCGCTCGCTAATTGTATCTTGATCGGACTCATGACCGATACTGGCCATTTTTTGCATGCTAATTCTTCCCGGGAGGCTCTGGCTGTCTCTTCAGAAATGCTTCTGCGCGGCGCCTCGCTCCCGAAAATTATCGAGAATACGGTTAATAATAAAAGTTTTTCGGCGCTCAAGGTCTGGGGCCGCGCTCTGGAGAATATGCAGCTTAATTCTGAGACTGGGTTAGCCTTTTCAGCCTTGACGGCGCCGGAAATCGCGGAGTTGCTAGCGCCAGCCGACGCTAGAGCTGAAGCTGACCTTTATAGCGATATTGTTTCTTTCTTAAGCACGCTGAGCGGCGTGCGCGTCGCTTTATTGTTGCGGGAGGAGAGCGGGGTAGTCAAAGGCAGCTTGCGGACGACTGATGAAGATATCGATTTAGCGCGGATCGCCCAGAACTGGGGCGGCGGCGGGCATAAGAAGGCGGCCGGGTTTACTCTCGAAGGTTATTTGGCTAAGACTGAAAGGGGCTGGAAAGTGGTTAAAGACGCTCTTTAGTATAGTTTTATTTGTTAAAAAGCCCAGATTTATATCTGGGCTTTTTAAGTTGGCTTATTAGTCGAGCCTAATTTTACCGATTTTTGGTCTTTCGTTGCTGTTTTGTCTGCCATTCTTTGATTTTTTTATGGTCGCCTGACAATAATACTCTGGGGACGTGGTATTTTTTCCCATCCGCTATGAAAATTTCCGGCCTAGTATACTGCGGATATTCTATCACTCCATCCTGGGAGTGCGATTCTTCGATAATGCTGGCTTGATTGCCGAGGACGCCAGGGAGCAGACGGGTTATAGAGTCGATGATCGTCAGAGCCGGCAACTCGCCGCCGGTTAGGACATAGTCGCCGACGGATATTTCCGCGTCAATGAATTTTTTAATCCGGGCATCTACGCCCTCGTAGCGGCCGCAGATCAGGATAACTTCATCGAGCTTCGCATATTGCCGCGCCAATGCTTGGCTCCACCTTTTCCCGCCGGCTGATAACAAGACAACTTTCCTTTTGGCCAGTTTTATTTTTTTGTCCAATTTCTTGATATCACGTATCGCTTTATATAAGGGCTCTATCTTCATCAGCATGCCGGCGCCGCCGCTATACGGCGCGTCATCCACGCTTCGGTGCTTGTCACTCGCCCAGTCACGGAGATTATGGATCCGGAACCTGGCTATTTTTTTGTCTTGCGCCCGCTTTAAGATGCTCTCGTCAAGATACGAATTGAAGATAGCGGGGAAAATACTGATCAGATGAAATTGCATATGAGGTTATTATATCAAAAAAGTCCTCTTTTGACAGCGGACTTCTTTGTTTATCTTATTTATCTGATTTTAGATTTTTAAATCGTCAATCGCGGAGGTGTCGATTTCATCGCGGCTATCGCGGCGTTCGCTGCGACCCTCGCTCCGATGGCTACCCCCCTCCGGGTCATAGATCTTCAAGTTGACGCGGGAGTTATTTTTGGCGCCGATGATCTTGAGTAAGGTGCGGATGGACTGCGCGGTCTGACCTTTGCGGCCGATGACGTAACCCATGTCAGCCGGATTGGTTTTGAGGGTCAATAAGACGCCTCTTTCATCAATCGTCCGGTCGACGACCACATCGTTCGGATTGCCTACGATGCTCTTGACTACCATTTCCAAGAACTCTTTGTCTTGTTCTACCATAGTTTTCATTCGTCCTTCGTATTTTGAGCGGCTTTTCGTCCGGTCAAAGTCGAAAGAAATTTTATTAGATAACTGCCATATCAGCAGTTTTATGTTTTAATCTTACTACTTTTTTAAAATTTGTCAATGTTTTTCTATCGATTACGCATTTTCAGCCGTTGCTTCCGCCGCTTTTTCAGGGGCAGCTTCCGACGGAGTTTCTGGTTCGGCCGACGCTTCCGTTTCCTTCGCCGCCGTTTCGGCCGGGATCGTTTCCTTCGCCGCTTTTTTGTCAGCCTTAGCTTTGATCTGGGCCAAGCGCTTTTCGCTCGGCTTGCCGGCCTTAGAGGCTTTTATTTTTTGGCCATCGATTACTTTCTTCTCTACTAATAAATTGTTGACCGTGCTGGTCATCTGCGCCCCCTTAGATAGCCAGTATTTGACCTTATCGCCTTTAGCGGCCAATTCCTTGGTGTGGGGGTTATAAGAACCCAGGATTTCTAAGACCTCTCCGAACGGATCGCGGCTTTTTTCCGAGATTACCAAACGGAACATCTTCTTATTAGTTTTTCCGGTCTGTGCTAATTTGATCACTAACATATTTTTTCGTTATTTCAGATTATTTTATATGGGGAAATATTATCTGAATGTTAAATAAAAGTCAATATTTCTAATTAGAAACGGCTGGGACGGCTTGGTCCGCGGCGGCTATCGCTGTGCCCGCGGGAGCCGAAGCTCGGCCGGCCGCCGGCCGGCCGGCCGCCACCAAATGATCCGCCGAAGCTGGAACCGTTAGACTTGCCTTTTTCATCCTTCCATAAAGCAGCATTCTCTTCCAACCCTTTCATGGTCAGATTGACGCGGCCTTGGTCATCGATCTCCTTAATCTTGACGGTCACGATATCGCCGATATTCAAGAAATCGCCTGGCTTTTCGATCCGGTAAGGAGCGAGTTCGCTCACATGGACCATGCCGTCCTGGCTGGAATTTAAGGCGACGAAAGCGCCGAAATCTAGGAGCCGGACAACTTTGCCTTTGACGATTTCGCCCGGTCCGAAGACATGGACGATCTCTTTCACTTGCCGGACCGCTTCTTCAACCATCGCTGCGTCCGTGCCGCAAACGACGACTAAGCCGCTGTCTTCGATATCGATGCTAACGCCGGTTTCGTCGATTATCTTATTGATAACTTTACCGCCCGGCCCGATGATCGCGCCGATCTTCTCCGGATCGACGTTAAAGCTGACGAGGCGCGGCGCATACTTTGATAATTCGGCGCGCGGCGCGGGAATCGCCGTCGTGATGACGTCTAAGATCTGGTTCAGAGCTTGGCGTCCTTGTTTTAAGGTCTGGGCGATTATCGCCTCAGTCAAGCCGTCAGTCTTGGTGTCTAATTGGATGGCGGTCAGGCCGCTGTCGGTGCCCGTGATCTTGAAATCCATGCCGCCGTTACCGTCTTCCAGATCCTGGATATCGGTCAGGACTTCCCATTTGCTCATATCTGCATTGGAAGCTAAGCCCATGGCGATACCCGCTACCGGCTTCTTGATCGGAACGCCGGCGTCCATGAGAGCCAAGGTCGAAGCGCAAGTCGAGGCCATAGAGGAGGAACCGTTCGAACCTAAGGTTTCGCTGACGATCCGGACGGTATAAGGGAATTCTTCCTTATTCGGAACCATCGGCATCAGAGCCTTTTCTGCCAGGGCGCCATGGCCGATTTCGCGCCGACCAGTGCCGCGCAGCGGCGAAGCTTCGCCAACGGAATAAGGCGGGAAATTATAGTGGTGCATGTAGCGTTTTTTGCTTTGGCCTTCGAGTCCTTCCAGTGATTGTTCCAAGCCAGGTGCGCCCAGAGTAACAATAGACATGACCTGGGTTTCGCCGCGTGAGAATAGGGAAGTGCCGTGATCGCGAGGCAGGATCGCCACTTCCGCTGATAAGGGGCGGATTTCATCCAGGGCGCGGCCATCAACGCGTTTTTTCTCTTCGGTAATCGCGCGGGTGATTTCCGCGTCGATCGCCTGGTCAACGGTTTTTTTGATGATCTGAGCACGCTTGTCGCTGTCTACTCCTTGGGCGGTCAGATAGACATTCAGCTGATCCTTGATCGCCGTAACGGCTAGTTTCCGTTCGCCTTTAGTATAGTAAGCTTTATCGAATAAAATCTTATGGACATTCTCTTTCAGCCAGCTTTGGCCGAGCGCCAAGAGTTCTTTCTGCTTCTTTTCTTCCTCGATTTCTGCCGCGGTTTCCGGTTTTTTTGCGGTTAGCGGGCTTAATTTCGGGGTGACGGCCTGCTTTAGTTCTTTGATCAATTCGATTGCCGTTTGCATCTTTTCTTGGCCGGACATTATTGCCTTAAGAACAGTCTCTTCGGGAATCTCTTGAGCGCCGGATTCGATCATGATTACTTTCTGGTCTGTTCCGGCGACGATCAGATCAAGCGAACTCTTCGCTTGTTCGACATAGGTCGGATTGAAGACGAACTCTCCTTCTACTAGTCCGACACGGATGCCGCCGATCGGCCCGTCCCAGGCTAAACCGGAAATCGCCAGGGCCGCGGAAGCGGCCAGCAATGAGACGATATCGTAATCATTTTCTTGGTCGACAGCTAAGACGGTAATGATGACCTGGACATCTCGGTTATCGCCAGCGGCGAATAAAGGGCGGATCGAGCGGTCGATCATCCGGCCGGTCAGGACAGATTGGTCAGTCGGACGGCCTTCGCGCTTTACCCAGCGCGAACCCTTGATGATGCCGGCGGCGTAGAGCTTTTCTTCAAAATCAACCATGAGCGGGAAGAAATCTATCCCGACCCGTTCGACGCGCGCTTGGACGACCGTCGCTTGGACGACTGTTTCGCCATATTGGACCCAGACGGCCGCGTCTGCCTGCTTGGCGACGTGTCCGGTCTTAATAGTGAGAGGGCGGCCTAGCCACTCCCGAGTGAATACTTTTTCCATAATTTTGTGAGGACTGGCCGCTAAATTACAGGACTGTATTTGATATATACAGTGCTATCTATTTAACGGTCAGCGCCTGATAGGGCCGTTTCCGCATCAGCGGGAAAGGCGTTTAATATTTACTGTAAATTAGAAATTTTTTATTGGCGCCCAGATCGGTGAAATCATCCGCCTCTTCAACTAATTTTGAAGAACAAGTTTTGCGGAAAGCCATTATTTCTACCAGGCAGCCTTTATTGTTTTGTAGGTAAGAGACCAGCGGTAGGTAGTCGCCGTCGCCAGAAACGATGACGATCACGTCCAGCTTGTCGGCCAACTTGATCGCGTCGATCGCGATGCCGACATCCCAATCAGCCTTTTTGGCGCCACCGGCGAAAATCTGCAGATCCTTCATCTTTACTTCGAAGCCCTGTTGTTCCAAAGCTTCGACAAAAGGCGCCTCTTCTTTGTTTTCAGTCCGGATAGCATAAGCAGTGGCTCGGATCAATTTTCGGCCAGCCACTGCTTTGACTAAGATTTCTTTGAAGTTGACTTTTTTCCCGTATAGATTCTTCGCCGAGTGGTACATGTTGGAAACATCTACCAGGATTCCCACCCTTTGTTCCTTATGTTTGATCATAAATGATTATTTCTCTTCTTCCGTCGCCGTTTCCTTTATCTCCAGATCTTCCTCGTCGTTATCGATATATTTTTTCTCTTTCTTCTTTTCCTCCTCTTCCTCTTCCTGCAGTTTCTGGGCGATCTTTAATTTTAATTTTTCCGCCAATTCTTTGAATTGTTCAGCGCTTTCTTTCTGTAAGAATTTTAAGAGCTTGCGCCGTTCACTTACTTTTTTGAGCAAGCCGCGGCGGGAAGAGAAGTCGTGTTTATGCTTTTTCAAGTGCTCGGTGAGCTCTTTGATCTCTTCGGTCAGGATCGCGATCTGGACTTGCGGCGAACCGGTATCCGTATCATGGACGCGGAATTTCTTAATGATTCTTTCTTTAGCTTTTTTATCTAACATTTTTTTTGGCGCTTATCCGAGCGGCGGCTCGACCCTTGGTATCAGGGTTTCGGTCTCCGCGGCCAAGATAAGTACATTAATTATATTATTTATTTAAGCGTGTTGATCTTCTTCATGAGGCGCGATTTCTTGCGCGCGGCGGTATTTTTTTTGATGACGCCTTTTTTAGCCGCCTTATCGATCGCTTTGATAGTTTTAGTATATTCTTCTTTGATCTTTTGATCATTAGCCTTTATTTGTTTTAGGCTGATTTTCGTTAAATTCTTTAGTTTGTCGGCGACTTTTTTGTTGGCCGCGTTCCTTTTTACGGCTTTGCGTAGTTCTTTAGCCGCTGATTTCTTGTTTGGCATACGGAATTTCTAAATAATGAGTTAATTAATAATGACTGAATACTAACACGATAATAAATAAAAATCAAGGCCTGGTTGATAGGCAGGATTATAAATTTTGTATATACTATTATTATAAAATCGATATGAGAATAAGAATTATCAAGAGCCGGACTAGCGTTTTAGGAGCATCCATCTTTTTTTTAATTTTGATCGGGCTTTATCTGAATCGCGCTTATGCTCGTATCTATGATACGATCGGCGGCGCCAACTTGACGGCGGTCAGCTCCCCTGCTCGTTTTACTGTTGACATCGAAGGAGCGACCAGCAGCTTGAACTATGTCGCCCTGGGGGACAGCCTGAGCGCCGGCGTCGGCACGGAGGAAGCAGCCGCGTCATTGCCGCGCCTCTTAGCCGGCAAGATGTTGGCGACTAGGCGGGATATTAATTTAGAAAATTACGCCGTGCCGGGATATCGGACAGCGGACCTATTAATCAGCGCTCTGCCAAACGCTATTGCCGCCCGTCCGGACATTATTACGGTCTTGATCGGCGTCAACGATATCCATAATCAAGTCGCCGCTGCGGAATTCCGGAAAAATTATGATTTAATCCTAAAAGGGCTGACCACGGAAACGGCTGCCAAGATATATGCCATCAATTTGCCCTTTATCGGGGCGGGGCGGATGATGTGGCCGCCTTATCAATTCTATTTTGATGCCCGGACTAGAGAATTCAACGGAATTATCAGAGAATTAGCCGTTAAATATCAAGTAAGTTACATTGATCTATATACGCCGACCGTTTCTTTATTTAAAAAATCGGGGGAACATTATTCCGCCGACCTATTTCATCCCTCCGCCGCGGGCTATCGGATCTGGGCGGACATAATTTATGATCGTTTCTATCACTAATCCAGTCATCGCGACCTGGATATTTTCTTCGGTCTTTTTTATAGCTCTGGCATTATCTATCAGGCCGCGCATTATCGCTGCTTGGTTTCCGTCGTCTGTTAGCGCTGAGCTCAAAGGCTTGGCTATCTTGATGATCGTCTTATCGCATATCGGATATTTTTTGGTCAGCGATACCCGTTTCTTATGGCCGCTCTCTATCGCCGCCGGCGTCGGGGTTAACCTCTTCCTGTTCTTATCCGGTTTCGGCTTGACAGTGAGCCAATTGCAGAAAGATTTATCGATCTGGCAATTTTATAAACGCCGCTTATGGAAACTGTTTGTCCCATTCTGGCTGATGTTGCTTACTTTCCTAGTTTTAGATTTTTTTGTCTTGCATCTCACTTATCCTTGGTCTTATATCGGCCGCGCGGTAAGCGGCATATTCAACCGCGCCGATTTGTATCAGGATATCAACTCGCCGCTTTGGTATCTGACATTTATCTTAGGCTATTATATATTGTTTCCTCTGGTTTTTTCCCGACGTCGGGCTTGGCTATCAGCCCTACTCCTATACTTGGCCGGCTACCTGTTTGTTTATTTTGAGCCCGCATTTTTTAATAATGTTTTTCATCTCTACAAGATCCATATTATCGCTTTCCCGCTGGGGGTTCTGGCCGCCTGGGGCCTGGGTCGCTTGCCCGCCGCTGAAAGTTTATCCGGCTGGTCGCGCGGTCGAACGGCCATCTTATATTATGCAGCTCTGTCTGCCTGTCTGGCAATCTTTGTCTACGCCAATATTAATTCCGGCATCGGCGGCAGCGCTAATTTCGAACAGGGTATGAGCCTTATCGCCGTTTTGGCGATTGTCGGAGTGTTTATCTTGAAGAAGGTGGAATTCCGCCTGCTATATTGGTTCGGCATTTATTCTTATGAAATTTATCTGTGGCATTGGCCGATTCTATACCGCTATGACATTTTTTATCGCTTTTTACCGGATACTTGGGGCTGGTTGGCTACTATATTATATCTCGCCTTATTCCTCGGCCTCGGTCGGCTGATGTCTGGCGCGGTGGAGTATATTTCTTGGCTATGGTCGGCCGCGCGCCAGGTACCGGCTAAAAAATAAAAAAAGCGAGAATATTTAATTCCCGCTTATAAGCTACTTTAAGCTACTTTGTTCCGGCATGTACATGTTTGTCCGGCCCCTTGAATATCCCGATTAAGCAGGCGAATGAGGCTAAGCCAGTGACGATCGCCCAGCCAGATCCCTGTTCCCAGATATGCCAGGTAGCGACGCCAGTTATGACAAAGATTACTAATAATACTATTTTGCTTTTCATTGCTCCTCCGAGGGTTGTTTAGAAATGATCGGATATTGATATTGATAGATTACGGCTTTTCTGCGGTTTAGTCAAATTGTCGCCAGTAATATAAAAACTCGCCTGGACGGCGAGTTTTTTGTCGGGGCGCTGGGAATTGAACCCAGTCAACATGCTCCCAAAGCATGCGTACTACCGGTATACGACGCCCCGTGGCAGCCTTTAAAAAAATAAACCCATAAATAATAACCTGGGTTAATTTTTTATATATATCATGTGCCCCGGGTCAGAATCGAACTGACGACACAAGGATTTTCAGTCCTTTGCTCTACCACTGAGCTACCGAGGCCCGGAAAATTATATTGTTAAAGTCTATCTGGTTGCGGGGGTCGGACTCGAACCGACGACCTCTAGGTTATGGGCCTAGCGAGCTGCCAACTGCTCTACCCCGCTATAATAAGAAACCGTGGGCAATGGAGGACTCGAACCTCCGACCTCAACATTATCAGTGTTGCGCTCTAACCAACTGAGCTAATTGCCCAATTTTTAACTGACAAGAATATAACAAATATTAAATGAAAAAGCAAGGGACGAATTAGGGTAAGCGAGCCTATAGCCCGGAGATTAGCAAAGTTAATTCAGTTTTGATATCGCCCCGTCCGGTTTTGTTTAAAAAATCTAAGCGGACTAAGCGGTTTAAATAATTTTTTAAGGCCGTGATGCTAAAATTCCGAGCTTGAGCGAGCCCCTTTTTGACTACGAAAGGGTGGAGCCGGAGTTGAGAAGCTAAATCGGCCGGATTGGCCTTATCATCGAGAGCGGAGCGGAGCTGCAGTAAGATTTTGAATTGACGGATTAGCATCGTAATCAGGTATTCATCGCTTAAGCCAGCCGAATATTGTCTATGCAATAAGCTGATAGCCGTTTTTTTATCTTTTGCGCTTAAAGCGTCGGTCAGGCCGAAGATATCTTCATCGTAGGAGCCGGAGACCATCTCTTTGACATCGCTGGTAGCAATGGTCTTAGTGCTGACAGCGAAGGCTAGTTTTTTTAAGCTGCTGGCGATGATCCAGAGGTCGCCGCCGCTCAGGTTGATTAAGAGGGAAGCGGCGGAAACGCCGATTTCTTTTTGGTAAGAATTAGCCTCTTTCTTGATGAAAGTAGAGAGTTGACTGTCGGAGAGGGGTTTGAATTCCTGGGAGTATGGCTGTTTGGCCAGATAGGCGAATAATTTTTTAGCTTCAACCTTCAGCTTATTATTTTTGGCGTCTAATTCGGTATCGCGGAAGATGATTACATCGTCATCACGGTGTTCTAGCCTTTTTAAATAATCAGTCAGCGTCGTGAAGATCTGGTCTTTTTTGTTCTTGAAGATATCTTCTATGACGACTAGCCTTTTCCTGACGAAGAGAGAGCCGGTATTAAGTTTTTCGCTGATTTCTTTCAAGCTCGCCGTCGCACCATCCACCACGCTCAAGCTGCTGGCGCCCGGGTCGACGTCACGGGTGAATTTGGCTTGTAATTCGCGGAGGAAACGTCGGGAACGGAAAGTGTCGCTACCATGCAAGAAGATAATCATATTTAATGGTTAGTCTTATTATTCAGCTATCCTAGCTTGAGACAGGCCGGTAATCCGTCGTCCCAAGAATTTTCCTCCTAATTTCCGGAAGCGTTCTGGAGAGTCGGTCGTATAATAATTAATTGTCGCGGCGGTTGCCGGCCGCAAGCCTAATTCTGGATGGCGGTATAGGTAGTCTTTTAAGGCAGCAGCGATAATCGTTCCGGGTTGCGGCACGTCTACGCGCCGGCCCATTATTTGCTTGATTTCGGGGTAGAGGAAGGGATAATGCGTGCAACCTAGGATCAGACTATCTACTTTTTTCATTTTCAAGGGCCGCAGATATTTCTTCAAGATCATCTTAGTTTCCGGCTTAGCGGCCCAGCCCTCTTCGATTAGGGGAACCAGCAAGGGTGCGCTTATCTGTTCAACGTCCAGGCTCGGCCGCAATTTCTTGATTTCCAGGGTATAAGCTCCGGAATTGACCGTGGCCTTAGTGCCGATGATGCCGACGGATCTTATTTTCTTATCCTGGGCGACATATTCGATAAGCGGCCGAATTACCCCCAAGATCCGGCGCTCGGGATAAGCAACAGGCAAGTATTCTTGTTGCAGCCGGCGTAAGGCTTGGCTAGAAGCGGTATGACAGGCGATGATGATCAGGCTGCAGCCGGCACGGAAGAGAAAATCTGTGGCTTGGCGGGTGTAATGATAGATCGTCTCCGCTGATTTTTCGCCGTAAGGCAAGCGGGCGTTGTCGCCCAGATAAATATAGTTATAATCCGACAGGTCTGATAGGAAGTATTTTAAGACAGTTAGCCCGCCCAAGCCTGAATCGAAGATCCCGATAGTATTTTTAAGAGTGCCCTCTTTATTTTTTTTGCCGGGCATAGTATTTGAATTGTTCTCCCCGATCCTTATAATTTTTAAATAGCCCGAAACTGGCGCAAGCGGTAGACAGCAGGATGACGTCGCCGCGCGCGCTATGCGTCCGGGCTAAAGCGACCGCTTCTTCCATGCCCTTTGCCGATGCGAGCTTCTCTTTAGGGAATTTTAGAGCGGTTAATGCTTTTTTTATCCGCGGCGTCGCTTGGCCGTCCAGTAAGATTAAAAATTTTACTTTATCTTTTATAGCTTTGGCCAGAGTCCGGAAATTCGCGCCTTTATCCGCGCCGCCGGCGATAAGGATCAACGGCGCCCGGAAAGATTCCAAGTCCAGAATCGTGCTCTCCGGCGTCGTGGAGAAGCTGTTGTCGAAATATTTTATACCATTTATCGTCGCCGCTAATTCCAGGCGATGCTCCAGATTACGGAAAGAAGCGACTGTTTTTTCATAAATGGCCGGAGCAATCTTCAGGACCTTGGCGATAGCGACGGCCGCGCCGATATTTTCCTGGTTATAAACGCCGGTTAATCTTGATGGCAGGGAGTTTGCTCGGAAATAAATTATTTTACTCTTTATGTCAGCCGCCCTTAATTTATTTTTTAAACTCTGATTCGCGACTAGATAGCGGTTAGACGGCGTCCGGGCGATATTTAATTTGGCTCGCCAGTAGGTAGCCGGGGAATTATGAAAATTAGGATTATGAGGATCGGCCGGAGCCAGGTGTTCTGGGAACAGGTTCGTAATCACCGCCCAGCGCGGCGCGTATTTTAGATCTTCCAGCTGGAAACTGGACAGTTCTAAGACCACGTAATCGTCGGGCTTGATCCGATCGATGAAGGATAGGGGGGAGACGCCGATATTTCCGCCCAGCCAGACCCGGGCTTTTGTCCAGCGTTTATTGTGGCTTGAGGCGTCTTTTAGGATCCGGTAGATCAGACTAGCCGTCGTCCCCTTGCCTTTAGTGCCGGTGACGCCGATGATGTTCTTAGTCGGAGAAAGAGCGAAGAATAAATTTAGCGGGTTCGTGATTTCTGTCTGGCCTTTCTGGCGAGCCGCCTTAATGCCCGGACAGGCCAGCGGCCATCCGGGCGAACGGAACAATCGATCGAAGCGATCCAGATCCTTATTAAAGTCGGCGCCCAGTTGATAATTAATTTTTAAATTCTTGGCTTTGATCCGGGGTAATTTATTCCTGGGCCGGAAATCGCAGATCGTTATCGCGAGCGGCAGCTTAGTCCGATCTAGGACGGATAAAAGAGCCTGGTTATCCAAGCCTAAACCTAAGAGCGCGATCTTCTGGCCGCGCAGCTTCCGCAGTTCTTTCATTTGCGCTGTCGTCATTATTTTAACCTTTATATTTTACTTCAATTCGCCCCAATTATCGCCGCGGGCTTCTTCTACGATGATAGGGACCCTCAATGCCAAGACTTCTTGCATGATCGTCTTGATCCGCGGCGCGTAAGCCCCAATCTTATCCTTTTTGATCTCAAAAATCAATTCATCATGGACCTGCAAGAGCAGTCGGATTTCCTCCTCTCTCCCTTTAATCAGCGCAGCGATTTTAACCATCGCCGCCTTGATGATGTCGGCCGCTGTCCCCTGGAGCGGCGTATTGATCGCCATCCGTTCGGCGCTTTTGCGGACGACCGGGATCGTGGAATTAATTTCCGGGAGCGGCCTTTTACGGCCGAAGAGAGTTATCGCATAGCCATTTTTTTGCGCTTCTCGGACGAAACGGTCGGTCATCTTCTTGATGCCGGGATAAGCGGCCAGATATTTTTTGATGAATTCGTTCGCCTGCCAGTAAGGGATGCCGGCCGTTTGGCTCAGGCCATGCGGCCCCTGGCCGTAGAGGATGCCGAAGTTGATAGCTTTGGCTTCGCGGCGCATGTTTTTCGTGACCGTTGCCAAGTCGACATCATTTATTTCGGCTGCGGTCGCGCGATGGATGTCTTCCTCGTGCTTGAAGGCCTGGATCATCTTCTGGTCTCCGGACATATGGGCGGCCAGCCGGAGCTCTATTTGCGAATAATCGAAACCGACCAGTTGATAGCCCTTAGCCGCGACGAAAGCGCCGCGGATCTTCTGTCCCTCGGCGGTCCGGGTCGGGATATTCTGCAAATTCGGATCAGCGGAAGAGAGGCGCCCGGTCGCCGCGATGGTCTGATTGAAACTAGTATGGATCCGTCCAGTCTTCGGGTTGACCAGTGCCGGGAGAGCGTTCAGGTAAGTCGTCTGTAATTTATTCAATTCCCGATAGTCTTGGAGCAGGGGGATGATCGGATGCAGGTCGCGCAACTTCACGAGCTCATCTTCCGCCGTAGAAAAGCCGGTTTTGGTCTTTTTCAGGTTAGCCGTCGGGATTTCTAATTTTACGAATAAGATCTCTTTTAGTTGCTTGGTGGAATTGACATTGAATCGGCTCTTAGCTAGCTTATGGATGGCTTTTTCCAGTTGTGCTAATTTTGTCCCGACTTCCTTATCCAGGCGAGCGAGCGGCGCGGTCTCTAGCTCGATGCCGTTATTTTCCATTTCCCCCAAGACCGGTACGAGCGGCATCTCGATCTTTTCAAAAAGCTCGTTCAGCTGTTCCGCTTTGAGCTTTTTTTTCAGGATATCGACTAGGCGATTGGTAAAGTCCGCATCCTCGCAGGAATAGAGGCTGAGCTTTTCCGGATCCAGGCTCTTAAAGTCAATCGTCAATTGTCCGGGCTGGGTGTCAGCCAGATTTACCTTACTGATCTTTTCAAAGCCCAACTCGGTAAAAACTAGGGCGTCCAAATTATGCTGGCGGTTAGAGGGGTTGATCAGATAAGAGGCGATCATAGTATCGAAAGCCAAGCCTTGCAAGGCGACGCCTTGATTCTTTAAGACCCGCCAATCAAATTTTAGGTTATGGCCGTATTTTTTTATTTTCTTATCCTCTAAGATCGGTTTTAACTCGGCTAAACGCTTCTTATTGATCAGGACGAAATAGGCTTCGCCCGTCCGCCAAGAGAAACTTAAGCCGAGCAGTTCGGCTGTGAGCGTGTCCAGGCCGGAAGTTTCACTGTCTATAGTGAAAGCTTTTTGAGTTTTTAATTTCTTTAAGAAGCTGGCGAATTTCTTATCGTCATCTACGAGCTGGTAATTGAATTTTTTCGCGTTGCGGGCAAATTTAGCCGCGCCGGATCCGCGAGCCAGGTCAACTGCCGCTATCTTTTTAGTCCCGGTTCTGGCCGCGGCGCTTGGTTCCGCATCCTTATCATGCGCTTTATTGATATTATCTCTTAGTTCTTTCACTTTTACCAAGAGTGATTTGAATTCTAATTCACTGAAGAGAGCCAGGACGCGGTCCAGCTGGAAAGCGGAAAATTTGATGTCATCCAGGGAAAATTTTAAAGGCGCCGCTTTATTGATCGTGGCCAGCTCTTGGCTCAGGTAGGCGTTAGCTTTACTGGCTTTTAATAATTCCAAGATCCGCGGCTTAATCTTAGGATCATTCTTTTTTACTGCGGCGTAGACGCCGTCCAAGTTTTTAAATTCCACGAGGAGTTCGCTCGCCGTCTTTTCGCCGATGCCTTTGACGCCCGGGATATTATCGCTCGGATCGCCGCGCAGGGCTTTATAGTCGATAATCTGGTCGGGATCCAGACTATAACGTTCTTTGACTTGCGGCGCGCCGTATAGGACGCTATCGGACAGGCCGCGGCTCATCGTATAGACCTTGGTTTTATCATCGATCAATTGGAGCGTATCCAGGTCGCCGGTGATGATTATTTTTTCCAACTTCTTTTCTCTATTTGCCTGGGCGCAGATCGTGCCGATCAGGTCATCAGCTTCGTAGCCGCTTAGCTCAAAGATCGGGATATTGAAAGCTTCCGCGACGCGTTTCACGAGCGGGATCTGTTCGTATAATTCATCCGGCGCCTTGACGCGGGTCGCTTTATAGTCGGCATAAACCTCATGGCGGAAGGTCGGCCCTTTCTTATCCAGGGTCAGGACGACATACTCGGGATGGAACTCATTCAGGGCTTTTAAGAGGAAAGCCGTAAAGCCGTAGACCGCGTTGACTAATAAGCCGTCTTTAGTGCGTAAAGTCGGCGGCAGAGCATGGAAACTACGATGGATAAGGGCGTTTCCGTCAATGATGATGAGTTTTGGCTTGGTCTTGGACATGTCTTGATTTTATCATTTTTAAAGCCAGCGGGCAAAGCCGAGAAAAAATCGGAAAATAAAAAAACGGCTCCTGACAAGAAACATCAGAAAGCCGTTTTGAGGGGGTCGTGTAAAAATTTTAAAATGTGATTGAAAGAACGGGAACCCGCCTCAAGAAAATAGTATGGCGGACCCACCGCGTTAGCCTGGCTGTAAATAACAACCAAACATAAAATCTAAATACTTAAATGCATCGATTCAAATATCCAGACTATTCCTAGGACACGGCAGGAATTAGGAGTGTGTCCAGGCGATGGGCCCATAGTTAAGCGAAAGAAGTTATGTGGGGATTTGGTGAAACATCCCCAAGCTCCAGTTTATTTAGCGGAGCGAATTGGGCCTGTCTTTCGCCAACTACGAAGAAGATAACTGTAATGAACGAGGAAAAAACGTATAGTCTCATAAAATCTCCTTGTGTTGGTTCGTGTTGGTAATGGTGATATTATGATGGCCGTACCGAACTTTTACCGTTTGTTAACCTGAGCAATATGCTTTCGGTCTTTGTGTTCTTGTTTGGTAAATTTCAGTATCGGACCGCTGATAAAGGAAAGGTGAGCCGGCGCACTGTGTCATGTGCAGTATCTCCCGCTGGGAAATGGTGGTATCCCGTCTTGGGGATTTTTTTATTTTGGGCTGCCCCTGTTGTTTATTTTGGGTTGTCCCTATCCTTTATATATCCTGTATATTACTCGTCCGCTTTTAAAAGTCAATACCCCCTATTTAGGATTTGTGGAAAAGCCTATTTTTTAGTAAAATTATATAGAAAAGCTATCTTATGTCCATGGAGAAGAAAACAATCATCATTGCCGGCCGGAGTGTAAGCTATCTGGTCAGTCCCGGTCTTAAAAATGATCAGACCATAGTATTTTTGCCGGGCTGGAAGTCTCCGGTCGATTTATTCTGCTCGGTGATGGGTGATATGCCCAATCTGCTAGCGGTCAATTTTCCGGGTTGGCCGGGCAGCGAAGCGCCGGATAAAGCCTGGGGCTTGGCGGAGTATGCTGATTTTTTAAAGACTTTTTTAGAGAAAATAAATATTCGACCCGCCATCCTAATCGCCCATAGCGTCGGCGCCGCTATCGCCATTGAATATCTGAGTCGCGGCGGCCAAGCCAAAAAATTAATCCTAGTAGACGGCGCCGTCATCCGGGAGAAGTCAGGGAAGGCGAACGCGCTTTTTGTCGGCGCCAAGATTTTTCGTTTTTTATTCCCCTTCGTGGGCAGGAAATGGCGGCAGCGTCTAGGCGGCAAATTGTTGAGCGTGGACTATCGCGAAGCGGGTGAGTTAGAGAAAACCTATAAGCGCCTGATCACTGAAGATCGGCAAGCTTTTTTCCGAGCCTTAGACTTGCCAATCGCTATGGTTTGGGGTCAAGATGATCAAGACACTCCTTTGGATCAGGCGAGAAGATTAGAGCGCCTGCGTCCGCAGACCGCCCTAGAAATCATCCCCGGCGCCGGCCATTATTGTTTTTTAGACAAGCCCCGGGAGTTTAAAGCTATCTTAGCTAAATTATTATGGATATAATCCGCGGCTTAATCTATATCTTGCAGCGCGAGTCTTATGATGCGCGGCGCTTCTTATCTTTTGTCTATCAGGATTGGCGCTGGTGGTCGCTAGAGAAGAGACAGGCGATAACTTGGACCAATAAGGCAAGAGTCTTATATTTTGCTGTCTGGTTTTTTGGCCTAGTCTTGATTATCGCCCTGATTTACTGGTTGCGCGTTTGGGCGCTCGTTCCGCTTTTGGCTATGGCCCCCTTGTTGCCAGTCTTTGTCTTATTGGTTCTATTAGTCGTCTGGCCCTTAGACTATATATTAAAGAAGAGGATAATCCTCCTGGCCGGCAGGGAATTGCGAAGAATGCCTGTCAAAGTGATCGGCATTACCGGCAGTTATGGTAAGACCAGCCTAAAAGAGATCTTATTAGTCACCCTTAACTCCGGTTTCAAGGTCATCGCCACGCCCGATAACGTCAATACTGACCTCGGCATCGCCAATTTTATCTTAGCCCAGCGGAAAGATATCGCCGCGGCGGATTTTTTTATCGTAGAGATGGGCGCTTATCAGGTCGGCGATATCGCCAAGATTTGTAGTTTAGTCCGACCCGCCTATTCTTTTTTGACCGGCATTAATGAATCGCATCTGGAGAGATTCGGGAGCCTGGCCAACACGATCCAGGCGAAATTTGAATTAGCCGAACGGACTGGTAAAAAAGTTATCTTGAATCTGAACGATATTAATATCCGAGAGAATTATCCTAAATTTAAATTACCAGCGATGAGCGGCGTAGATTATGCCGCTGTATCGGCAATCGCCAGCCTGCCTGATTTTGCCGGCTGGTCTTTTAAGTATAAACAGCATAGTTTCACTACCCGCCTCCTAGCTAGGCATAATATCATCCTGATCGCTATGGCCCTGGTCTTAGCGGAAGAATTGGGCCTAGACTTAGGTCGAGCCGTACTCCCCCTAGCCTCGCTGCCTTATATCAAGCATCGTCTAGAACCTATCCGGAACGCCCAGTCGCGGCTCTTAGTCATCGACGACAGCTATAACGGCAACTTCCAAGGTTTCGTCAGCGGGGTCGAAGTCTTAAGCCGTGCCGCTGGCCGAAAATTAGTCATCACGCCAGGTTTAGTTGAACTCGGAGACAAGAAGGAAGAGCGCCATCGCGAGATTGCCCGGCTATACGCGGAGAACCATTTAGATCTCGTCCTCTTGATCAAGAATAGCGCAACGCAGTATATTATTGATGAGTTCATAAAGATCGGATTCACCGGCTACCAAGTTTATCCCGATACGGTTTCCGCCCATCAGGCCTTGGGCGCGGTCTTGAAAGAAGGCGATACCATTGTCTTCCAGAATGATTGGCCGGATAATTATAAATAATTTAAATATATGAAGACCATAAGAAATATCGGCGTTTTTTTCGGCGGAAAGAGCCCAGAACACGACATCTCAATCATCACCGGCCAGCTCATGATCGCGGAATTGAAGAAGATGCCGGAGTATCACGTTATCCCAGTTTATCTGGATAAACAGGAAAGATTCTTTATCGGCGATAAATTGGGGAGCCTCGCTTTTTTCAGCGCCGATGATTATCAGTCCGATTTGGCCGGTTGCGGCGGCTATCTTCTTAATTTGGACGCTTCTGATGGCATCTTGTGTTTTGAGAAGAAGAGCTTGTTTTCTAAGACCGCGGTCGTGATCGATTTAGTCCTGCCCGCCTTCCACGGTAATCTGGGCGAAGACGGATCGATGCAAGGATTCTGGGATATCTTCGGCATCCCTTACGCCGGTTGCGAAGTGGCCGCTTCCAGCCTGGCGATGGATAAGGTGTTGACGAAAATATTTTATCGCGGCTTAGGCGTACCAACGACTAAATTCTTAAGTTATAGCCGGTCGGAATGGGCGGAGCGGAAAGATCAGATTTTGGTCGAGATCAAAGATTCTTTAAAGTGGCCGGTTTTCGTCAAGCCGCCGCATCTCGGCTCCTCTATCGGGATCACTAAGGTCAAAGAGTTCGCTGATCTGGAACAAGCTTGCGAAGTCGCTTTGCATTATGATGAGAAACTTTTAGTGGAAGAAGGCGTGGAGAATTTAGTTGATCTGACCTGCGCGGTGCGCGGTTATCATGAGCCGCAAGCTTCATTGATCCAAGAATCTTCTTTCGCGACCGACCTCTTCAGTTATGAGGATAAATATCTGAGCGACGGCGGCGCGCAGCTTGGCCAAGCAGAACAGAAAATCACTATTCCGGCGGATATCGATCCAGCTATCGCCACCGCCATCCAGGCCGCTTCCCGGAAAATATTCAGCGCCCTAGGTTGTGTCGGTATCGCGCGTTTTGATTTTTTATACAACCGGGCGACCAAGGAATATTTCGCTAATGAGATCAATCCTTTGCCCGGTACCTTATATCATCATCTCTGGCAGAAGAGCGGCGTCGCGATCAGCGATCTGATCCGCGGCCTGATCGCCGATGCTTTGGCGCGCCATGCGGAGAAGGAGGCGACGGCGCGCACTTTCTCTTCCGAGGTCTTAGGACGCCTCAAGGGCTTAAAATTAGTCCAGAAATAAAAGCTTAGGCGGGGCCTTATGTTCAAGAGAAAAAAATTATTATATTTTTCGGCCTTGGTCGGCGCTTTAACCATCTTTAACGCGCTGTTCTTTTTTTATTATTATACCCGGATCAATCTCCAGCTGTCCGGCCTGACCGTCCTCTTCATCTTTTTATTTTCCTTGAATTTCGTTTTAGCCTTCCATCTATTTAAGAATAAGCTCTGGCGCATTTCCTATGCCTTGTCGTTCGTACTCTTCACCCTTTACTTCCTTGTCAATTTTGCTTATTACGACGTTTTTCGGATTTTCTGGCAGGCTAATACTGGGCAGCTGGGCGCGCTGAACAGTTCGGAGCTTGACCTGCTCTTGAGTTATTATAACCTGATCCCGCTCGGCCTGTATATTTCGGCCGGCGCTTTACTGATACTCACCGGTCTTAGTTTATTTCTTTATGCGAAAACTAGACGGCGGCTTTACCAAAAGATCGTCCGTTCGATAGATTTTTTGCAAGGTCGGAGAAATAGCCGGTCGACGCCGGTTTGGCTGATCTTTTTCTTGATCATCGTCATTAATACTTCCGCCGTCGGCCTACTTAACGTTTATAAGCACCAGATCAGCTTGGCTGGCTTCCAAAAGACCCAGTATTATTCTGACCTTGGTCCCTATGGTTTCCTGTTTGACCGCCTGATTGTCAGGCTCGGACAATTGCCGCGCCTTTTTGCCCAGCCGGAAGCGACCGCCAAGATCAGCGATATTGATAGCCTGAAATCAAGCCTGCAGAAATTAGCCGCCCTGTCTTTAAATAGCGAGATAACGCCGACACCTTTAAGATTAACGAATAAGCTAGACCAGCCCCACATCATCATCTACCAGATGGAATCGGTTGGCGCTTGGGCTTTAAAGCAAGAACCATCGCCCATGCCTTTCTTGTCTAAATTGATCGCTGAAAATATCAGTGTCGGCCATTTTTTTTCCAATAGCTGTACGACGATCAACTCCGAACTCGCCGCGAATTGCAGTTTCTATCCCGAGTCGACCGGCCCGGTGAGCGATCTTTTCGCTTATAATAATTATTATTGCCTGCCGGAAATCCTGAAAGATGAATTCGATTATACGACCGCGGTCTATCATGCCAATGAGGCCAGCTTCTGGCATCGCGATATCTTGGATCCGAAGTGGGGATATAATCGCCTCTACTTCACGCCGGATTACCGCTTACGGGCGAGTGACGGCGAAGTCCTGGCTGATGTCCTTATTAAGATCAAGCAGTCGCCTAGACCGACTTTCAATTATATCATCGGCTTTACTAGCCATGGGCCGCATAATCAGGATTTTATTGATCTGAACCATTATGAAAATAACCTGAACATCTCTCCCTATCTCCAGCCTTTGAGCGCGAATAGCCTTTCAGCCGCGACAGATGAAGTTAGCCTCCGGAATTATTTCGGTTTCCTGAAGGCGGTAGATAATGATATTAAAAAATTATTCTCTGATTTGGCAGCTAACGGCTTATTGGATAAGACCGTCGTCATCATTTACGGCGACCATCGTTATTATCCCTTCGCTTCTGGCGACGTGGCGGCGGACTTTTATAATTATAACGAGATCCCCTTCGTGATGTATGTGCCAGGCGGGGTAAGCGGCCAAGCGCAGTCAGTGGCCAGCCAGGCGGATATCGCGCCGACTCTTTTGGATATCGTCGCTGGAGAGGGCTACGAGCGGCCGCCCTATTTTATCGGTACCAGTTTATTTTCGCCGGATCATCCTAATAACGCCATCAGCAAATGCCTGGGAGAAAATGATTATATCGATGATAATATCGTGATCCAGAACGAAAAATTATTAAATACTTTCCAGCCCTTGGTCTTCAGCCAGAAATATGCCGGCCTGAAGTATGAGCAGTATGTCGCGGCTTTTTCCGAGGTCATCGCCAAGAGTGATCGGATCTTAGTTAATAACGAGCTTACGGGACCGAGCGATTCCCTGACGGCGACGAGCACTGGCCCGGCCAAGGAATTAGACCTGAATCAGGCGACTGATTCTGATAAAGACGGCTTGTCTGACCTGCGCGAGAAGGCACTCGGCCTGGATCCGCATAATCTGGACACCGATGGCGACGGCTATCTGGACGGAGTAGAAGTCATTAACGGCTATAACCCGAAAGGCCCGGGAAAACTAGCTCCCTAGGCGGAAAAGTCCGGGATAATTTTATTTTGACAGATCATCCCTGATATATTAATATAAGTTATTATTTTTAACTGTCCTTTTATCAATGAAATAGGAGAAATGCAATGAAAAAGACTTTAGTTATCAAAGGCGACGAATATCGCGTGGCTTTCAGCCAAGAGTCGATCCAGATTAAGATTGCCACCATTGCCGATCAGCTTTTAGCTGACTATTCAGGGAGGGAGCAGCCGCCGATATTACTCTTGGTCTTAACGGGCGGCACTTATTTTACCGTTGACCTATCTCGCAAGTTAGAAGAAATTGGCTTATTGCATCATCTGGACACCATCGGCCTCAAGCGCTATACGCAAGATGAATGCGGCGGAGCGGTTGAATTAATTAGTAAGCCGCACGCGGACTTGGGCGGACGCGATATCATCGTCGTCGAAGACGTCGTAGAAAATGGGGCGACTATGAATTTTTTGAACGATTATCTAAAAAATTTAAGCGTTCCGCCGCGCTCCGTAGAATATTGCGTCCTGGGTCTCAAAGAGAACCATGGCCCTTTGAAGTTTTCAATCAAGTATTGCTGTTTTTTGATGAAACCGGCCTGGATAGTCGGTTACGGCCTGGATTCGGATCAAGCTTATCGCGGCCTAGCCGACATTTATGAAAAAGTCGGGCCGGTCACAGGCTGAGCCTAGGGGTAGCCAGGCTACAACTAAGACCCCGCCTTAGATATGTGGTATTTAAAAAGAGCTCTTGAATAAGAGCTCTTCTTTTTTAGTGGACCCTAAGGGATTCGAACCCTTGACCCCCTGCTTGCAAAGCAGGTGCTCTGACCAGCTGAGCTAAGGGCCCGCAAATCAGTCTAATGATGGCGGTTGGCTGAATTTTAAGAGTGGACCGAGGAGCCAGCGCACGAAAGCCTCACCGCTACCGGTCAATGTTATGATTCCGATGAATAATAGCCCGACGCCGATCAGCTTATAGCCGAGACGTGAGCCGCCGTCAGAGCCCATCTTTTCCTCGAACCAGGCGATGCGGCCAAAGTTATTGATGAACCATTCGGTCTTGATGACCAGGGCGGCGCCGGCGGCGATAGATAGGATACCGATGACTATGGACATATATTTTATCTGATATAATTAAGCGGATTATAGCGCCGACCGTTAATGATTATTTCGAAGTGGAGATGGGGGCCGGTCGAACGTCCGGTCGAGCCCATGGCCGCGATATGTTCGCCCTTACTGACCTCTTCTCCTACTTTAACAAAAAGTTTGGAGGCGTGTCCATAGCGGGTTTTTTTGCCGCCGCCATGATTAATGACTATCGTATTGCCATAACCGCCGTTCCAGCCGCTGCTCGCGATTTCAACGATACCGTCATCCGCCGCATAAATCGGCGTCCCGACCTTATTTCCGATGTCCAGTCCGTTATGGCGCCAGGAGAAGTATTGCGTGATCCGATGCCCGACAGTCGGCCAGACCATGCTGCCGCCGCTTGATTTGACGGTCGGGGTCTTCAGGAGGTTGCTGATGACATCGAGGCCAGTGTAGCTACTGGCGCTGCGGGCGATCGCGGCTGTTTCTGTAATTTTGCGGGCGCCTGGCAGGATTATCTTCTGTCCGATTTTTAGTCCGGAGCCGAGGCTATTATGGCTGATGATTTCTTCCATCCCTACGTTGTAACGGGCGGCAATCTTGGAGACCGTATCGCCGGATTTGACCGTATAAAGGACGCCGCTATATGGCAGGATAGTCAGCGTATCGCCAGGGCGGATTAAAGAATAGGCGCTCAGATTATTGGCCCAGAGGATCGTATTGACAGTCAGGCCGAAACGGTTAGCGATGGAGCTGGCTGTGTCGCCATTCTGTACGGTATAATAGACGATTTCCGTCCGCTGCGCTACCGAACCGCCGCTTAAACCAATGGGGGCTCCAGCGCCCAATGGCTTGAAGACCATATCGTTGTCTTCGTTAAAAGCTAGCGGCTCCGTTTGACTGGAATTTTCTATAGTTAGCAGTCCGGCTTGCTTATCCAGGGTATCTTCGTCTAGATATTTCCCTTTATCAGCCGCGGTTCGGCTAGGGGCGGCCGTTTCCTCTATCAATTCTTCTTCCGCCGCCGCGAATTCCGTAGTGATCAGATTAGCCATAATGGTCCTGGAAATTGCCTTTTCCAGCAGCCCAGGCTTATTCTGATCAGTCAAGTTGGCGACAATGAATCCAGTGGTGAGAATGAATATGAACCAATAGACAGATTGATTATCGATGATCTCCCGGAGCGCCTTACGCGCCAGCTCGCTTTTTTTTAAACGGAAAATGTTATAGTATATTTTTACTAATATTCTGTAAAAAAATCCTCCGAAGAGCAAACGAAAAAAACCGGCGTTGATCCGGAATAATCGTTTGAGCAGATTGCCTGCCAAGCGCAGGGCCTTGATGCCGGCTAATCCGGCCTCGATCTTTAATTTTTTAAGTTGTGAATTTATGGAGGGGCTGATATGTTTTAAACTAAGCTCTTACTTATACTATCATTTTTGAACTTTTATCGTCAATTTATGATATAATTATAAAAATCGAGCTGACAAGATAATATTAAAAGGTTTATGTATAAGATAGTTTTTTTACGGCACGGAGAAAGCACTTGGAATAAGAAAGGATTATTTACCGGCTGGACCGACGTCGGTTTGACGAAACGAGGAGAAGCCGAGGCGCGGGCGGGCGGCCGAGCTTTGAAAAAGGGCGGCTTTGTCTTTGATCTGGCTTATACTTCGATGTTGAGACGGGCGAGCCGGACTTTGCGTCTAGTTTTACGGGAGATGAAAGAAAAAAATATACCAGTGACAGCGGATTGGCGCCTTAATGAGAGGCATTACGGTAACCTGCAAGGCCTGGATAAAAAAGAGATGGCTAAAAAATTCGGCGAAGGCCAGGTGCTTATCTGGCGGCGCAGTTATGATATCCGGCCCCCGAAGATTAATAGTCGGAATAAATATGATCAAAGATCCAATAAAAAATATAAAGGGATCAGGGTGCCGGTTACCGAGAGCCTGAAAGACGTGGTCGCGCGGGTGATGCCTCTATGGCGGGAGGAGATTGTGCCGCAGATCAAGGCCGGCAAGAAGATAATCATCGCGGCGAGCGGCAATAGCTTGCGCGCCATCGTTAAATATTTAGATAAGGTCGCGCCGCAGGACATCGTCGGCTTGAATATCCCGACCGGCATACCCTTGGTTTATGAATTAGATAAAAATTTGAAACCGTTACGGCATTATTATTTAGCTTCTCCCCGGGAGCTCAAGATGGCTCTGGAGAGAGTCAAGAACCAGGGGAAGGCGAAGTCCTGATCTAATCTAAAAAACGCCTTTAATCATAAGGCGTTTTTTAATCGGTCTATTGTACGATGATCGGGAAAGGTTTCTTTCGGCCGTAGGGCTTCGGTCCGGTCTTGAGACAATAATCCGCCAAGCCTTTCTTGAAATAAGGCGGACGGCTCGCCTGGATAAAGCCGATGAGATAGTAACTGGCGGAGATCAGCGTCGCGAAATCCGCGTCTTTCGGTAATTTAATATCCCAGCGGTTTTTAGGCAGTCCGAAGAATTTATTCTGGCCGAAAGCGATCACCAGTTCCCGCGTTGATTGGCAGATGAACTTAGCGTGCCGGGCGTTGCCTTCGGAGTAGGCGCGTAAGCTGGAATAAGGTCCGAATAATTCATCGTCTTTGACATTGATCATGTCGACTATCGGCCGGTAGCGGTCGGGCAGGATGAAAGTAAAATAGCGATAAGCGCTGAAATTTCTCGGTAACTTTATTTTTTTCAAGAAGGCCTTGATAGCCGCGGGTTTTTCCCCGGTCGCGTCAAGGATCATGCCTAGGTAAGTGGAGAAATTATAAGAATAAGGTTCCGGAGATTTAGGGAAAGAGAAAGTTCGATCGGCTAGTCGGGCGCCGGTCGAGTCCGGGTTGCAAGTTAAGAGAGCGGTTCGTAGCCCGGCTCGTTTAGCCGCTTTGATTTCCCAAATCGCGTCTTTCTCGCCGGAAGCGGAAATAATGGTGGCCTCTTTGATCGTGCCATTCTTGATCAGAGAGCCGTATATCTTGAGTTGTCGCAAGAAATTTCCTTCATCGGCAAAGAAAGCGGCGCGGTCGCCAAAGAGCATCCGGCCAGTATTATAAGCATTGACGCTGCCGATAACAAAACCGGCTGAACTTTTCTTCAGCTTAAGGCCGGGCAGCTTATTTTTTATAAAAAAATCAAGTCCCCTTAAGACACTTTCGTTTAGATTAGGTAAATTATCATTCTTCATAGATTTTGCTTTATTTTAGAGCTATTTTTATTATAATTCATCTTGATTTTTATTTCAATTTTTGGTAGGATAAAGCCAGGACGACCGCTTGTCGCCCTAATTTTAAGAATCACTATTAGTTTATGTCCGGACACTCCAAATGGGCGACAACGCATCGCCAGAAAGAATTAGTTGACGCGAAACGCGGCGCTATCTTTACTAAGTTAGCCAATATCATAACGATTGCCGCCAAGAAGGGCGGCGATCCGAACTCTAACCCGTCTCTGCGGGCGGCCGTCGACCGGGCGCGCGATGCCAGCATGCCGAAAGATAATATCGAGCGGGCAATCAAGAAAGGCACCGGCGAATTGGCCGGCGACCAGATCGAAGAGCTGTATTATGAAGGAATCGTCCCGCCTGGCGTACAAATAGTAGTCAAATGCGTGACGGATAATAAGAACCGTTCCGGTTCGACGATTCGCCATCTCTTTACTAAAAACGGCGGTGCGTTCAGCGCGGTCTTATGGAATTTTTCGCAGCTCGGAGTCATCAGGATCGCGAGCGATGAGGTCAGGGACAAGAAACTGAGCAATGAAGATCTGGAATTAGCCTTGATCGATCAGGGCGTCGTGGATTTCCAGAAAGAAGCCGAAGGGTTGACGGTCTATACCGAAGTGAAAGATTTGCAGGTTATCCGTGAATTTTTAGAACAGAAAGGATTGAAGCTGGCTGCCGTAGAAATCGAATACGTCGCCAAAGACAAGATGAACCTGGCGCCTGCCGAACAAGAAAAGCTGGATAAGTTTTTTGACGAGCTGGACGCGAATGAAGATGTCAGCGATTATTATTCTAATTTATCATAGCCGGCGTCCGTATGGCGAAAATAATCTTAGGTCTGGATCCCGGCATCGCTGATACCGGGTATGGCGTCATCAAAGCCGAGGGGTCCAAGCTCACTTGCTTGGCTTATGGTTCCATCAAGACCAAGGCCGGTGAAGATCTGGTCAAGCGCTTGGACACCCTCCATCTAGAACTCGACAAGATTATCAAGAAGTACCGGCCGCAATCGGCCGCGGTAGAAGCTTTATTTTTCAATAAGAATGTCCGGACGGCGCTCATTGTCGGCCAGGCGCGCGGCGTCGTCTTGCTGACGCTTAGCCAGAATAAATTGGCGATGATCGATGTGACCCCATCGCAAGTTAAGCAGGCTGTTGCCGCTTACGGCCAAGCCTCTAAATTACAAGTGCAGAAGATGGTTAAATTGATTTTGAATTTAAAAGAATTGCCGCGCCCTGATGACGCGGCCGATGCTTTAGCGGTCGCTATCTGCGCGTTAAATTCCCGCCTATGCCCAGGAAATTGAAAATCGTCCATATCGCTTCAGAGGTCGCTCCTTTTTCCAAGACTGGCGGCTTGGGCAGCGTCGCGCGCAGCTTACCGAAGGCTTTGAGCCGCTTAGGCCAAGAAGTGATTATCATCACGCCGCTTTACGGTCGGCTGATCGATAAGCAGGCTCATAAATTAGAATTACTCTTTCCGAATATCAGCTTGCGCCTTAATTCGCAGGAAAAGATCAGGGTCAATTATTGGCGCGGCTATTTATTGCCGGATCTTCCGGTATATTTCGTCGAATATAAGAAATTTTTTTCCAAGCATCGCCGGCTTTACGGTTCCACGCGCGAAAACGCGCGTTTTTTAGTCTTTAATGTGGCCGCTCTTAAATTATTATCCCTGTTGAAATTCTCCGCTGACATCATCCAGTGCCATGATTGGCAGGCTGGCCTGATCCCTTATTATCTGAAGACCGACTTCCGCTATTCTAAGACTTTAAAGCAAGCGCGGACGATATTTACGATCCATAACCTCTCCTTCCAGTTCGGGCATGATTGGTGGACGGTCGCGCCTAAGAACAAGGATTATGGCCGCGGGAAATTGCCGCATCTGGACGACCCGAAATTGGAATATATTAATTTCGCCAAACGGGGAATTCTGGCCGCGGACTTCATCAATACGGTCAGCGAGCAGTATCGGGATGAGATCATGACTAAGAAATTCGGCCAGAATCTGCACCGTATCCTTCAACATCGCGCCGACCGTCTCACCGGGATTATCAATGGCATCGATTACAATCTCTATAATCCGGAGCAGGATCGCGCTATCCATCAGCGTTATAGCTTTAAAGATCCCGCTGCCAAGTTAAGTAATAAGGCTTATCTGCAGAAGCTTTTTAAATTACCGCTCCGTCCCGAGGCGCCTGTGTTCTGTATGACTTCGCGCGTGACTTTCCAGAAGGGTTTCGGCTTGATTATCGCGACCCTGCCTCGCCTCTTGGAATTAGACGCGCAGTTCATTATTATTGGCGCCGGCGATCGGCAATATATCAAAGAATTGCAAAAAATTGCCCGCCGTCATCCGCAGAAGCTGGCCGTGATCCCATCGCACGAAGCGAATCAGAAATATGAAACTCAGGTCTATGCCGGCGCGGATTTTTTTCTCCTGACTTCCAATCATGAGCCATGCGGCATCAACCAATTGATCGCTATGCGCTATGGCTGCGTACCGATCGTCCGGGCGACCGGCGGCCTGCATGATACGGTCGAGAATTTTTCACTTCTGCGGCGGCATAGCACCGGATTTACCTTCAAGCACGAAGACCCGGCCGATCTTCAGGCAGCGATCAACCGGGCGCTCAAAGTCTATTCCCGCCGTAAAATTTGGGCCAGCCTGGTCAAGCAGGTGATGCAGCAGTCGAATGGCTGGGAAATCCCGGCTAAGAAATATCTGGCTTTATATCGTAAGGTTTTAAAAGATAAGCGTTAACTACTATGCTTTGGATTAATTTTTTACATTTTTATCAGCCGGCTAACGCCGAATATTATAATATCCGCAAAGCGCTGGACAAAAGCTATTGGCGCCTGCTGCGTTTGATGGAAGAGCGACCTGGCTTGCGGATGACCTGGAATGTGAGCGGCTGCCTTTTAGAGAGGTTGGAGTCGGACAAAGAGACGGCTTTCCTGGAGCGTTTGAAATTCTTGGTCCGCAAAGGCCGCCTTGAACTCACGGGCTCGGCCGCTTATCATGGCTTCCTTCCGCTATTGCCGGAAGACGAGATCGTCAGGCAGATCAAGGCTAACGAGAAGATTTTGCGGCATTTCTTTGGCCGGAGTTTCAAGCCGAGCGGTTTCTTTTTGCCGGAAATGGCCTATTCCGTGGCGGTAGCTAAAGTTATTAAACGTTTGGGTTATGACTGGATCATCCTGGGCGAGCCGGCTTATAATGGCGGCCAAGCGCGAGCCGGCCGGCCGGAACCGGATAAATATTATCTTGACGCGGCTAGTGGCCTGAAAGTAGTTTTCCGTAATCGGGAATTTTCCAACTCTTATCCGCCGGATAAATTATGGCCGTTATTCAAGAAAGCGGCCGTCGGCACCTATATTACTGCGACTGACGCCGAGCTCTATGGTTTGCGCCATGAAGATCCGACCGCGGAATTAGAGAAGATGACTAGGGTTAAAAACTTGCAGACCATGACCGTCTCCCGCTTTATCAAGCGCGCCGGCGGCCGGCCAGCCGCGACGATCAAGGTCTGGCCCTCTTCCTGGGAATCGACGCCAGAAGAAATCCGCTCCGGCCGGCCCTATCAGCTTTGGCTCGACAAGAGCAATAAGATCCAGGTCGTCCTTTGGAAATTAGCTGCTTTGGCCTTGGCTATGGGTCGGAAATATCCGGCGGATAAGAACTATTATTGGTACCGCTGGCATCTGTCGCGCGGTTTAGCCAGTTGCACTTTCTGGTGGGCGAGCGCCCGGGATTTTTCCAAGGTCTATGGTCCTTACGCCTGGAGCCCGGACGACATTATCCGCGGCTTAGAAGACCTGATCCGGGCGGTCCGTTCTTTCGTCAACCCTAAGACTAAGAAACAGAAGCTGGAAGCGGAGAAATATTATTTGCGCGCGCAGAAGCTGATCTGGGAAAAGCATTGGAAAAAATATTGGCAGAAGATCATATGAATAAAATATTATCATTATTCGACGAATCCTTCGTGATTGATCTATTTACTAAGGAGGTTCTCCCTCATTATCCAGCCTTCAAGTCGGTCAGCCGGGTTAAGATCAAGGCGCACAAGAATCTGATCTGGGAGACGACTTACCATGTGGTCATCGGTTTTAGCACTTATTTTTTGAAAGCGAACGGGGAAGAGGTTAAGATTCCGATCTTCTGTTCCGCCCATAGCGAGGAGACGCGAGATAATGTCTATCAGGCGCTTAAATATTTGTGGCGGGCGCATCTGCCGACTAAGTTTATCGATATCCCCGACCCCTTATTTTATTCGGAATATTTCCAGGGGACTTTTTATCGCGGTCTGCGCGGCCATAATCTGCTCCATTACATCAAGCAGCAGGATTTTCGGGCCGTCAAGCAATTGGTGCCGCTAGCCGCCAAATTATTCGCCCGCCTGCACCGCTTGCCGACGGCGGAAGCCGTTAATTTTAATCCGCTCAATTCCCGGATCGCGACCGTCGTGCCGGGCGTAAACCGGATCCAGGAAGAAGTCCTGGCGCGCTACCACGGCAAATATCAGCCGGTCTTGCGGCAATTTTATGATTATTTCATCGCCCGAGAAGAAAAATATTTCGTCGACGGCGGCGCGAGCGCGCTGATTCACGGCGACGCGCATCCGGAAAACATCCTGGCAACCGGCATCAAGCGCTTGGGCCTGATTGATTTTACGGATATGTGCTTGGGCGATCCGGCCCGCGATGTCGGCAGTTTCTTGCAGCAGCTGGATTATAAGATCATCGGCAAGACCGGCGAAGCTGGCCAGGCCAAAGCCGTCAAGAAATTATTTTTGGATACTTATCTGAGCGCCGCCAAACAGGAGCTTACTCCGGAATTCCAGGCCCGGATCGACCTTTATTATAATTGGACGACCCTGCGGACGGCGATTTTCTGGTTGCTCAAGTTTGAGCACGATGAAGCGCGGGCGAATGTCCTGCTAGAGCAGATTAAGAATAATTTGCCGATGTAATAATCATATGGTTCACCATCTCATTTTCGAAGGAGCGGAGTTGGCCGGCAAGAGCTGGGTCATGTCGCAAATCTATCATGACCTGGAACCGCGCGCCGCCGCCAGCGCTAATGTGCTGGATGGCTGCTATTGGCTTAACTGCGATCTCGGATTCTTCGGAACCGAACTGGCCGCGCCAATGGTCCAGAATTATTTGGAGATTTTTCGGACTTTGCATGGAAAAAATCTGCTGATAGAGAAATTCAGCCTTTCCGCCCAGGTATATAGCGAGCTCTATGGCGCCGGCTCTATAGATCGCCCGGCGATCGAGAAGGAATTAGGCAAGTCAGGATTTAGAACCATCCTTCTGACCTTTCCGGAGGATCAAGCGCTGATCCAGGATCGTCTTGATGACCGCCTCAGGCTTTACCCGGATTATCGGCGGATCGCCAAAGCGCCGGAATTCTATATCCGCCAGCAGCGGCTCTATCTAGAAAGAGCCAAAGACAGCTTCCTGGATTATCTGGTTTTGGAGGTAGAGAAGTTCCCCGACGAGAGGGCGGTCGCGCAGATTAAGGCGTGGATCAACGGCTAGGCCTTGCGGTGAGGCTATTTCCAAGGTTAAGCGGTTTACTATATTAATATATTTGGCTTTTATTAGAAGATTATTTTAAATTGTCTAGACAAAATTGTAATATTGTGGTATTATATTTAGATGTAAAAATAAGTTTAGAGCATATGTATAGAGAGAAAATTAATCAACAGGAAGAAGATAAGATGGCTCTTTCGGAGAATCAAATCCAAGAATCTGAGATAAAAGATAGGATTTGGGAGACGGTAGATAATTTTGATCAGGAAAAAGATAATAAAGAACTGGAAGAAATATGGAGGGCGAAGTATAAGGGGGATGCCCAATCTTTTTTTAATGACGACAATCTAGAAAGTCTCGCCGCCTTAACCGGCGGACAAAGATTAAATCTATTAGCTGATGTTGCGTCGTCTATTTTTGCGACCCCGCAGTTGGTAGAAAAATATTATCAGAAATTTCCCGAAGACTTGCAGGCAGTAGATAAAATTTTCAGGATCAACCGTCACAATTTAGACATGAAAAAATACCATCTATTTAGTTTAAGCGCTCTATCAATGGACCAGTCCGGTTTACAGGTAGTAGAATGTCCGGATAGGTATAACTATATGATGGGAGATCTAGAGCAGTTTTATGGTATCGCTCGGCGTCGTCAGGAAGCGCCAAAATTTCTGCTCAGTAATTTTAAGGATATTCCCATGGCGGAAGATTTTGCCGAATTTGGCGCCGCTAAAGAAGGTTTATTTAAGACGCTCAGCCAGGCTTCTGACTATGAGTATACCGCCCGTTATTCTCTTAATACGGATAAGATGTTCTCGGGGGCATTTGAAGAATTATCTGAGGAAAATAAGGCTAGGTTCCTGCATAAATGTTTAGCTCATTTTCAGTATTTTTTGTTGTTTAACGAAACCTATAACAGTCGTTTCTCTCCGGAGAGCGCGGCTTACGAAGAAAAACAAAGCAAGAGCGACCATCGTCCTTGGGGGTATAATGTCGCTCATTCCATGATCTATAAGACTTATCAGCCAGGGAAAGCTTACGAGTTGAGTCAAGATTTTTTTAATCACGATATGTCCAGCACCGCCGCCGGTGGCGGAGATGTCGAAGAATATGCCGATCACAAGATGCTTTTAGCTACCCTCGATAGGTTAAAGGATGTTATGGCAGATAAAGATGAAACGACTCGGCTAGTAGTTGAACTGTGGAATAAAAATCGTAACCCCATTTTCGCTAATGTGATTGCGGAAGTCCTTTCTAAGCAGAATGTCAACCTGGCCGCTGCCCAATTATTAGAATTATTGCATTCTGAAAAAGATAAAAAAGAGCCTTTGGCGGCGATGCTCTACCGCTTAGAATTCGGGCGCATCGGCGTCTCTCAGGAGGGGATTAAGTATTTGGAAAAGATCTATGATTTAGGTGAATATAATAACCCTGGTTATCATGCTAGCCGCCTGACGGCCGACGGAGAAGTCGGAGTATTCAATGAAGAATTAGAACTAATTAAGTATTTCCACCTGGGCCGCTTGGATACAGAGGAAAAAAAGGTAAAGGCCAAAGTCATGGATTTTACTTATGACACTTTATTCATCGGACGGCCAGATGAAAGTGCTGAGGAAAGAAAGAGTCGGGAAGCGTATTTGGCGGAATTTAAGAAAAATTATTATAAGATTTCCGAAGATCAAGTCTTCCAGGCGACCGGCGCGCGTTTAAATAATCTTTCTTTTAAAGAGCAAGGCTGGTTTTTGATCTATTATAATCAAGCGACGAGCGACGAGCAAAAAAAGTTGCAGGATTTCGTGGCTGATTTCAAGGAAGACGGCATCAAGTCTTTTCTATCATTAGAAATCGACCAGGGGTTGGGGAGTAAGATCATAGACTTAGGTCATAAGGTTGACCGGGATTCGGCGCGCCTCATCTTCCAGCGGATAGCGGAAATAGTCAGCTTAGTCGAGAAAGAAAACAATGAACTGAACAAGCTGTTCTTATTAGGCCAAGGAGAAGATAAATTTGATTGGCGCGCGGTCCGTTTAACTTTATTGCAAAAAACCAAGAAGATAATCACTGATTTTCATTCGGATCCACCAGCGTTAGCGGAACCAGAAGCTGTCGCCGAGCTATTAAAAGATTTGGAGAGAAGCCATTCCGAGGTCTCGCTATTAGCCGCAGTCTTGAAAGAAGCTAAACAAGCCGGCCAGAAGATTAATTTTGAAAAGATCAAGGATCTGAGATTGGAAAAGAAAATAATCAATCCAACGAACAACCTCAGCGTTGCCGAAAGAGAAGAATTAAAGGAAATATCGGCTGAAAATTATAAACGGATTTTCTTGAGTGACCCGGCGGCGACTAATCAAGCCGCCTACGAAAGAGTAACGGCAGAATTCGCAAAAGAAGTAGAGAGTCTTAATGGGCAATTAGTATATCTTTTAAAATATCAGAACCGGATTATTTCTTTTATTCGTTTTAAGCCGCTTTCCGGCACGGAAGTATATGGCGGCTCGCTTAATGTGGCCCAGGAAGTCCAAGGCCTGTCTATCGGCAATCATTTTATGAATTCCACTATCGCCGAAGTAGCCAAGAGTTATAATATCCGGGTTAAGAGCCGGAAAGATAATCCAGCTAATGACAATTATCAACGTCGGGGGTTTGTGATCGTTGATGAACATCGCGAGGCGGACGGCATAGAATATTATGATATGGTTAAGCCGAGCGATAAGGAGAGCCAAAAGGCGGCCTAGCCTATTCTTTGCTGATGCTCCAGAGCGTTTCAAACATCAGCCTGTTCATCTCATAAATATCTTTATTTTCGATCAGTATGGAGATTATTTTTCCCTTATTGATAACCTGGAAAGATATTTTGCCGTCATAAATCTGGATAGAAGTCTTGAAGGTGGCGGACAGATTCTCTAAATAACGGATAGCCGTTATTTTTTCATATTCAGAATTTTGTTCACTCCCTTGATCGGGCCGTTCACCGACACGGATAATTTTTTTCTTTATTCCGAGCTTCTCTCGTTTTTGTTTATATTCCAGATTGGCTTCTTGAAATTCACCCTCTTCATTAAGGGCTTGTTTATTCAGGAGAAGATAGATTTCCGTTTTGCTCGATAAAGTGTCTTCTAAAATTTTTCGCAGCCCTTCTTCTCCCTCATAAAATCTCACTCCCGGCTTATTGCTGATCAGGCTATAAGCGGAAATCAGGTCGGGCAGGGCGTTGATGAATTCCTGTTTATGCTTGATCGCTTCTTTTTCTTTCTGCTCAGCAATTGTCTCTAAATTATAGGGGTGTTCGGCGGCAAAAATAGTGATACCCTTAACTTCCTCGGTCTTGGAGACTAAATTGAGCCTAATTAACTCATCCAAGCCTTTATAAGCGACCCCGCGGGGCCGTTTTATTTTTTTAGCGATATTACTGGCCTTGTCAGGGCCGGAATTCAGCAGGGAATCCAGGATTTCCGCCTGGACCTTGGATAAGCCGAGATTATAAAGAGTTTTTTCGTACATATATTTGTTTTTTATTGTTTTAATAGTGGCTAGGGGGGATTCTTCCTGTGGATAACTTTACAAAAATTAAGTTTTATTTTGTTAGTAGTTTAAGGGTCACATTAATCCATAGTCATATTATAGCGCATATTAAATATAGTGTCAACTCTTAAAATGACAAAAAAAGAAAATAAATATGCGTATTTAAAGCATTTCTGTCTATATTTTAATAACATTTGCCAAAAATAGTCTTTTTAAGTCTTGACAATTATCTCAGAGCGTGCTAAACTTAAGTTATCGAAAATGAGAAAGGAAAGAAACGGGCAAAACGCAGTACATTACATTCAAATAAAATAATGGAAGGAGAGAGCCATTATCAACTTAGTTTACTACGATCTTTATATAAAGGGGTATTAGGCGGGTTAAGCTTTCTCATTCTATTAGAAAGTTTTTCCGCTTAGTACCCTTTTTGGTTGGAAGAGAGCGGATAGTCATGGAGAGGAGAGAGATTTAGTCCCTGCGCTAGCGCCCACAGCCTAGAGCAGCTCTAAATAAGAAGCGCGGCCGATCGGAACTAAAAATATCATTTGGAAACGCCACCCCATGCCGTTTCCCAAAATTCCTTCAAGGACGCCGAATAAACTCCCCTTCATAACTATCCGCTTTGAGCGGAACCGAAGCGATTGCGGCACAATTGCCCCAATTATTTAGGGAATAAATAAATCAGTTAGATCAGCTTATCGATTTTAGGAGATCAAATGGACACATAAGCTTTAAGAATAAAGCGGAGAGGGTTCATCTCCTGAGATTAATAAAGATTTAACAGTTTGCTTCCGGGATCAACCCGGGATCAGGCGGGAAGTGAGTCAGAGCCGAGTAGCGTCGCAAACCGCCGCGGAGCCGAGACGATCCTAGTAGCGCGTGGCCCAGTTATCCTTAACGGGATGAGCAAGCTCCGGGAACGGCACGAACGCCACCGTCTTCTTACGAGGAGATCGGCTGAGCCCCAAGCCTTGAACAAGCTTAGGCCCAGAAATTTCCTCGGAAAAGTATAATTAGCCGAGAAAAAGTTCTTTGAAACTAATTTGAAAACAAAAAAGGAGTCCCGCGTGAGTAAAGTAAGCGCGGGAAAGGATATGAGTGATATTCAAATTCAATTGGTAAATGCTGGTCTAACCACCCAGCAAAAAATTGACGAAATCAATCGCCAGAAGGCGATTGATAAAAATTTTGTCCGGGTTGCGCGAAAAGCAAAACCCGGAGTTTCTCCCAAAATTTGGGAGAAATATGCCCGCTTGAAAAGGCAGGCGTCAAAAGATTTACAGTTTGTATACTAAACTGTAAATCAAGTTTCAAATTGGTTTAGCTTATCCCAAATCAAAAAATAAGCAGGCTATCCCACCGGATCGCCGGAGCTATTTCTACGCTCGAAGCGTCCATAAAAAGTTTAAAGAGCAGTGTCGTTCAAACATTGCTCTCCCTCCCGGGATGCGTGTTCCGGCTGATGAGTCCGAAAGGACGAAAGGGAAGTTCTTTGAAATTAAATTCATTAAATAAAATGCGGCTCCGACGTATTCGGGCAAGGAATAAGATGGAAGAATTATTGAAGCAGCTCGGTTTTTCTAAAAGTCATAATCAATATGATTATGACAAGCATATAAAAAATAGAATATACATAACAGTTTATCCCAGCGGTGAAGGCTGGGAGGTGGCTGTTAGTTCTGAAAATTCGGACGGGAGCGCCAATACCATTTTTCTCGGCGCAACCACTGAGAAGAAAATAAGCCTCTTAGTTGAAGCGTTATTCTAAGTAGACTTTAAATTTGGCAACGCAGCGGATTCTGCGGGATATACTTTTGACTCAAGTTGAGTTAAAAGCGGTTAGTTGATTATCCTTTAAAATCAGCGAGACTAGAAATTTAAATACTCATATAAATCTAAGTGAGTTCTTAGAGGAAACTGAGGAGATACTAATTTCTAGGGGAGAAGCGTCATGTTTTTACTTAACGCTTTTTCCCTCAACATGATTTCTATCTTTCCGATAGCCATCAAGGTTGAGGAAATCTCTTTAGAGCAGGCTAAAGCCCTAGCCGCTGAAACTATTTCAGCAGTCGGTCACGCTGATACAGCTAATGTATTCAGCAGTGTTCTTGGGGTTAATGTGCCGACAAACAGAACGACCGTCGTCCTTAAAAAAGACGATCAAGCTCTCGTTGGTCAGTATATTGGGCCTCGTCTTCCGGAAGGGGCAACAACCTTACCGGAAGGCGCCACCATCAAGTGGCTCTTAGTTACCTTAGGGTAATTAAGAAGAGATTGGGTGCGATTCGGGATTAAACCTTGAGGTTATGCTGTTAACCTTGCCGAATAAAAGCGGATCACCGCGACAGTAAGTTCACGAGGGATGGCGTCAGTTCAAACGTTGTCCTCCCTCCCGAGATGCGTGTCTCGGCTGATGAGTCCGAAAGGACGAAAGGGAAGTTCTTTAAAACCAGGCATTAATGGATTTAATTATTTTTTGAGATGTTTTTATAATTGTGTTCGTTCCGTCCAGATGATTTAAAGACGAATCGGATAATAATTAAATTCATTAAGTAAAAAAATGCGGCTCCGACGTATTCGGGCAAGGATGAAAGTTGAAAAGGATTATAGTTTGCGGGCCACCCCATAGTGGAAAATCAGTGTTTTTAGCGAATCTGATGCGGCTGCTACCGCCAGATTCGTTTTATTTAGCCTTCGCCGCTCCGGACGGCGAATGGCATTGGAGTAATTTCGGTGACCAGGATCTCGTATCCGTAGTTCGCCAGAAAGGAAAGTTCTCCGAGGATTTCGTTTCCTCAATGGAGAACGCCATTCGGAACAACCAGCAGCCGCTCGTGTTGGTTGACACCGGGGGAGTAATGTCCCCGGAAAACGGGCGGATATTTGATGTTTGCGAAGGGTGCATCATCCTCGCAAACAGCGAGAAAAGTAATGACGCAATTCCTGCCTGGCGTGAATTTGCCGCTAGCCATAGCGTGCAGGTTCTGGCCGAAATCGTTAGTGACCTTCATGGCACTAATGAACTCATCTCGTCGGGAGATGGGGATGGCGGGAAAATTATCGGTCGGATTGCCGGCCTTGAGCGCGGGCAGACAATTAATTCGCCCGTGCTGGAGGCGGTGGCAAACCGCCTGCGGGAAGTTATCCGGAGCAATTCGGAACTGACCGAAGGCGAGCTTCTTTGTAATGTGAACGGCGCCACTCTCGTGGACCGTATCGGCATTACCGAAAAGAATGACCCTTTCCTGGGGGTCAGGCCGATTCATCTCCAGGATGCCCTGCGTCTGACTAGTGCAGTGGCAAAATTAGAGACTGTGCGCATTTGGAATGTGCGCGCAGCTATCCTGGCCTGTGCTATGGCGAGCAGGTTCTCTGGCAACATTGAACTATATGATGTTGCTAAGGGATATTTTCGTATCCCGGATGCGGTTCCGCAAGGCGCAGGGTGCAAGGATTGCGGTGTCGAATGGGAAGTGTTAGAGCTCCCCGAATTTACACTGGTTAGATTCCGTCCAACGCGGTTTATTACCGAGCGCGATTTGCCTAATATTTATCCTCCGGTAGTTGACACCACCAAACCGGTCGTGATTGCTCACGACGGACCGCCGATGTGGCTTGATGCCACGGTAGTTCGTGCTTATTGGCGCTCGGGCGTGCCATACGTGGCTATGCTTTGGCCCGTGGAAAGTGCCCGCTCCCAAAAGCATCTTGGCGGGAAAAAATGGGATAAGGTATACCCGTTTGCTGGACCGGCCGTGGTAGTTGCTGGATCGGCAGAGAAAATCGGAGACATTATTCCAGTCTCCTTTGACCTCTTGAAATGGGACGCGCCGGTTGTTGGAAAATTAGCGTCTGGGCAAATAGTGATTGATCGCAAGGACAGCCATGTCCAAGGCCATTCCGAAGTCCTTCCTCTTCTTGTGGAAGCGCTTGCAAAGATCCATGCTATGGACCGTAAGAGTTTCTGTGAAGAGATAAGATTTTGTCGTACCATAGGCGAAACAATCTGCATTAATACAACTGACGCTGATGAAATTATTTATGCTCAACGCCCAAATCGCCGCGGGTTGACGCGGTTTGTCAAAAATCGTCAGCCCGAAGCAACCAGTTCAGTGGTTGCTTGCTTCATGAAAAATGATGGTATGGGAGGAGCCTATCTTCTCACAACCGCATTTATTGGGAGTCGCGCTCCTGCCGAGCCGTGGGACAAGCAGTGGGCGACCGAGGAATCGGCTACTTTCTGGAATACCCATGCTTTGATTTTTGAGAAATCAGAGATCGTTGATGGGACTGAAACTGATAAGTGCCCATGGTAATAATCAGTATAAACCAATAGATAAATCATAAAAACCGCGGCCCCGACGGTCAAATCGGGCAAGGAGAATTAATGATGAAAACTACAAAATTTTTTGCAAGTTTAGGTGTTGTCCCTGGTTATGGCCACGATAACGCGACTGACGCCAGTGCGGTTGATATTGCTGGCAACGCCTGGCAAGCAGCTGCTGCAGGCGTGTTCGCTGAACAAAAAGTTTACGTCGGGGCGATAATTACGCCAGCCCGTACGGTTTACCATAAAGACTGGGGTTGCCCAGTCGGTGGCGAATTAACGGTTTTGATTACTGGGGAACGCAACCCCCAGTATACGGCGGAAGAAAACTTCAAGACGGCCGTAGTTGAAACTTTAAAAAGGACTGCTCAAGCGTTGAAGCAGTCTACCACGCAGGTAACTTTTCAGGAAGTCGATATGGAATATCTTGACTTTCGTGAAAAGAAGCCTGAATAAAGTTGCGGATCCTCTAGTCCACGGAGGAATTGGCTAAGCCAGTGGAAAGTTCATGAGACAGAGCAATGATAGTTCAAGCATTGCTCTCCCTCCCGGGATGCGTGTCCCGGCTGATGAGTCCGAAAGGACGAAAGGGAAGAACATTAAAAACTTAATAGGGTTTGACTGCGAACCGAGTCTCGGTGCGCCAGTTTTTGATTTAGCTGGCCGAGATTGAGTTAGCAGTCAAACTTAAACAAAAAACAAGAGGAGGAGTTAATCATGGATGCTATAGTAAAAAAGTTGCAAAATAATGAGACGGAAATTTGCCGTCTCTTAATTGGACGGAAAGAAGAAGTCCGAGGTATTTTCTTGGCGGTTTTAGCCCGCCAGCATGCGATTCTATTCGGGCCGCACGGTGAAGCAAAATCAATGCTTTTGGATTACTTTGTAGAAGGTATTGATGGCGCGTCGGTATTTACTAAAACCGTAGCGCAGGATACTTTACCGGATGATCTCTTTGTAGCCGCTTACGATTTTCTCATGGAAAATCTGGAAGGCGGCAAACAACGCAACATTACGGAGCCGATTACGACCGGTATGATGCCGGAAGCGCACTTTGCAATGTTGCGGGAATTATTCCGATGTTCCGGGCCTACTTTAAATGCTTTATTAACCGCTATCAACGAACGCTATTATGAGGTTCGCGGCCAGCGGAAGAAAATGCCTTTAATTTCTGTCTTTGGGGACACTAATAATCTCCCCGGCGAGGATTTGGAAGCTTTCTATGATCGCTTCATGCTCCGGTATGTAGTGGATCGTATTGCCGAAAAATCCGAAAGGATCCGGATGCGCCAGTTATCTCATCAGCGTCGCCAAGGCAACCCGAGCGCTAAACCTAAATTGAGCAAGGTCACTTTAGAAGAACTTGCTTCAGTTCAGGAAACAGTGCTCGCCGTTGACATTAATGAGCGGATTGATGATCTTATTGAAACCATAATTGAAAAACTTTACAGCGAAGGAGTGATCATTTATGGCCGACGTGATGTTCGTCTTAATCCATTGCTTCAAGCCAACGCCTATTTAGAGGGTCGGGACGAAGTAACGGAAGCGGATCTCGTCGATGTTCTCCCGCATGTGCTCTGGGATAATCCGGATCATCAAAAGTTGGTTCGCAAAGTTATCTTATCGGTCGCTAATCCGCTTGGTTTATTAGTCCAAGAACTATTGGACGAAGCCAAGGAATTACGTGATGCCGCCATCAGTCGCAAGAAAGATGACGGAAGCGATAAGAACGACGCGGAATATAATCGCGGTGGGTCAGAAGCTAACGCTAAACTTAAAAAGTTAATTTCTGGCGACGATAACGCCGGCATTAAAGGAATAACTCAACTTTTTGAGGAAGCAAAAAAATCTGGCTTCCCAACCAAAAGCATCCAGGACGCTTTAGATACAGTTAAGCGCTATCAGCGCGATGTGGCTAAAGAGGTTATGGGTTTTGACGTTTAGGAGAGGAGGGGCCATGAAAAAGACTGAAAACGTCGTATATTCTGACCGCTACGATAAAAGGACTTTTGAGTCTATAAAGTCGCGGGCGGCCAGAATACAAGAATTGGAAAATAAAGGTCTGGAGAAGTTGCCAAGTTATTCGCCTTTACTTATGGATTTGTATTCAATTCTGTACAAGACAGATCCGATTTTGAAGTCTAAAGAAAAAGTAAAGGCGAGCGAACTCATCAACAGGAATATAATTGAAAAAGTTATGGATACCAAGCAGTATCCAGAACTACGAAGTTATACCTATTTGGATGAATTCGCTAGCTCCATGGCTGTCCTGTCGTTGGGCGAAGCGGTCTTAGAATTGATTCCTGAAGATGCAAAGCAGAAAATGCAAAACATTAAAAGTCAGGAAGATAATCAGTTACAAGGTCTGCAAGATCAAGCAGAGCGGGCGCAGGAAGCAGCAGATTGGGCAAGCGATGAGGCCCAGGAAGCAGCCGATGCCGCTCGCGAAGCAAAGAAAAGTAATAGTTCGCAAGCTAGCAAATTTCAGCAACGGGCGCAACAAGCTAAAGATAGAGCGCAGCAAATGTCCGATCAAGCCGAACAAGCTCAAATGACATTTGAAGAGGCGCAACAGAAGCTGGCCGAGCAGGCGGAAGCAATTGAGCAGGAACTGGAGGATGGAGCGGGCGAGAAAATGCGCCAAGCGATTCGTAAGGCGGCTAAGCAGTCACGCGACCAAGCGGAAGAGCAGACTGAAACTTTAGAAGCTTGGGGCACGGAGCCCGGTGAGATCCAGAAGTTATCTTATGAGGATAAGATGGCTTTAGCCGAAAGGCTGAAGAACAATAAAAAACTTCGTGAGATAGCTAAAATCGTCGGGCGTTTCCGTCGGATGGCTATTGCCAAACAAAAGGAGAAAATAAATTCTCGGACTGGCGTCGTCACTAACGTGAAACGAGGTAATGATTTGCGGAGATTAGTTCCGGCTGAACGCTCTAAATTCGCTCATCCGTCGATGCGATTAGATTTCATCCGTCGCTTTGCTTCTAAGCAATTATTTGTCTTCGAAACCGAAGAAAAACAAAGTTTGGGACAAGGTCCGGTGATAGTCGGCATTGATAATTCTGGATCAATCACTTCCGAACAGGAAATTTGGGAAAAAGGTTTAGCGCTTGGATTATATCAATGCGCTGATTATCAGAACCGCCATTTCATATTCATTCAATATGGCGGACCCAGCGATCCTCTCAAAGTGATTGAGATTAAAAAGGGTGAAGCGAGCTATTTGAAGCTCCTAGAAGTAGCTGAATATTTTTTGGGCGGTGGCACTGACTTTGAAAAGCCGTTGAAGAAAGCACAAGAATATATTGAGAAAGGACTAAAAGCCGATATCGTTTTTATTACGGATGGCGAATGCGCGGTTTCCAGCGAATTCTTAATAGAATTCAATGAAGCGCGCAAGAAAATCCCTTTTAACGTATTCTCCGTTCTGCTTAATATCGGCGGTCGGACCAGTTCGGCCAGCCTGGAAAAGTTTAGTGACGAATTATTCAATGTCAGCGAGCTCACGGTTGAGCAAGCTGGCGCGGTGTTTGCCCGGGTTTAATGCGGGCAACGCCGTTAATCTAATAAATATAACTAAATAATAAATCCGGTCCGCGGTGAGACGCGGCAGCATTTACCGGAAAAAACAAGGAGGAAATAATGCGATATATTAGTTTTTCTGATATTAAGTCCGCCGTAGATTTATATCATGGTTTACCGGCCGCCACCTTTTTCAAAGGGTTGACCGGTTATGGGTTAGTTTCCGAAGACGGAGTGGAGAGTATTGGCAAGATCGGACCTTGGTCCGGTATTTGGAAGCCGATGTATTTCTTTATTTCTGGCGGACAGCAACAAGCTTCTAAAATTTTAACTGCTGATGATATTAAAAAATCAGTAGAAAAATTTTTAGGAAATGAGCTGTTTGCTCTGTTGCGAGTAAAAACCGGAAAAGGAATTAGATTGAATTCTGGGTTTCCAGAAGTAGTTGATTCCGCCAAATCTGAAACAGAAATCAGCTATGAGTTAAATCATTTCGGCGGACGGTCAATTACACCACGGCTGGAAGTCGGACTTAACTCCTTGCAGGATCCCAATATAAAATGGCAGTCGGGATTCCTGTATCAAGATAAAAATCATGTTGCCCCAAAAATAAATAAGCGATTGTTGCTTAGTCGCGTTTTGGTGCAAAGTGATTTTGCTGATCAGGCTAGTTATGAGATAGCCTGGCAGGAAGTGGAGAAAGAAATAAAAAGATTGCTTTTTATGCACTGTGAGGGCAATCTGGTGAAGGTCGCGACTAATGGTGGCGATCGCGTTAGAACGTTTTTTTCACAGGAACTGACTGGTCTGTTGCCGCACAGTCAGATAGACAAAAAAAAGGGTTTTGATTATTCTCAACGTTCGGACGGAACGGTAGTAATTCAAAAATCCGTTCAGCCTCGGGAATATCAAGATGCCGGAACATTCGAAAAGTATATGGAAGATTTTACGAAAGAATGTTCTCGCGTTTACACCCTTTATTGCCAGCCGCTATCCGATGCTCAAAGGAAAAAACTAGGCAAGCCAGGCAATGAAGAAGGCGAACTAGTTTTTACCGCCAACGGCGATTTTGAACGCGATGAAAGACGTTCAAATGAAGATAATGAACAGCTGATTATGTGGCGTCATCGTCGCGGTGCGCCCCATTTCCCTTATGAAGGCTGGCAGCCGGAGAAGGGAAAAGATTACTATGTAATCTGCCATAAGTGGGGGAATGGTTATCGAGTATCTCCTGGCTCGGCTCGCTATGAGCAAAGAACAGGGGAAAAATTCATTGAAAAAATTAAAAAGGAGTTTGACGGCAGCGAGAATGTGATTGCCCAGACTCCAATCGTTAGTTCTTAAAAAAGTTCAAAAAAGTGAATAGCATAGTTCCTTTAGGTCTATTCACTTCTTTTCTGAAATCAGCAAGTGATTGGTGATTTCAGAGAAGAAAATAAAGGCGGAGGAGAATATTTTATAATTTCTCTCCTATAATTCTGTTCTTTTCCGCTTTTTCTTCTAGTTCATTAAAAGTTGAATAAGGCCAAGATTTTTTAGCTACTATTTCTGGGGTTCGGATAAAACTCTAGAAATAGTAGCTAAACAAATTAAACCAATAAAAAAATCGCGGCCCCGACGTATTCGGGCAAGGGGAAATAATGAAAAAAATAGTAATTTTTTCTTTACTGTTATTGCTGTTGCCGGCCTGCCGGGATAGCCAAGTTGACTTAGAAAAATCTGGCATCAAAATTGGCGGAATAGTAAAGTCGGAATACGGAAATATAGCTATAACCGACATTAGTAGTCGCGCGGAAACGGCAGATTTTTCCGTATTTCGATTGACAGGGATTCTGTATGTTGACTCCATCGTGGCTTATACATCGTGGAGCTCAAGATACTTCAATGGCCCCGCCTGGCATGTCCTAAACAATGGACGCAGCTACTTTATCAGGGGTGACAACGGGAATTATTCATATTACGATATGGATCTCGATTATGCGAGATTTTATACAATAATTTCTGAGGTTCGCCAGAACTAAAAAGGGAAGCGTTAAGTTTTTAGCAAGGGTGGCACTCGTTCTATTGCCGCCCTACCCTCCCGGGATGCGTGTCCCGGCTGATGAGTCCGAAAGGACGAAAGGGTAATCTACTAAAAATTATATCAACGCAATAAAAAAAATAAAACCGTGCTCGACGGTTATCGAGTAAGGAGAGATTATGGATATCCAAGAATTTAAATATTTGTTATCCACTGAGCTTAATAGTGCTGGAATAAAGAACGTCCTCATTAAAGAGGACGGGATAACAATAATTAGGGGCGTTGTTAATGTCCCTAACGAAGAGATACAAAACTTTATCGATCGTTATGGGGATAATCCCCTGCCGATTGAGAAGTTATTTGTTTGTGTAAGAGTGCTTCAATAGTGTTCAAGAGGGATGACGTCAGTTCAAACGTTGTCCTCCCTCTCAGGATTATATCCTGACTGATGAGTCCTCGTTTTGCCACTAGGGCGGACAAAGGACGAAAGGGAAAATCGAGACGGCCGGAATTATGTTATAAACGGCCGGGAATTATGCTATAATATGATTAACCGCCTTTGAAGCGTAGAGCGTAAAAGACAGAACATTATTAAAACTCTCTCTCCTTAATACTGTACTTTCTTTTTACAACGCTCTACACTTGAAGGGCGGTTTTTGCTATAATAAAAGCAGATTAATAAGAAACCGCCTAAAATAATGGTTTTTCCATTTTTTATTTATGTCTAGACGAAAAAAGACTAACCCCTTGGATTATATCGCTCTGCCGGAATTCAATCTGGACGAGAAAGCGAAGCGCAGCATCTTGATCGTGATCCTGCTCGTTTTCGGGCTGATCAGCCTGCTCGGGTTATTTAATTTAGCCGGCCATTTCGGCCTCTTTATCTCTAAATGGCTCACGCTTATCTTCGGTTTCGGCAAATGGCTCGTGCCCTTCATCTTCTTATATTGGGCCCTGGTCTTAGTTCGGAAAGCCAAGCGGCCTCTGAAATTTACGGATTCTCTCGGCCTATTCCTATTATTCATCTCCTATCAGACTCTTTTCCATTTTTTCCTGGAACCGGCGCGCTGGGAGAGCGCAGTCGCGATCGGGACGGGCGGCGGCTATATCGGCTGGTATCTGAGCCGTCTTTTCTTTTACGTTTTCGGTTTTTGGGGCGGAGTTTTGGTCTTAGCCGCCTGCCTCTTGATTTCTCTAGTCTTGGTCTTCAATACTTCATTATCCCGTCTGATTGGCCAGGATAGTTTTTTCGCTAAGCTCTTCCGCCCCTTCGTCTGGTTTTTTAGGAGCCTGTTCAGCGATTCTGGCGCGACAGAGGAAAGAGAGAACGAAGGGAAAAAATATATTGATGAGGCGCGTGAAGAGATTTTGGAAGCCTGGCAGAAGAAAGAGGTACCGGCGAGCCTGGAAATAATCGAGGAAGAAATCGAAGAAGAACCGAGTCCGGCCGCAGCCAAAAAAGATAAGCCGAAAGTCCAGGAAAAGATCGTCTGGCCGAAGCGTTCGATCAAGATTGATATGCCGCTCGAACTCCTGAATAATAAATCAGGGAAGGCCATCGGCGGCGATACGGAACTCAATGCCCAGCGGATCCAGAAGACGCTAGAAAAATTCGGCATCAATGTCGAGATGGGTGAGACTAAAGTCGGTCCGACCGTGACCCAATATACTTTCCGGCCGGCCGAAGGCGTAAAATTATCCCGCATCACGACTTTGAATAATGATTTATCGCTAGCCCTAGCGGCGCATCCGATCCGGATCGAAGCGCCGATTCCCGGCAAATCTTTAGTCGGCGTGGAAGTGCCGAATCGCGCGAAGGCGATCGTCGGTCTGCGAGAAATCTTGGAAGATAGCGCTTTCAAGAGCCGGAAGAATAATCTTTTCATCGCTCTCGGCAAAGACGTGGCTGGCACGGCTTGGCTCTATGACTTGACCAAGATGCCGCACCTGCTTGTCGCTGGCGCCACCAATTCCGGCAAGTCGGTCTGTTTGAACGCGATCATCGTCAGCCTGCTCTATCAGAATAATCCGGACGATCTGCGTTTTATCATGGTCGATCCGAAGCGGGTGGAGCTCCCGACCTATAACGGCATCCCGCATCTTTTGACGCCGGTCATCACCGATGTCAATAAGACGATCAACGCCTTGAAATGGTGCTTGAACGAGATGGAACGGCGCTATGATGTTTTAAATAAAGCGGGAAAGCGCAATATCCAATCGTATAACGCGGTGAGCAAGGAAAAATTACCCTATATAGTCTTCATCATCGACGAACTGGCCGACTTCATGATGACTTCCGGCAAGGACATGGAAGCGGCGATTATCCGTCTGGCGCAGATGTCGCGCGCTATCGGCATCCATTTGATCCTGGCGACCCAGCGGCCGAGCGTCGATGTCATCACGGGCTTGATCAAAGCCAACGTGCCGACGCGCATCGCTTTTTCCGTCGCTTCTCTAGTCGATTCAAAGACGATCTTAGATTCTTCCGGTGCGGAAAAACTATTGGGCCAGGGCGATATGCTGTTTATGTGCGCGGAATTCGCCAAGCCGAAACGCATCCAGGGGGCTTATCTGAGCGATGGCGAAATCAACGATGTTGTGAATTATATCAAGGATAAGAGCGGTCCGGCTGAATATCTGGAGGGCGTCACCGACCGCCAGAAAGTCGGCGGCAATGCCGGCGTCGGCCTAGACGGCAACCACGGCGATGAGGATGAATTATTTGAAGAAGCAAAAGCGATCATCATCAAGGCCGGTAAGGCTTCAACCTCTATGTTGCAGCGCCGCCTGTCTATCGGTTATGGCCGCGCCGCTAAGATCCTCGATATGCTAGAAGAGGCGGGCATCATCGGTCCGTCTAACGGCGCCAAACCGCGCGAAGTGATGATCAGCCAGGAACAATACGAAGCGATGGGCGCGAGCCCGCTCAGCGGTTTGCCGGTGCATAATCGAAATGAGGCCGTTGCGCCGGATAGTTATTTAGGCGAAGATGAAGAGGAGGAGGGCGATGACGGTACTCTGGTCTTTAAAGGCGAGGACAATCGCGTCGCGGAGATTGACGAGGAGGCTGACGAGGAAGAAGCGGCAGAAGGCATTGCCCAAGAAGAGGAAGAAATAATTAAAGAAAGTTTTGCGGAGGAGCTGGAAGACGCAGAAGAAGCCGATGACGATCTGCCGGCAGAAAAAATAGAAGCTGAAAAGATCAAGGAAGAATTGCTATTAACGCCGGATGAGCAGGATGAAGTGATCGAGGATGAAGATGAGATCTTGGCGGAAATCAGGGAGAAGAAAAGCGCGCCGGCGTCTCCGGCAGCCAAGTCTTCAAATCCGGCCAAGAAGCATAATCCGCTTGAAGATGATGACGAGATGTTTTTCGCGAAATAAATATGTTAGAACAGATAAAAAAAATTATTCCGACAAGGATCTTCAAAGCTCTCCAGCCGCCCTACCATTTTCTGATGGCCTGGCTGGCGGCTTTAGTTTACGGCTTTCCCAGTCGGAAACTAGTGATCATCGGCGTGACCGGGACAGCCGGCAAGACTTCGGTCGTCTATCTGATCGCCCGGATGCTGACGGAGGCCGGTTATAAGACCGGATTCACGTCAACGGCAGCGATATCCGACGGCCAGCGAGAATGGCTCAACGCCAAGAAGATGACGATGCCCGGCCGGTTTTTTATCCAGAAGCTCTTGCGGAGCATGGTTAAGAATAATTGTTGTTACGCGGTCGTTGAAACGACCTCTGAAGGTATCAAACAGTTCCGCCATCGTTTCATCAGCTACGATCTCCTGGTCTTCACCGGTCTGTATCCGGAACATATTGATTCGCACGGCTCTTTCGATAAATACCGGGCGGCCAAAGGGAAGCTATTTACGCATCTCAAAAGGAGCCGCACTAAATATATCGATAGCGATCATCGGGTCGTCGAACCAAAGAGCGAACTCAGGAAATTAGATTTGACCCGGGTCGCCAAGACGATCATCGTCAATGGCGACGACGCTCAGGCCGATTATTTTTTGAATTTTTGGAGCGAGGCGAAGATGGCCTGCTCTTTCAATCCTGAAGCGGACGCCGATCTATTTTTGAAAAAGTTGAATAGTGAGACGATCGTAAAGGATTTCGTACTCGTCCGCGGCGAGGGCGTCTCTGCTAGCGCGAGCGGGACCGTCGTAACGATCGACGGCCAGCGCGTCAATTTAAAGTTATTAGGAGAATTTAACGCGGCGAACGCCTTGCTGGCCGCGGCTGTCGGCTTGAATCAGGGTTTGAGCCTGCCCGGCATCAAGATCGGCTTAGAGGAAGTCCGCGGCTTGGCCGGTAAATTAGAGAAGATAGAGGCGGGGCAGGATTTTTCCGTTATCGTCGATTACTCTTTCGAGCCTAAAGCCTTAGAAAAACTCTATCAGACCCTAGAACTGATCCCGCATCAGAAGCTGATCCATCTCTTAGGTTCGGCCGGTGGCGGCCGAGATAAGGCGCGGCGTCCGATCCTAGGCCGTTTAGCCGCGGAAAAGGCCGCTTTTGTTATAGTCACCGATGAAGATCCTTATGATGAGGACCCCGCTACTATCATCAATCAGGTCGCGTCTGGGGCAGAAATGGCTGGGAAGCGGATAAATATTGACCTGTTTAAGATCCTTGATCGGCGTGAAGCCATAAGAAAAGCGCTATCTTTAGCCAAAGAAGGTGATTTAGTCCTGTTTACCGGCAAAGGGGCGGAACAGTCTATTTGTCTGGCCGCTGGCCAGAAAATGCCTTGGGACGAGAGGGAGGCCGTTCGAGAGGAATTGGTGGAGTTGATGCGTATTGACAAGCGGGAATAAGTATAATATACTCAGAATATCTTAACACTTTTTTGTTTAAAAAAAGTGATTTATCAAAAAATAAATTAATTTAATAAGACTGAAACTCAAACCAATTTGGGATTGGGATTTTTTTGTTAAATTAGCTAGATATTAGGTTTTTAAATCAACATAAATAGTCGGGACGGGTCAGTCTAGCCGGCTATTTTTTCCCTCTTAAAATATAATTTAAACTTCCGCTTTCCGCTTTTTTGTTGTCCGGAAATGCGGCAACGTCCATTTACTTATGCTAAAACGAAAATCTTTTTCGGAGTTGAATGAGATCATGCCCATCCCGGATTTAATCGAGATCCAGACAGAAAGTTATAAATGGTTCCTCAAGGAAGGTTTAGCCGAGCTTTTCGATGAGATCAATCCAGTCGTCGATTTTATCGGCCGCGACTTGGAATTATATTTTGAAGATTATTATCTCGATGAGCCGAAATTTTCGGAAGTGGAAAGCCGGGAAAAGAATATCACTTACGAGGCTCCGCTGCGCGTCAAGGTCCGTTTAGTCAATAAGAAAACCGGCCGGGCTTTGAATCAGGAGGTTTTCTTGGGCGATTTTCCGCTCATGACCGAAAAAGGCACTTTTATCATCAACGGCATCGAACGGGTCGTTGTTTCGCAGCTGATCCGCTCGGCCGGAGTCATGTTTACCGCCGAGTTCATCAAAGGCAAGAAATGCTATGGCGCGAAGATCATCCCGAATCGCGGCGCTTGGCTGGAAATCGAGACGGATGCCAATAAGGTGCTCTGGGTGCGCATTGATCGGAAGCGCAAGGTTGCGGTCACTTCTTTGATGCGCGCTTTAGGTTATGGTAACGACGAGGAGCTTTTGAAACTATTTACCGATGTCGACCTGGTCAAGAGCGATGATGAAAAGACTTATATCGAAGCGACGATCGAGAAAGACGCCGCCAAAACCGAAGCGGAGGGTTTGCAGGAAGTCTATCGCCGCATTCGGCCGGGCGACCTGGCCTCGGTCGATAACGCCCGCCAGCTCATCCATTCCATGTTTTTCCGTTTTGACCGCTATGATTTCGGCCGCGTCGGCCGCTATAAGCTGAATCGGCGCTTTAACCTTGATCTGCCGGCCAATAAGAAAGAAAACCGGATCTTAAGGAAAGAAGATCTGCTTTTGATCGTGAAAGAAGTGATCCGCTTGAACATCGTTAAGGAGCCGGAAGATGATATCGACCATCTCGGCAACCGGCGGATCCGCGCCGTGGGCGGCCTGATTCAGAATCGTTTCCGCGTGGGCCTCGCCCGCATGGAACGCATCATCAAGGACCGGATGTCCACGACCGATATCGCCTCTTTGACCCCGTCCAAGCTCGTCAACGCCCGTCCGGTCATCGGCGTGGTCCGGGAGTTTTTCATGTCTTCCCAGTTATCGCAGTTCATGGATCAGACTAATCCGCTCGCGGAGCTGGAGCATAAGCGTCGTTTGTCGGCGATGGGTCCGGGCGGCTTGACGCGGGAACGCGCCGGTTTCGATGTCCGCGATGTGCACGCTACCCACTACGGCCGCATCTGCCCGATCGCGACGCCGGAAGGCCCGAATATCGGCCTGGTCGGCCATCTGGCCAGCTATGCCCATCTGAATAGTTATGGTTTTTTGGAAACGCCGTATCGCAAAGTCGCTCATGACAAGAAGGGCAGCCGGGTGACGGATGAAATTATTTATATCGATGCTTTTGAAGAGGAGAAATATGTTACCGCGGACGCGACTATCCCGGTCGATCAGAACGGCTATATCTTGGTTAGTAAATACGAAGTGCGCAAGAATGGCCAGCCGGGCATGGAAGAGACCGGGAAAATAGACTTTGTCGGCTTAGCCGCCAATCAGATCATCTCGATCGCGACCAGCTTGATTCCGTTTATGGAACATAACGACGGACAGCGTTCCTTGATGGGTACGAACATGCAACGCCAGGCCGTCCCGCTCATCAAGAGCGAGGCGCCGATCGTCGGAACTGGCGTCGAGGAAAAGGCGGCGCGCGATAGCGGCCATGTCGTCATCGCGAAAGACGACGGGGTGATTACGAAAGCCGATGCCAGCCTGATCGAACTCACTGACAAGAAGGGGCAGGTGACGACCTATCATCTGAATAAATTTTTGCGCTCCAATTCTTCCACCTGTATTAACCAGCATCCGATCGTGGAAGTCGGGCAGAAAGTCAAGAAAGGCGAGATCCTCTCGGACGGGCCGGCGATCGATAACGGCGAGTTATCACTGGGCCGCAATGTGCTCGTCGCTTTCATGACCTGGGAAGGCTTCAATTATGAAGACGCCGTCATTATTTCCGACCGCATGGTCAAAGAAGACGTCTATTCTTCCATCCATATTGAAAATTATACGATCGATGTCCGCGACACGAAATTAGGCCCGGAAGTGATCACGAACGATATCCCGAATATCAGCGAAGAGAAGCTGAAGAATCTGGATGAAGAAGGGATCATCTCCATCGGCGCGGAAGTCTCCTCCGGGGATATCCTGGTCGGCAAGATTACGCCGAAAGGCGAAACGACGCTGTCGGCCGAAGAGAAATTATTGCGCGCGATCTTCGGCGAGAAAGCCAAAGATGTCCGGGACTCCTCTTTATATCTGGAACACGGCGAGCACGGCAAAGTCGTCGACATCAAGATCTTTTCCCGCGAACAAGGCGATAAATTAGCGGCCGGCGTTTTGAAATCTATCCAGGTCGCCGTCGCCAACCTGCGCAAGATCCAAGTCGGTGACAAGATGTCCGGCCGGCACGGCAATAAGGGGGTTATTTCCCAGGTTGTGCCGATCGAGGATATGCCTTTTATGGCGGACGGGACTTCGATCGACGTTATCTTGTCGCCGCTCGGCATCATTTCCCGTATGAACTTGGGTCAGCTCTTGGAAACCCATATGGGCTTTGCCGCCAAGAAGCTAGGCTATAAGGTCGTGACGCCAGCTTTGAACGGGATTACCGAAGAACAGATCCGGAATGAGTTGCGGGCCGCTGGTTTGCCGGAGAACGGCAAGGTGACTCTGTATGACGGGAAGACCGGCGAGGCCTATGACCATCAGATCACGGTCGGCTATAAATATGTCTTGAAATTGAACCATATGGTGGAAGATAAGATCCACCAGCGCTCGATTGGCCCTTATTCCTTGATTACCCAGCAGCCTTTAGGCGGCAAGGCACAATTCGGCGGGCAGCGTTTCGGGGAAATGGAAGTCTGGGCTCTCGAAGGCTACGGCGCGGCGCATACGCTCCAGGAAATGCTGACGATCAAGTCAGACGATGTCCCCGGCCGCAGCAAGGCTTATGAAGCGATCATCAAGGGCGAGGAGATTGAAAAATTGAACGTGCCGGAATCATTCAATGTCCTTATCCGCGAGCTCAAAGGCTTGGGCTTGAATGTGGAGCTTTTGGACGGCACCGGCGGTCAGCCCGCTTCGGAAGTAGTGACTGAGATCGACGAAGAGCTCCAGGCCGATGAAAAATTAGCTTATGACAAGCCGGAGATCGTTGCCGCTTTGAACGAGGACGCTAAGGATGAGGACTAATCTCTATAAATTTTAAATATTATATGTTAAATCCGATCAAAACCAGCGATTTCGCCGCCATCCGCCTCCGTCTCGCCAGTCCGGATGAAATCTTAGGCTGGTCGCACGGCGAAGTGACCCGGCCGGAAACTATCAACTATCGGACGCAGAAACCGGAGAAGGACGGTTTGTTCTGCGAAAAGATCTTTGGTCCGACCAAGGACTGGGAATGCGCCTGCGGCAAGTACAAGAAAATCCGCTATAAAGGCATCGTCTGCGACAAATGTGGTGTGGAAGTGACGCGGAGCATCGTGCGCCGCGAACGTCTCGGCAACATCACTCTTCAGGTGCCGGTTTCCCATATCTGGTTCTTGCGCGGCCTATCCTCCAAGATCGGCTTGCTGCTTAATCTCGGCATTCAGTCTTTGGAAAAAGTCATCTATTACGCCAGTTTTATCGTCACGGAAGTCGATGAGAACCTGAAGGCCACGACTTTGGACCAGGTCAAGGCAGAATATAAATCAAAGCTCAAGAGCATCGATAACGAATTCAATATGGCTGTCCGGAAGATTAAGGAAGCAGCCAAAGACGCGGGAGATGATCACGCGGAGATCAAGGATGCGGCCAAGCTCAAGGCCGAACGCTTGGCGCGCTTGGAAGATGATTTCGGCACGGTCCAGAAAGAGCTTAAAGAATTAAAGCCGCTGCTCATCCTGTCGGAACAGCAGTATCAGGAACTCAGTAAAAAATTCGGCCATATCTTCGAAGCCTCCATCGGCGCGGAAGCGATCCGCCGGCTCTTAGCCAAGATCGATCTGGATAAGAGCATCGAGAATTTGGAAGAAAAGCTGGCGGGCGCCGTGGACTCTAAAAAAGAAAAACTGGTCAAGCGCTTGAAGCTCTTAAAGAATTTCCGGAATAACAATATTCGCCCGGAGTGGATGATCTTGACGGTGCTTCCTGTCGTCCCGCCCGATTTGCGCCCGATGGTCGCTTTGGACGGCGGCCGTTTCGCCGCTTCCGACCTGAATGACCTTTATCGCCGCATCATCAACCGCAATAACCGCTTGAAGCAGCTGATTGAGCTGAACGCGCCGGAAGTCATCTGCCGCAATGAGAAGCGGATGCTCCAGGAAGCGGTTGATGCCTTGATCGATAATAGTGCCCGGCATACCAAGACTGTCACGGCTTCGACCGGTCAGAAACGGCAACTCAAATCTTTAGCCGATACCTTGAAGGGCAAGCAGGGTCGTTTCCGCCAGAATCTGCTCGGCAAGCGCGTGGACTATTCCGGCCGTTCGGTCATCGTCGTCAATCCGCGCCTGAATCTGGACCAATGCGGCTTGCCTAAGACCATGGCTTTGGAATTATTCAAACCATTTATCATTTCTCAACTCATCAAGCGGGAAATCGTCCATAATGTCCGGAGCGCTTCGCGTTATATCGAAGCTGGCCATGATGAAGTTTGGGACATCTTAGAAGAGATCATCAAGGAATCCTTCGTGTTATTGAATCGCGCGCCTACTTTGCATCGCCTCGGCATCCAGGCTTTCCGGCCGATCTTGATCGAAGGCAAAGCGATCCAGATCCATCCGCTCGTTTGTACTGCCTTCAACGCCGACTTCGATGGCGACCAGATGGCCGTCCACGTCCCCTTGACCAAGGAAGCCAAGCATGAAGCGGAGACCCTGATGTTATCTTCCCATAATCTCTTAAAGCCGGCGACCGGCGATCCGATCGTCGCGCCCGCGCAGGATATCGTCTGGGGGACTTACTATATCACGTTGGTCGAAAAAGATTATGACGAGAAGAAGCCGGAAGAACTCCGCAATTTTTATGATTTTGACGAAGCGATGCTCGCTTATGATAATGACGGCATCGGTTTGCATGAAGCGATTACTATCCGCCATGAAGGTGCTCGCCTGAAGACGACGATCGGCCGCTTGATCTTCAATTCCTTGCTGCCGGAAAAATTAAAATATATAAACGACGTGGTCGGCAAAGGCAAGCTGAAAGACCTGATCCGGGAATGTCTGCGGATTTATGGCGAAGAGGAAACCGTTAAGTTCATCGATGGCCTGAAGAATCGCAGTTTCGCCTTCATCACCAAGTCCGGCTTATCCTGGGGTTTCGGCGACCTGCCGGATCTGCCGGAAAAAGATAAGCTGATCGCCGCGGCTAATGAGAAAGTCGAGCTGATCAAGGGGCAATATGAAGACGGCTTGCTGACGGAAAGCGAACGTTACGCCAAGGTGATCGAGGAATGGACTAGCACGAAAGATAAGATTGCCGATATTTGCAAGAAAGGCTTGGCTAATATCTTGCCAGTTTTCTCGATGATCGACTCCGGCGCCCGCGGTTCCTGGGCTCAGCCGGTCCAGATCTTGGGCATGAAAGGTCTCGTGACCTCTCCTTCCGGCGCCATCTTCGAGCTGCCGGTCAAAGGAAATTTCAAGGAAGGTTTCGGCGTGCTTGAGTATTTCATTTCAACGCACGGCGTCCGCAAAGGTTTGTCCGATACGGCGCTGCGGACGGCGAATGCCGGCTATCTGACCCGTCGGCTTGTCGATGTTTCCCAAGATGTCATCATTTCTGAAGAAGATTGCGGCGATCACGAGGGCCTGCGCCTGAGCCGGACCGAAGTAGAAGCCAGCGGCGAAGATTTTTTCAAACGGATTACCGGTCGTTATCTGGCGCAAGATATCCTGGATAAGAAAGGGAAGGCCGTCCTTAAAAGTGGCGAATTATTAAATGAAGAAAATATTAAATTATTGAAGACCAAGGAGATCGACGATGTCGTCGTTCGTTCGGTCTTGAGCTGTAAGTTGCATAAGGGCGTTTGTGCCAAATGCTATGGCTGGGACTTAGCTTATAACAAGGCGGTCAAGATGGGCTCGACCGTCGGTATCATCGCCGCCCAGTCTATCGGCGAACCGGGCACCCAGCTGACGATGCGGACTTTCCATACCGGCGGCGTCGCTGGCCAAGACGATATCACCCAGGGTCTGCCGCGCGTGGAAGAGATCTTTGAAGCGCGCAGCCCGAAGAAGAAAGCCCTGATTTCCGATGTGGCCGGGCGGGTCAAGATCGAATTCGCGCAGAAGATCATCAAGGATAAAGACGGCCGGGAAATTTCCGTGGACAATCCGCAAACCAAGATCTTAAGCATCTATTATAAGGGCAAGGATCATGATAAATATTATTTTTCGGAAAAGATCAATGAATTGAAATTGGCCGGCGGTCTGACCGCTAAGGACACGAAGAAATTGGAAATCAAGGTTCTGGTCAAAGACGGCGCCACGGTCGCTAAGAACGCGGAATTATTTAAAATCGGAGCGGAAATCGTCCGAGCTAAATCAGCCGGCACAGCCGCGGTCGCGGAAAAATATATCAGCGTCGCAAAAGAGGTGGAGAAAGTTAAGGAATTCCCGATTTTGAAGGGGACAATGCTCCTGGTCAAGGACGGCGAAACGATAGAACGGGGCACGCAGCTGACGGAAGGTTCTCTGGATCTGCGCGAATTGTATAAGCTGAAAGGCCGCTTGGAAACGCAGAAATATATCATCAAGGAGATCCAATATGTTTATTCTTCGCAGGGCCAGCCTCTGAACGATAAGCACGTGGAGATCATCGCCCGCCAGATGTTCTCACGCTATTTCATTAAGGAAGCGGGTGACACTAGCCTTTTGCCGGGGGAAACCATCGAAGAAGAGGTCCTGGAGACTTCTAATCAAGGTTTGAAGCATCCGGCGCAAGCCGAACGCCTCTTGCTCGGCATCACCAAGGCTTCGCTGACGACCGACAGTTTCTTATCGGCTGCCTCTTTCCAGGAAACTTCACGCGTGCTCATCGATGCGGCAGTCGGCGGCAAGATCGATTATCTGGAAGGGTTGAAAGAGAATGTCATAATCGGCTGCCTGATCCCGGCCGGCACCGGCTATAAGGGGAAGAAACAGCGGCTGGATTATAGTAAATAAATGATTGGTTTTTATCAGCCAGAAGACCCGCGCCATAAATCAGCGCGGGTCTTTTTTTATTATCGAAAATACAGTAAAATATAGGTATATTTATGAGAAAATTGTTTTTGACAAAATGGCCATTTTTGTTTAAGTTGCGCTTATTTTTTGCTTTATCAGCCCTGATCATCGGCTTGATTTTTTTGTATCTTAAGATTGTTCCCGGCGGCCAGATTTCTTATAGCAAGTCTTGGCCGGGCGGCCTCAGATCGGGGAAGGGATTCATTTATGATTTTAAACCGGCAGAAAGGATGTCTGCGGCGAGCGAATTCTTGAAGATAGTCGCTGACCCGGTATATTTTTCCTTGTTTACGCCGCGCCGTTTTGATGAAGCGGTCCTGACTATCCGGTATCGCGACCGGCTGGGGACGACTACGCCGCTGTTTGAAGCCGGCGTTTTGAAAGATAAGCTGACGGGTCATTATGAATTACGCCCGCTTCAGAATGACGTCATTGATGATCTGCGTTTCCGTTGGCCGCGTTTAGAAGATAGCGCCGCACTTTTAATTTTACAAGCGGAGCGGAACTATGATTCAGCGGACGCTTTTTTCAGCGATCTGCAGGCCGGCCAGCTGCGGGATTGCCCGGGCGGGCCAACCGCCTGCGTCGCGGTTTATAATTATCCGCTCACCTTTGACTATCGTCTGCCTGACTATGCGCCGCTCAAACCGCTCAAGATTGAGCAGCCTTTGCGCGGCCCTCACCAATTTTATCTTTATCTGAAAGATGAGTCTTGGCGTTTGAGCCTGGATTTCAGTGACCTCAATCAAGACAAGGAACAGGATCCGATTAGCGTCCAGGTCCGGGGAGCTGGCGGGGTGATCGCTCATGAGACGCTGGGCGATAATAACCCGACGCCGGATAACGGCCGGGTCGAGGAGAAGCGGCTGGTCTTAAGCGGCCAATCCCAGCCTACCGGCGTGTATAAGGTGAGTGTAGATATAAGTTCGGATGTGGTTATTGCCCGGATTATCAGTTCTTCGGATAAATTATCTTTCTTAAATAAGATCTGGCCGGTTTCCGGAACGGGGAGCCTGACGCTTTTTACGGACGCCGCCTACCTGGAGGCCAGCACTCTTAATCCGGCTAGCCTAGGCGTCATTACTTTCGCCGGCCGGGATCAAGAATTGTCTCAGACCGGACAGCCATTTGTTTTTTCCGCCCCGGCTGGCGTTAAAGAATTGATCCTGCGCGCTGATGACATCCGCTTGGCGAATAATGGCGTTTTGGCCTTTTCCCGGGACAGCTTATTCAATCCGGGCTTCAAGAAGCTCGACCGGTATTTATCAACGACGACAAGCGTCCGTTATGTCGTAGCCGATTATCAGCAGCCGATTTATGACGAGGGCTGGAAAACCGCGACCGCGCGTTTTTCTTTGGGTGACGCGGATCGTGAAAATGGCCGGTATAGCTTCTTATTATCAATCCCTGGTTTGAACGGTTCGGCTGATGCGCCGCATTACTTAGAGATAAAAGAAATCGAGGTCAGCTTGCAAGGCAAGACTTTAGGGCGGCGGCTCCTTGATTTGTTTAAAAGCCTATGGCAGTAATGACTAAAAAACAGATTATCCGGCGGGAGATATTTTATTTTATTTCCGGTCTTTTCGTGCTTTTAGCCGGCTTAGAGATCATCTGGCCGAATATCGTCCTCGCTTATTTTAATTTGAATTGGCTGGCGGTCCTCTGGTTTTTGGCCGGCCTGTATATATTAATTAAAAGATAATTAGCGGCGCTCTGGCGCCTATCCGCTTATGAAGTCTCTTAAGAATTTTTTTAACCCGCGCGCCGTCGCGGTCATCGGCGCTTCGCGTCGTCCGGAAAAGTTGGGACGGCAGATCCTAGACAATCTTCTGGCTGGCGGTTTCCGCGGCCCGGTCTATCCGATCAACCTGAAAGAGAAGAAGATCGCCGGCCTTAAGGCCTATGCTGGCTTGGAAGAATTATTGCTTCGCGAACGACAAGGGATACTGGTCGTCGTCGCGATTCCAGCCCCTTTCGTCCTGGCGGAAATCAAGAAATGCGCATCGCTCGGCCTTAAAGATATTGTGATTATTACCGCCGGTTTTAAAGAGAACGGCGCGGCCGGAGCGAAGATTGAAGAGGAGATCGCGGCCGTCGCGGCGCGGCATGGCCTGAATATCCTCGGTCCGAATTGCCTGGGGATGATCAATACTTGGCATCGCTTGAATGCGACTTTCGCGGCGGCTGACCAGGACACGGGAAATAGCGCTCTCTTATCGCAGTCGGGCGCGATCGGCGCCGCCTCTCTAGATTGGCTGAAGACCATGGATTTTAATTTTGGTTATTTTATCAGCCTGGGCAATAAGGCCGTTCTGGATGAAAACAAGATCATGTCCCACCTGGGAGCTGATCCGCGCATCGATATCATCTCAGCTTATCTGGAAGAGATCAAAGACGGCAGAAAGTTTATGGAAATCGTTTCCCGCCTGGCTAAGCGCAAGCCGGTCGCAATCTTGAAAGCCGGGACGAGCGCCGCGGGCGGCGCGCTAGCCAAATCGCACACCGGGTCATTAGCTGGCTCGGCCGCCGCGGTCCGGACCGGAGTAGAACGCGCCGGCGCGATCTGGCTGGAGAATCTGGAAGACCTATTCCATCTCCTTTTGCTTTTCCGGAAAGAATCCTGGCATAACCAGGGGCCGCAGGAATTATATATCATCACTAACGCCGGCGGCGTCGCGGTCATCACGGTTGACGAAATAAGCCGGCAGGGACTGCCTTTCGGCCGCAGCCTTGATCTCTTGGGTGACGCGGATGCGGCGCGTTATGAAGCTGCTCTCGCCGATATGCTCGCCGACAAGAAGGTCAATAATCTCTTAGTCTTATTGACGCCGCAAACTTCCACGGAAGTGCTCAAGACGGCTCGGGCAGTCGTCGCGGCCGCCAAAAAATATCCGCGCAAGCTGATTATGACTAGCTTTGTGGGCGGTCAGGAAGTCGCGCCGGCCCGCGCGCTATTTTCCCGCTCCGGCGTTCCGACTTTCGGGTATCCGGAAGAGGCAGTCCGGAGTTTTAAGAAGCTGATCGCCTATAAAGAATCAGCCGCCCGTCTGCGCCCTTATCGCGCCTCTCGCCGCCCCGTCGGCTCGCTTGTCCGCCAGACTGATTACCTCGCTTCGCTCCGGCTCCTAGAGAAGTATCAGATTCCGACCATCAAGACTGTCCGTTATGACGCGGCGCGTTTAAAAGACTATCGTTATCCGGCCGTCTTGAAGACGGTCGGCCCGGATTTCCTGCATAAGACTGATACCGGCGGAGTCGTAGTCAACCTTAAGACGCCGGCGGAATTGCGGGCGGCGGCGCTTGACCGGCAGGAAAAGAATCGGCGCGCCTTGAGCCGGCCGGAGAATTATCTGGTCGTCCAGCCGCAGGCCGGGCACTTCCAGGAAATTATCTTAGGCTTCAAACGGGATAGCAGCTTCGGCCCGATCATGATGATCGGCCAAGGAGGCATTTATACGGAAGTTTTTAAAGATTTTAAATTAGCGATCAGCGATCTTAATCTGAGAGAGGCGCGTTCGCTCATCGCCGGCCTGAAAATATACCCTATCTTAAACGGGGCGCGCGGACAGAAAAAATATGATCTGGCAGCTCTTGCCCGGGCCTTAGTCCGTTTAGCGAAATTAGCTAATGAGCATCCCGAGATTTCCGAATTGGATATCAATCCGCTTTTTCTCTTTAATCGAGGCCTCGCCGCTGGCGATGTCCGGATCATCTTATAACCTATGTATGCCGAGCGTAAAATCATCGTCGTCTTGCCGGCTTATAACGCCGCCCGGACTTTGGAGCGGACAGTTCGAGATTTGCCGGAGCTGGTCGATGAGATAATCTTGGTCGATGATAAGAGCAGTGATGAGACCGCGGCGGTCGCGCGCCAGCTCGGGCTTTTCGTTTTCGCCCACGACCGGAACGGCGGCTACGGAGCGAATCAGAAGACCTGTTATCGCCTGGCCCTGGAACACGGGGCGGATATCGTCGTGATGATCCATCCGGATTATCAATATGATCCGAAGCTAGTCAGATATTTCGCCGAATTCATCGCTGCCGATTATTTTGACGTCATGCTTGGGACGCGGGTCAGGAGCCGCCGGGAGACGCTCCAGGGCGGTATGCCGCTCTATAAGTATCTGGCGAACCGCGTCCTGACGATTTTTGAGAATCTGGTCAGCGGCCAGAATCTGTCAGAGTGGCATACGGGCATGCGCGCGTATAAGAGAGAGGTGTTGGAGAATATTGATTGGGCTGCGAATTCTGATGATTTTGTTTTTGACAGCCAAGTCTTATTCCAGATCGTGGCGCGTCGCTATCGGATCGGCGAGATTCCGGTGCCGGTCCGTTATTTTAAAGAAGCTTCCTCGATCAATTTTATCAGGAGCCTGCGCTATGGTTTTGCGACGGCCGGCGTTGCTCTTAAATATCTGTTCGGCGGCTATCGATAGGTCGGCGACAGCAAGTTATGAATAAATCTTACGACAACCAGCTAGGCACAAGCGGCCACCCCGCCCTTGATAACCGCCGAAAATGGCGCACGCTCCAAGGCTGGCGCCCTTATCTCGTCATCTTAGTCCTTGGTTTTTTACTTTATGGCCGGACTATATTTTTTGACTTTACCTATCTAGACGACAATTCTTTGATTTTGGAAAATTATCCGATTATCAGCAGCTTTCGGAATATTGGCGCGGTTTTCAGCCAGGACGTTTTTTTCGGGGCAGATAAGTTTTATTATCGCCCGCTCTTGAACCTGTCTTTCATGATTGATGCGGCCATCGCCGGAGCCTTGCCGGCCATTTTCCATCTGTCCAATATCCTATGGCATGTCTTGGCGGCAAGCTTAGTTTTTTCATTATTCCTGAAAGAGCGGCGGCCGCGTCATCTAGCCTTCTTCCTGGCGCTTATTTTTTTAGTCCATCCGGTCATGTCCCAGGCGGTCGCCTGGATTCCCGGGCGCAATGATTCTCTCTTGGCGGTTTTTGTCTTGGTTTCTTTCCTGTCTTTTTTGAGCTTCAGCGAACGGCCGCGTCTGGGCGCTTATATCGCATATCTGCTTTTTTTTCTGGCCGCCCTTTTGACCAAGGAAACAGCTATTTTTTTACCGATTCTCGTAGTTTTTTATTTTTTATTTATTACTCCGAATAAAGTTTCCTTGGCTGACCGTTGGTTGCTCGTCATCGGTTCGGCCGCCACTGGCTTCCTTTGGTTTTTAGCGCGCCACTTCGCCTTAGGCGGCGAAACGACTAATTATATCGCCGCCGGCCGGAATATCTTCCAGAATGCGCCGGCCTTGCTCGTCTATATCGGGAAATTAGTCTGGCCTTTTAATTTAGCCGTCTTTCCGATCTTAGCGGACTCCCGTCTATTCTATGGCGCCTTAGCATTGCCAGCCCTGATCATCGCTTGGTGGCGATCGCGTTCCGCCCGGCATATTTATTTTGTCTTCGGTAGCCTTTGGTTCATGCTATTTCTTCTGCCTTCCTTTATCCGAGTGAGCGGCCTGCCGGATTTTCTGGAGCATCGCCTCTATCTGCCGTTTATCGGATTCTTGATATTTTTAGCCGAATTGGCCTGGTTTAATAACCTAGACTTTAGTCGAAAAAATGTTAAGATGATAAGCGCGGCTCTGCTTTTGGTCTTGGCGGGCGTAACTTGGCAGCATAGCGCGCTCTTCCGCGACCGCCTAACTTTCTGGCAGGCAGCGGTGCTGGTTCGTCGCATTCGCCTTTGGCCAATAAGAATCTGGGAGCGATGCATTATTTCAATCAAGATCTGCCTTCAGCCGAAAGGTATTATCGTCGCGCCCTGGAGCTGAATCCGCAGGAAACATTAGTCCATAATAATCTGGGCGTGATTTATCTGTCGCGTGCGGACTACGCGCGGGCGGAACAAGAATTTAAAGCGGAGTTAAGCCTTAATCCGCGTTATGACAAGGCTTTATTCAATCTCGGCGATCTCGCCTACCGCCAGAAACGCTATGCCGAGGCCGAGAATTTTTGGTCGCAGGCTTTGGCCGCCAACCCTTTTTATCGGGAAGCGGCTGAGCGTTTGCAGCTCTTAAAAGTCCAACCGGAATAATTTTATGATCAGATTTCAAGACATCTTCAAGCGTCAGATCAATAGTATAACCGCCGCGGCCAGCTTAGTTGCTTTATCTTCTTTGGCGTCGCGTTTTTTAGGTATCGTGCGCGATCGGATCTTAGCCGGCCAATTCGGAGCGGGACAGACGCTGGACATCTATTATGCCGCTTTCCGCGTGCCGGACTTGGTTTATAACTTGATCGTCCTTGGCGCCTTATCATCCGGCTTCATTCCGATCTTTACGGCGCTTATCAAAGATTTTTCTGGCCGGCACGGCGCTATGGATGAGGGGGCGGCTGATCGGAATCAGGCAGCCTGGGATCTGGCCAGCAACGTTTTGAATTATTTATTTTTAGGCTTAGGCGTTCTATCGATTATTGGCATAATTTTCGCGCCGGCTTTGACGCGCTTGATTACGCCCGGCTTCGGCTCGGCGGAACAGGCGGATACGGCCGCCTTGACTCGCATCATGTTCTTATCACCTTTGTTTTTAGGTATTTCCGGAATCTTAGGCGGCATTTTGCAATCTTTTAAGCGTTTTATCATTTATTCTCTCGCGCCGGTCTTTTATAATTTAGGGATCATCTTCGGAGCCTTATTCCTCGTGCCTTGGTTCGGGCTCTATGGCTTAGCCTGGGGCGTAGTCTTAGGCGCTTTTCTGCATATGGCTATCCAGATTCCGACCGTCCGGCAGTTAGGCTTCCGCCATCGTTTTAAGATTCGGCGCCATGACGCCAATACTTTTAAGATCGGCCAGATGATGGTGCCGCGTACTTTGAGCCTGGCTGTTTCTCAGATTAATCTAGTGGTTGTCACCGCGCTGGCTTCCGGTTTGGCCGGCGGTTCGCTTGCCATATTTAATTTCGCGAACAATCTACAATCTTTCCCGATCGGGATTTTTGGCGTTTCTTTCGCGATCGCGGCTTTCCCGTCACTCGCGGCCACGGCTTTTGATAAAGAAAAGCTCACCGCTAATTTTTCTTCCAGTTTCCGGCAGATCCTTTTTTTCATCATTCCGGCCATGGTCTTGATCGTCGCGCTCCGGGCTCAGATCATCCGCGTGGTCCTCGGGACGGGTGCCTTCGATTGGCAGGATACGATCTTGACCATGGACACTTTAGGGTTCTTCGCGCTTAGTCTCTTCGCCCAAGCGACAATCCCGCTTTTAGTCCGGGTATTTTATGCTCGCCATAATTCGGCCACCCCGTTTTATATCGGCGTCTTTACGGTAGCGGTCAATATCGCCCTGGCTTTCTGGCTGACGCCTCAACTCGGCGTCGCCGGTCTGGCGCTCGCTTTTTCTATCGGGAATATCCTTAATTTTTTACTCCTTTGGGTCTGGCTATCCCTCAAAATCGGCAATTTGGATATTGGCAATATTTTAAAGTCCGTGTTAAAGTTTAGCCTTAGCGCTGTCGCAGCCGGCGGTGCGGCGCAGATTATGAAAGTGATCGTTTGGCCGTATATCGATATGACTAGATTTAGCGGAGTATTCATACAATTAGCCGCGGCCAGCTTGGTCGGACTCTTGGTTTATGGGCTATTCTGCTATTTGCTGGGGAGCGAAGAATTTTTCAGTTTCATATCGGCGCTCGGCCGGCGCTGGCCTTTCAAGAAGGTCGGCATCGATGACCAAGGCGAGGCGCGGGGAGTTTAATCTTAATGAATATCGGTTAGGTAATATTGGCTATGACAGAAGAAACAAATAAAATCAGAAATTTTTGCATCATCGCCCATATCGATCACGGCAAATCGACCTTGGCCGACCGTATGCTGGAAATAACCGGTACCGTGGAGAAACGGAAGATGAAGGATCAGATTTTGGACGGGATGGATATCGAGCGGGAGCGGGGGATTACGATCAAGCTGCAGCCGGTCACGATGGATTACCAGGGTTATCAATTGAATCTGATCGATACGCCCGGCCACGTAGATTTTTCTTATGAAGTTTCGCGTTCGCTGGCGGCGGTTGAAACCGCCGTCTTATTGGTCGATTGCACCCAGGGTATCCAGGCTCAGACTTTGGCTAATCTCTATTTAGCTTTAGAACAGAATCTGACAATCATCCCAGTCGTCAATAAGATCGATCTGCCGGCCGCTGATGTGCCGAAGACGAAGCGGGAAATTATCGATCTCTTGGGTTGCCGCGAGGATGAGATCATCGCTTCTTCCGGCAAGACCGGCGCCGGGGTGGCCGATATTTTGGCGGCGGTCATCGCGCACGGCCGTTCGCCGCAGACGCCGGAGCGGCCGTCGGGCGCCTCGCTTAGCGTTGATTATCCGCGCGCCCTAGTCTTTGATTCTAAATATGATATCTATCGCGGCGTCGTCGCTTATGTCCGAGTGTTTGACGGCCGCTTGAAAAAAGGCGATAAGATCCGCCTGCTTTCCACCGGCGTAGAGAGCGAAATCCTAGATTGCGGGATATTCCGTCCGGATTATTTATCGACAGGCTCTTTGAGCGCCGGCGCCATCGGCTATGTCATTACCGGCTTTCGGGCAGTCGCCGATTGCCGCGTCGGCGATACGTTAACCGCTAATCAAGGAGTGGTAAACGCGGCGGCCGTGGAGCCCCTGCCAGGCTATAAAGAAGTCCGCCCGATGGTTTTTGCCGGCATTTTCCCGCGGGAAGGCAATGATTTCAAGGAATTGCGCGAGGCGATGGAAAAATTGAAACTGAATGACGCCGCCTTAGCTTATGAACCGGAGCGTTCCGATGCCCTGGGCTTCGGTTTCCGTTGCGGCTTTTTGGGCCTCCTGCATTTAGAGGTTTTTCAGGAAAGATTGCGGCGCGAGTATGATCTGGATCTTATCGTGACCGTCCCCAGCGTCGCTTATAAAGTTCTGAAGTCTAACGGGGAAGAGTTGATCATCCGGACGCCGCAACGCCTGCCGGATCCCAATGAGGTCGACATCATCGAAGAGCCCTGGGTCAGATTAGACATCGTCACCCCGAAAAATTACCTCGGCAATGTCATTAAACTCGCTCAGGAGAAACGGGGGGTCTATAAGAATACTGAGTATTTGTCCGCAGAAGGCGATGATAGTCGGGTCTTGCTCCATTACGAAATACCTTTGTCCGCGATCTTGACCGATTTTTATGATAAGATAAAGAGCGTCTCCGCCGGCTATGCCTCCATCAATTATGATTATCTAGATTATCGTCCGGCCGATGTCGTCAAGATGGATATCCTAGTAGCGGAAGATATTGTCGAATCGCTCGCGACGATCGTCTATCGCGATGATGCCCAGCGCCAGGGGCGGGAGATCGTAGAGATCTTGAAGGATAATCTGCCGAAGCAGATGTTCGCCGTCAAGATCCAGGCTGCTCTCGGCGGCAAAGTCATCGCGGCGGAAAAGCTTTCCGCCTTGCGTAAGGACGTGACCGCTAAGCTTTATGGCGGGGATGTCAGCCGGAAACGTAAACTTTTGGAGAAGCAGAAGAAGGGCAAGAAAAAGATGATGGCGGCCGGGAAGGGAAGCGTTGAGATTCCGCCGGATACTTTCGTTAAGATTTTAAAAAGATAATTTATGAAAAGAAGGAAAGTGATCAAGATTGTCTGGACCATCATTTCTTTTTTCGTGGTGGTTTCTATGGTGGCTTGGACCGCTCTGGTCGGTTTTATTTATTAATCATATCGCGATGAAAAGATGGCAGATCGCGCCTCAGATGCCGGCCGGCCTCCGGCTGGAACGCCCGGATCTTGATCCGGTCATCTTGCAATTGCTGTTTAATCGCGGTTTGGCGACCGCTTCTGATATCCAGGCTTTTTTTGCCGACGCCGCCTATCATGATCCTTTCTTGTTCAAGCATATGGCCGCGGCCGTCGACCTGATCATCGCGCATATCAAGGCTGGCGACAAGATCGTCGTTTACGGCGACTATGATGCCGACGGCGTCACTTCCGCCGTCATCTTGTTAGAAACTTTAAATATCCTGCACGGGAAGGCGGAAGTCTATCTGCCGGATCGGGTTTCTGAAGGCTATGGCTTGAACCGGGCCGCGATCGATCAGATCGCCGCCCGAAGCTTCAAGCTGCTGATCACGGTCGATAACGGCATCCGCAATAAGGCGGAAGTCGTTTATGCGCAAGGCCTGGGGCTGGATATTATTATTACTGACCATCATGTCTTGCCGGAATCAGAAGCGGATCTGCCCCCTTGCCCTTATATTAATCCCGCTGATCCCCGCGATAATTACCCTTGGAAATTATTGGCCGGCGTGGGAGTCTCTTTTAAATTGATCAGCGCGCTTTTAGCCAAAGCCGACTTGCCGGATAAGCAGAAAAAAATGATCAGCGAAAAATGCTTGGATCTCGTCGCGATCGGCACGGTTTCGGATATGGTCAGCCTCTTGGGCGAGAATCGCCAGCTAGTGAAACATGGCTTAGAGATCTTGAACCAGTATAAGCGCCTCGGGCTCAATGAATTGATCAAGGTCGCGAAGATAAACAGCGGCCGGAAGCTGGAAGCCTGGAATATCGGCTGGCAGATCGGTCCGCGCCTCAATGCCGCCAGCCGCCTAGCCCATGCTAATAGTGCTTTTTCCTTGCTGACGACCACTGATCCGTCGGAAGCGAAGGAATTGGCGGGTGAGCTCAATCAGCGCAATATCAGCCGCCAGCAGATTACCGAGGAAATCGCCGCCGCCGTAGAGGCGCAGATTGATCCCCAGAATTTGCCGCTGGTGATTTTCGGCGTAGCCGGACCGGATCAGGTCTGGAATGAGGGCGTCGTTGGCCTGGTCGCTGGTCGGATCGCGGAAAAATATTATCGGCCGACCTTGATCGTGGCGCGTTTAGTGGAGGAAGCTGAGTTCGACCCAGCTACTAAGAAATTGGCCGCCAAGAAAGTCGCCTTCAAAGGCTCCGGCCGGTCGGTTGAAGAATTCAATCTGATCGCTGCCGTGGAAGAGGGCGCCGAATTCTTAGATAAATACGGCGGCCATCCGATGGCTTGCGGGTTTTCCATCAAGACGGAAGAAAATTTGCGCGCTTTTCAGGCAAAATTATTAGCTTTAGCCGCGGCCAGCTTGGATCCGGCCGCGCTCGTGCCGAAATTACAGATCGAGGCGGAGTTGCCAGCGGCGGACATCAATCTTAGTTTGGCGGAGAGCATTAACTCGCTCGCTCCTTTCGGCCAGAATAATCCCCAGCCCCGCCTCGTGAGTTATGCTTTGCGCATCGACGATATCGTGACCATGGGCCTTGATAATCAGCATATTAAATTTCGCCTTTCCGCCGCGGATCCGGCCGCGGGGACGATGGCTTCGGTTTGGGCCTTGGCCTTCGGCGCCGCTCAGAATTACCAAGGATTTCGGATCGGTGACCAGGTCGACTTGGTGTATTATTTAGAGATCAATGATTTTAACGGCCGGCGGGAACCGCAACTGAAGATCGTGGATATCAAGCGGCATGGCGGTTAGCAGCCTAAATATTAAAATATGAAATTAATCATCTATACCGACGGCGGAGCGCGCGGCAATCCCGGTCCAGCTGGGATCGGCGCCGTCCTGTATGACAGCGAACGACGCGTCGTCGCGGAAATTTCCGAATATCTGGGAATCGCGACTAATAATCAGGCCGAATATCGCGCCCTCGTCGCGGCTTTCCAAAAAGCCCAGGCTCTGGGCGCGACCGAACTGGAATGTTATCTGGATAGCGAACTCGTGGTTCGGCAGCTGAATCGCGAATATAAAGTTAAGAACAAAGACTTAGCGCCTTTGTTCTTGACTATCCATAATCTCTCGTTAAATTTCCAGAAGATTACTTACACCCATATTCCGCGGGAGCAGAACGCGGCCGCTGATCGGCTGGCGAATGAAGCTATGGATCGGGGGCGCTAAGGGCGGATAAAATTAAGGCCAAAAAAACCGCGTTAGGCGGTTTTTTGTAGAGATTTTGCGCTTTAAAGCTAATAGACGTGTATATGGCCGCCAGTCGTATAGGTTGTTTTCGTGCCATTGCAATCGGTGTATTCATTCAATACGCGGAGGCCGGCATTCTGGAGGATCGTAATCAATTTATTGACGTTAGCACAGCTCTTATCGCCAGTCAGTCCGACATCGACGCAGGCGCCGTTATAATGGCAAGCGCTTCGATGCGTAGAAGAGGGCGGATAAGCCTCGGTGACGCGCCAGGCGACGCCGTTTGACCCAGCCCAGGCGCTCTTCAGTTTATCGTTCAGAGCCGTATTGAGTTTATTGCCATTTTTATAAGGAATATTGTTATCTAAAATTACGCAATTTTCACAATCCTTAGTATTATTGGGGTTGCCGTCATTAGAGAGCGGTTCCAGATCGACCTCTTTGATTGAGCCGATCGATATTGATTTAAGCTGTACTAGATCGGGGTTGATTTCGAATAAGATCAGGTAGGAAGAAAAAAGGATGACGAGCCCAGTCACGCTGCCAGCGATTAGTTCTTTCGCCCGGGTGGTTTTTGAGGCATCGCCGCCGGAGATAAGCCACAAGACTCCGCCGGCCATCAGGGTTATCGCCGCAAGGATGCCAGCGATACTCAACCCATAATTATAAATCGCTAAGATATATTCGGATAGCCAAGGGATCTCCACTTGGTAGCTGCCGTCTTGATTGGCTGTATATTTTATTGAGCTGGAAGGGGTGAGAGTCAGGCCCGGGATAGCTATTTGCAGTTCCGGCATAGTAAATTTAGGCGGAGTAGATGGCGTGACCGTCGGGGGCGTCGTCGCGGTTTTAGTGCAGCAACAGCTTGGCTCAATCGCCTCGCCATTCATGATTTTCGCGGCCGGCCGTTCGCCAGGACAATTATTGCTTTCTTCTTTGACTTCGCCATTATTACAGCTGCCGAACGAGCGCCAGACGCAATTTCCTAGGGAGTTTTTCGGCACGCAGCGGTTATTCTGCGCTTTAAAATCCTGATAGAAAACGGTAGCAGCATAGGTAATGCTTTTACATTTTTCGCCGGTCAAGTCTTCGGTTGTCACGTTATTCTGTTTGTCTGTTTTTTCACAGCAGCCAGCGACTTCTGCGGCGCAGCAACATTTTACCGTCGTGCCGGATGGCTTGACGGTAGCCTGGCAATTTGCACTATTGTCGCTCAAGCTCCAGGCGTTAGTTTTGCCGATCTCGCTACATTCGTTATTAAGCACCCACATACAATTAGCGAGCGCCTGTATTGGCAGGGAGAGGAAGAAGCCTAAGGCTAGGCCGAGTTTTAGATATTTTAGTACTTTCATAACTTATAACGCTTAATATTCGCGTTTGCCGCCGCCTGGATAGAGGCGATTTCCGTTGCCTTTAAATGTTTGAAGCGCCCCTGTTTTTTTAAATATTCTTCGACGGGCCGAGCCTGGAAATCAGGCTTGATGCTGGAAGAGACAAGCTGTCCGCTTACATATTCTAAGAGCGGATAAAGCCCAGTTTGGACGGCTAGTTTGCCCATCGTTACAGCCTCATCGTTATTTATTTTCCAGCCCGGGATGCAGGGCGAGAGGATCTGGAGATAGCTCGGGCCATCTGTCGCCAGAGCTTTTTTTACTTTAGCCGTGATGTCATCCGGCCAGCCGGCGGTTGACTGGGCGGCATAGCGGACGCCGTGCGCCAAAGCGATCGCCAGCATGTCTTTCTTGGCCTGGGTGGAGCCGATGGCGGCTGATCCGTCCGGCGTCGTCGTGGTGCTCGCGCCGTAAGGTGTCGCGCCCGAAGCTTGGATGCCGGTGTTAGAATAAGCTTCGGTATCATAACAGATATACAAGATATTCTCGCCCCGTTCCCACATGCCGCTGATGAGCCCGATCCCGATATCGTAAGTCCCGCCGTCGCCGCCCTGGACGACGACCTTGGTCTTGGTGTCGCCTTTCTGTTTCAGGGCTGCTTTGATGCCGGAAGCGACCGAGGCCGCGTTTTCAAATAGGGAATGGATCCATGGGAGCCCCCAGGCGCTTTGCGGATAAGCGGTCGTCGTCACTTCTAAACAACCGGTCGCGTTGGCGATGATGACGTCTTTATTAAGCCCTCGCATCACCGCTTGCGCCGCCACAAGCTGGCCGCAGCCGGCGCAGGCGTTATGGCCGGGGGAGAGAAAGTTATTTTTATCTATACCCATAAATTATTCACATTTACATTCGACATAAATATCGCTAGTGCCCAAGATCCAATTGAATCCCCAGGCGGTAAGATCATTCAAAGAATTGCATTTTATCTTGTTCCCACTTATGTAAGTAAAAATTTGATCGGTGACGCTGTTGTCGTAAGCTTCTGAATCAGGGGCGTAAGAATTGCAATCACCATGCGTGCTGCCACACTTGCCGTTGCTATCTGCGCATTCGTAATCCCCCATATTATCCGTACATTTCTCTCCAATTTGCAGGCAAGGCATGCACTTACTATAATTAGCGCTACCATCTTTCTTAACCGTTTTACAATAACCGCTTACGCCGGTACTTTGTATGTAGCAATCTGAACCCTCTTCTTTAAAGGCATTTCCAGTAGTCCCTTTTAGACAGGCGAGCATAGCGTCTCCGTCTGCCGCTGGAATGTCATATTTATTCCGGCAACAACAATCATATAATTGACCGGTTGGACAAGCGTTAGTCGGCATTGCTCCGATATTATCGAGACAATAATCTTGTTTATTGCTTCTCCATTGGCTGGTCGCCTGGATCGCATCATGACCGCCGCCGCCTTCGCATTTTTGTCCCACCGGCACGCAGCGCCATTGGCATTCTATTCCTTCTAGAGTGACGACATTAATAACCTTGGTTTTGAGAATTTGAAGCTGCAACAGATCCGGGTTGATCGTATTTAAGATGACCCAGGAACTGAAGAGGATGACCAGGCCGGTGATGCTGCCGGAGATTAACTCTTTCGCCTGGGTGACTTTAGAGTCATTGCCGCCGGAAGTGAGCCAGAGGACGCCGCCGCCCATCAGGACGATAGCGGCCAAGATTCCGCCGATCATCAAGCCGTAATCGTATATGGCTTTGATATAGCGAGCTAGGAGGTCGCTGCTCATCACGCCATCTTTATAAGAGCCCACGGCCGTCGAAGCCTGATTTAATCCTGAGCCGGAAACCGGCAGCTGGACCTGCGGGTAATAGTCGAGCGGCGCAGGGTCAGCGGCCTTAGCTTCTTGGGGCGTCGCTAATATCGCCGTCGAGACCAAGGCGCCGCCCAGAGGGAAGGCTAAGGCGAGGATAAAAAGCAGTTTTAAGATCCTAAGCTTTTTCATATAGGCTCGATAAATTTTAAATAATCATTATTTTTTGGCGCATCCTTGATGATCCGGATCATCATCTTTTCCGTGACGTCCCGGCCGCCTAAGCCGACGATATAATTTTTTAGTCTTGTCTCTCGGGCGCTTCGTCCCGCGGCTGGCGCGGCGGCTAGGCTGGCGGCGATATCGCTAAAGAGCGGGCCGGCCTGGCCCAGGCTGATCGCCTTCTCGATGACCGCGATATTTTTGGCTCCGATCAGCTGCTTCGCGATCTCAGTTGCCGGAAAAGGACGATAAACTTTTACCTTTAATAAGCCGACCTTATTGTCATTTTTGATAGCGGACCGGATCGTCCCGACCATGGAGCCTAGGGCGACGATGATGGTCGCCGGTTTTTTTGAACCGTAATATTCAATCAGCCCATTGTCTATATTTCCTGTTCCCCGGAAAGCCATAGTTTTTTTTAAGGCTCGGTATTCTTTTGGGATGGCGGCCAGGCTGCCCTTTAGATCATCATGCAGATTTTCTCGGGTAGCCATATAATGCTGCGGCGTGAAAAAGGCGCCGAGCGTGACCGGGTCAGCTGGATTAAGATAAGTGCCGGCAGACGGCCGATAGGCGCCTAGATAGCGTTTAATGATCTTGGCATCAGGGATCAAGACCGGCTCATAAGAATGAGTCAGGATAAAGCCGTCGACATTGATCATGACCGGCAGCCGCAAGGACTCGGCCAGTCTATAAGCCAAGATATGCTGATAGACCGCTTCTTGGTTATCCGCGGCGAATAATTGGATCCAGCCGGCATCGCGGACGCTCATGACATCGCTATGGTCGTTCCATATATTGATCGGCGCGGAAACGGCGCGATTGGCGCAAGTCATGACGACCGGCAGGCGCATCCCAGCGATATTATAAATCACTTCGGTCATCAGCAATAAGCCCTGGGAACTGGTCGCGCTATAAGTCCGGACCCCGGTCGCGCTCGCCCCTAAGACGATAGAGGCGGCCGCAAATTCGCTTTCAGCGCGGACATATTCAAAATCTGCTTCGCCCCTCGCCTTGAGCTTGGCCAGATCTTCCACGATATGGGTCTGCGGCGTGATCGGATAGGCGGAGACGACTGCCGGACCGATATTCTTCACGGTCAAGGCGATAGCGCGCGAACCTTCCAGGATTTGTTTTTTCTTAGGCATGGTCTTGTTCCTAAATTATCTTTAAAAGATAGCCATCGTTAATATTTTTTATCCCTAATAATTATCTTTAATAATCATTTTCCATCTTAATCGCTTTGACCGGGCATTCTTTAGCGCATAAGGCGCAACCTTTACAATAGTTATAATCGGTTATCGGTTTGAGCTGGTGGGATCCGGCGCGGGGGAGCATCTGGATGCAGTTTTCCGGGCAGATTTTCGCGCAGAGCGAACAGCCGATGCAGGCCTGATGATCAGTGACCGGCTTCTGCGTCCGCCAGCCGCCGGTCTTATTCGTGAGACTGGTATTAGCTCCCGCACTTAATTTTAATTTGGTTTTTTTCATAATTTGCTTTCGTAATCCTTAGTCGCCGCCAGGATATTTTTAGCGATGATCGCTTCGCTCTTATCAGCGAATTTTTCCGCGATCGCTTTCTTTAGCGACTCTAAGCTGATTAATCCGGTGTGTTTGGCAAAGGCGCCCAGGATGACAGTATTGACGATATTGCGCCCGAAGATCTCTAAGGCGATCTCCGTGGCTGGCGTAAAGTACAGATGCGGGAATCTGTTTTTTAATTCCGGCCATTTATTGTCCGCCGAATTGATGATGACCGTCGTTTTTTCGGTCGCGCCCCGGAAGACATCGGCTGAATCGATCAGCGTGGCGTCCTGGATGATCAGGATATCCGGTTCATAGATCTGTTCGCGGGTAATGATCGGCTGATCATCTATTCGCGCGTAAGCCTGGATCGGCGCGCCGGTCCTTTCCACGCCGAAATTAGGGAAGGCTTGCGCTTCGCGTCCCTCGTAAAAAGCGGCAATGGCGATGATTTCAGCCGCGGTCACGACACCTTGCCCGCCTCGGCCGTGGATTCTGACATTTTCCATGTTATTTGATGATACCGCCGATCAGTTCGCGGAATTTTTGTTCGGAGAGGTCTCCGTATAGGTAATAATTATTGACGAACCAGCTGGGCGTGCCCACGATTTCCAGGGCATTGCCGTCGTCATAATCCTTCTTCACTGCTTCTAGGTATTTACGGTCTGTCAGGCAGGTAGTGAAGCGGTCCTTATTTAATTTAAGAGTGTCGCCTAAGGCGATGAGCTTCCCCGGGCGCGCGCTATCAGCCGTCGTCAGGTTATCTTGATTTTCAAACAATAAATCATGCATTTCCCAGAATTTCCCTTGTTCGCCGGCGCAGCGCGCCGCCATCGCCAGGTCGATCGAATCTTCATTGCGCAGGTAATCGCGCCAGACGACCTTGATCTGGCTGCTATATTCTTGCGCTAGTTTCTTGATGACCGGGGAAGACTCCTTGCAGTAAGGGCAAGCGAAGTCGCCGAATTCGATAATTGTCACTTGCGGCGCCTGGCTGCCCAGAGAATAGTTCGTGCCGTCGCCGCTGATCGTTTTAAGATAAGCTTCTTTTTCCGCGGCGCTCATCTGCCAGCCTTGGCTGGCTAGGAGTTGCCGGGTGGCGTTGACGACATAGAGGCTGGCGAGAGCCAGATAGAGCAGTAGCAGCCCGGAAATTATCAGGATAACTACCCCCCACCACTTCTTATACCAGGGTAATAAGACTTTTTGATGGCGCGCCTTCATGGCTGCGAATTTAAGCCGTTCATTCAGCTTAGAATCCAAACTCATAAAATTGAAAGATTGGTTAATTTAAACTATACTTTATTATATCATAAGATATGAAAATAATCTCTTGGAACGTCAACGGCATACGCGCGGTCGTCAAAAAAGGCTTTAAGGAATTTTTAACCAAAGAGCGCCCAGATATCCTGTGCCTGCAGGAAATAAAGATTTCCGCCGCGGCCAAGGCAGGGATTGAATTTGATTTTGCCGGCTATGATGAATATTGGAATTCCGCGGTCCGGCCCGGCTACAGCGGGACGGCGATTTTGGTGCGCGCCGGACTCGGCGGGATCAAGGCCGTGACGGCTGGCTTAGGGATCAAGAAGTTCGACGCGGAAGGCCGCGTCCAGGTTTTGGAGTCGTCTCGGTTTTATCTTTTAAATGTTTATTTCCCGAATGCCAACCACGAGCTATCGCGCCTGCCATATAAATTAGAATTCAATGATGCCTTGCTTGCTTATGTCAAGAAGCTGGCTAAGCGCAAGCCGGTTATCGTCACGGGCGATTTCAATGTCGCTCATACGGCTATCGACCTTGCTCGGCCGAAAGAGAACGAGGGGAATGCCGGCTTTACGATTGAGGAGCGGGATTGGATGACGAAATTTTTAAAGTCAGGTTTTATCGATACTTTCCGGGCGGCCAACGGCCGAAAGATCCAGTATTCTTGGTGGAGTTTTCGGGCGGGCGCCCGCGCGCGTAATGTCGGCTGGCGGATTGACTATTTTTGCGTCTCCGCTAAACTGGGAAGATTAGTTAAGAAAGCTTATATCTTGGATCAAGTGGCGGGCTCCGACCATGCGCCGGTCGGGCTGGAATTATAAAGACGGGAATTATAAATATATGTACGATCATCAAAATTTAGAAAAAAAATGGCAAAAGCGTTGGCAAGATAGCGCTTTGTATCAGACCGGTACCGATCCGGCCAAACCGAAGTATTATATTCTGGATATGTTCCCATATCCCTCTGGTGCCGGTTTGCATGTCGGCCACCCTAAGGGTTATATCGCGACCGATATCTTTGCGCGCCGGCGGATGATGCAGGGCTATAACGTCTTGCACCCGATGGGCTGGGACGCTTTCGGCTTACCGGCGGAAAATTACGCGATCAAGAATAAGCTGCATCCGCGCGCGGCGACCGCCGCCAATATCGCCACTTTCAAGAGGCAATTAGGCTTGCTGGGCTTATCTTATGGCTGGGATCGGGAAATAAATACGACTGATCCGAAATATTATAAATGGACGCAGTGGGCTTTCTTGGAGATGTGGAAGAAGGGCCTGGCTTATGAATCGTCTGAGCCGATCAATTGGTGTCCCTCCTGCCAGACCGGGCTCGCCAATGAAGATTTGGAGGACGGGAAATGCGAACGGTGCGGCAGCGACGTGGAACAGAAGCCGATGCGCCAGTGGGTTTTGCGCATCACTGATTATGCCGAGCGCCTTTTGGCTGATCTGGAAAAATTGCCGGATTGGGAAGAATCGATCAAAGAGATGCAGAAGAATTGGATCGGCCGCAGCGAGGGCGCCGAGATCGATTTCAAGATCAAAGATACGGATCAGGCCATCAAAGTTTTTACGACCCGAGTCGATACCATATTCGGCTGTACTTATGTCGTCTTGGCGCCGGAGAATAAATTAGTGGTCGCGCTCAAAGAGCGGGTCAAAAATTGGCCGGCCGTGGAAGCTTATTTGGCCGAGGTCAAGAATAAGACCGATTTGCAGCGCACGGATCTGAATAAGGAAAAGACGGGCGTGCTTTTAGAGGGGATGCAAGCGGTCAATCCTTTTAGCGGCGAAGCGGTGCCGATCTTTATCGCCGACTATGTCTTGAATTCTTATGGCACCGGTGCGGTTATGGCCGTCCCGGCCCACGATGAAAGGGATTTTGAATTTGCCGAAAAATACGCCTGCCGGATCAGGAAATCCGTCGCCTCTCTGGATGATCCGGAGAATAAGACTTTCGGCGGCTGTTATACCGCGGACGGGGTATTGGTTAATTCCGGCGAATTTTCCGGCCTATCTTCCGAGTCAGCGCGCCTCCGGATGGCCGATTGGCTGGAAGAAAAAAAGTGCGGCCTCCGGAAAATAAATTATAAGATCAAGGACTGGGTCTATTCCCGCCAGAGATATTGGGGCGAACCGATCCCCCTGATCCATTGCGCCAAATGCGGCGTCGTGCCAGTGCCTGAAGAGGAATTGCCGCTTATGTTGCCAGAAGTCGATAGTTATGAGCCGACCGGTACGGGCGAATCGCCGCTGGCCGCGATCACCGACTGGGTCAATATCAAATGTCCGTCTTGCGGCGGTCCGGCCAAGCGGGAAACCAATACTATGCCGCAGTGGGGCGGGTCCTGCTGGTATTATCTAAGATATATTGATCCGGATAATAATGAAGCTCTGGTCGATAAGCAAAAAGAGGCTTATTGGTCGCCGGTAGATTTTTATGTCGGCGGCGCTGAACACGCGACACGCCATCTGATCTATGCCCGTTTTTGGCATAAATTCTTGTATGATCTCGGCGTGGTGAGCTATGACGAGCCTTTTACTAAATTAAAGCATGTGGGTCTCATCATGGGTGAGGATGGACGGAAGATGAGCAAGCGCTGGGGGAATGTCATCAATCCGGACGAGATGGTCGCGAAATTCGGCGCGGACGCCCTGCGGGTCTATGAGATGTTTATGGGGCCATTTGAGCAGGCGGCTAACTGGAATACTAACGGCCTGGTCGGGACGCGTAAATTTTTAGAAAAGATCGAGCGCTTATCAGCCGAGGGGCCGCTTCCGGTCAAAGAAGATAAGAAGCTTTTGTCGCTCCTGCATAAGACGATCAAGAAAGTCGGATCAGATATTGAAAATTTCCGTTTGAATACCGCGGTTTCCGCGCTGATGATCTTAGCTAATGAGCTGACGGAATATAGGAATGCGCATCAGGCTTGGCCTTTTGACGCCGCCAGGTTTTCTTGCCTGTTGCAGATTCTAGCGCCGTTCGCGCCGCACTTGAGCGAGGAGATCTGGGAGAGGTTGGGGAATCAAGGGAGTATTTTTAAATCTGTCTGGCCGCAGTTCGACCCAGCCTTGATCAAGGATGAGACGGTTAATCTGGCTATTTCTATCAATGGCAAGTTGCGCGCGACGATCGAGGCCGCCGCGGACATTTCTGAAGATGAGGCAGTAGTCCTGGCGCGCGATAACGAAGCGATCCAGAGATGGCTGGCCGGGAAAGAGATCGCTAAGATTATTTTTGTGCCGGGCAAGCTCTTGAATCTGGTGGTCAAATAGGCGCGCTTACTTAATAAGATATTATTAATGTCTGATTTATTAGTTAAAACAAGAGAAATTTGTCGTTTATTTGAGATTAAACCCGCTCGCTCCAAGGGGCAAAATTTTTTAATCAATGAGAAAATTTATGATGATGTCATTACGGCCGCCGATTTGAAGCCGGAAGATATCATTTTAGAAGTCGGCCCGGGCCTGGGCTTCTTGACGGCTAAGCTGGCCGCGCGGGTCAAGCAGGTGATCGCCGTAGAACTGGATGATAAATTAGCCGCCTATCTGCAGACAGGAGTCGATGCCCAAGGCGTGGAGAATGTCGCAATCGTTAACGGAGATATCTTGAGTTTTGATATCGCTCGCCATTTGCCGCCAAACGCCAGTCATTATAAAGTTGTCGCCAATCTCCCCTATAATATTACCTCATTTTTTTTACGGCGCTTCCTGAGCCAGGATTCGCGGCCGGATTCCTTGGTCCTGATGTTGCAGAAAGAAGTAGCGGAGCGGATCGTCGCCCGCCCGCCGGCGATGAGTTTGCTGGCCGCGTCTGTCCAATATTATGCCTCGCCAGAAATCATCCGGACGGTTAAAGCCGGTAATTTTTGGCCGGAGCCAGCCGTCGATAGCGCTATTATTAAGATCGTTAGTCATCAGAGCCAAAGAGACAGCCAGACGAAGGAAGAGGACAAGGATTTTTTCCGGCTGGTCCGGATCGGCTTCAGCGCCAAGCGGAAAATGCTGAAAAATAATTTAGCCGCCGGCTTAAAATTAGAGCCGTCAAACCTGAATGATCTATTGACCCGGCAGGGCTTTGATCCAAGAGTCCGGGCGGAAGATTTATCCGTCCAAGATTGGCGAAAATTATTTGCGGCTTTGCGGCTGTTTATGGTATAATAAAATCAATTAAAACTATTATCTCGCCCATGCGTGATTCAAATGCTAATTCAGGCCGGCTCCCTAAGCCCCAGAGGATGGCGGTGATTATCTTGGCGGCTTTGGCGCTAGCTATCGTCATTTTTTGGATCTGGCAGATCCGGGCGCAGATCAATCAGCCATTTGCTTTCCGGGATGGTGTCGATTATAGCAGCATTGCCAGCTCTACTGACTTGGCGACTCTCCTGAGGAGCAAAGATACAGACAATGATGGCTTGTCGGATTATGACGAAATCTATACTTATAACACTTCGCCTTATTTGGAAGATACGGATAGCGATAATCTCTCTGATCGGGAAGAAGTTGAAAGAGGGACTGACCCGAACTGTCCGGAAGGGCAGAATTGCAATTTGAGCGTCCCAGTGGAAACGGATAGCGCTACTTCGTCCGCCACGGATTTGCCGCCCGCTGCGCCCGTTGATCTGAACGCCTCCGGTACCGATGAAGCGGCTCTGCAGAACGCCCTTAGCGGCCAGGTAGACGCCGCGGCTCTCCGCGCCCTCCTGATTTCCGCCGGCGCGAACAAGGAAGATCTGGATAAGATCAGTGATGCTGATTTGATGAGAAGCTATCAGGAGACTTTAAATAAGCAAAATCAAACTCCATAAACATGTTTTCTTTTTTGAAGACGAAAAAAGAAAGGGCGAGTCGGCCAGGCGGGAAGATGGCTGTCATTTTTTTAAGCTTGAGTCTAGTCTTAACCCTATTATTGCCACTTAAGCCGGCGCAGGCGCAGGTTGGCGGTTTTGTTACGGATGTCGGCAATACGATAGTTAATTCAGCGGCTTGGGTCTGGGAGAAGACCTCGACTGTCGTTTGGAACGCTATCCAGAAAGCCGGTTCCATCGCTTTCCAGCGGACCCTATCTTCCGCCCTGAATAAGATCGCTTATGACGCCGCTAATTATATCGGTTCCGGCGGGCAAGGGCAGAAACCGCTTTTTGTCACGATGAGCTTAGAAAATTATTTGAAGCAGGCTGGAGATGAGGCAGCCGGGGCTTTCATCGAAAGCTTCGTCAATAATCTGAACGCGCCGGATCAGAATATGACGTGTCAGAACCAGTATGATACTGACGTGCGGACCTGTGCTGATGTTTTTTTCGATGATGCCGCCAGCTATCGCTACTGTATCAGCCAGGCCGATACGGCTGCCGTAGAGTGCGCGGCCAAAAATGCTAATTCCAGCAATGTCGGCAACGTTACCCCGTCTTTCAACGTCTGTAGCCCCTCTTCGTTAGAAGCGAAGATCAGGATCGGCCTTGGCTTGGTCGACCAGCAGCGGCCGCAAGGACCGAATTGTACCGCTTCGCAGATGATCAAGAGCTGGGGGGATGATATCAATAAGAAGTTAGCCAGCTTGCGTGACGATAATTATTTGCAGGAGTTCACTAGCATCTTTGATCCGCGCTCCAACGATGTCGGCATCTATCTTTTGGCGCGTGCGGACCTCTCTAGCCAGTCTAATTATAAGGAAGAGGTGACTAAGAGCGAATTTATTACCAATAAAGGTTTCTTAGATGTCCGTGATATTGCCGGCGCCATCCAGGGCGTGCCGGGCGAGGCGCAGCGAGAAGCAGACGCGGCCGCGCGTGCGCGGCAGGAGGCTCTAGGAAAAACAACCGGCGATATCCTGATCGACTCGGCTAATATCTTTTTGAATCAATTATATATTGCTGCCTTTGATAATTTATTAAGGAATCTCGCGAAGCAGACGGGCGGCTCTAGCAGCGCGACCCTGACTGACCCCGGCGCCGATCCCGGCGCACAGAAGGGAGAAAAAGCTGTGAAGCAGGTGACAACCTCCTTGCTTCAGCCGAAATTCGGCATCCGGACTGATTATGACGTCTTGTCTTCTTTAGCAATCTGTCCGAATCCGAAGAATCCCGGCCCGGATAATTGCGTCGTTGATGATAAGTTCATGCAGGCGATTACTGAGAAGAAGACCGTGGCGGAAGCGATCGCTGACGGCTATCTCCACGGCGACTGGCAGATTACCGCGGAAAGCTATGGTAGCAGCTATAATAGCGCTTATTCTTTGCGCAATATCCTGATTTTACGGAAATATCGCATTGTCCCGACCGGCTGGGAAAAGGCGGCGCGAGAACTCGTTGCCGACCCGGAAAAACCGAAAAAAGCGACGCTCAGCGACCTGGTTTCCTGCTTCGATCCAAATGACCAATATAATTCTTTCAGCACTGATTTCCTGGCTGAACGCGCCTGGTGCGTCGGCTTAGTCGACCCGAACTGGGTCTTGAAAGCACCGTTGAATTATTGCCAGAAAGAAGGCGTCGGCGCCCAGATCTTGAGCATGAACATCATTCCGGCCGTAGCGCCGGCTTCTAGCACGCTCAGTATTACCCGCGCTGATGACTATTGCGCGGACAATCAGACCTGTATCAAGGAAAAGGACGACGGCAGTTGCGAAGCTTACGGCTACTGTAATAGTGAAAGGCGGACCTGGAATTTCGATACCGCTTCTTGCCAACCGATCAATAATACCTGCCAATCTTTTTCCGACGCGGCTGGCCGGCGCTTTTCTTATTTGAAAAATACCTTAGATTATAGCGATTGTAATTCTAATAACTCCGGCTGCCGCCAGTATGCCTTGTCTGGGACCTATGCCGCTTCAACCCAGGCTGTTTCTTGGAATGGCGGCATTGTCCGGTATCTGAATAAGAACCTGAGCGCTTGCACTAAAAACAACGAAGGCTGCACCGGCTTATTGCGGATCAAGCCGACCTGGGGCGCGAATCTGGTTATGAATTCCGATTTTACTAATGATAGCATTGGTGATAGCGCTACGGCCGGTAAATTGAACGATTGGCCGATCATCGGCCAGGCAACGATCGTCAATGCGAGCGAGGAGCCGGGTAACGCGTCCGGAAAAGCTTTGAAATTATCTTCGTCCTCCGGGTGGTCAGGCGTCTATTCTGATAATCGCAATTCGCTTTTGCCCGCCAATTTCCAAATTATGGGCGGCCAATCCTATACGCTAAGCGCGGATGTTTATCTCGCCGCTAGAGGAACATCGGGGACGGGGGTTATAATGACGATTGGCGCTGGCACCGATAGCGTTTCTGTCGGCACGGATACTTTAAGCAGCTGGCAGCATCTAAGCGCGACCATGCCGGCCGGCCGGTCTTTCAATGAACCGGATTTTAAAGTTAGCGCCGGCGCCGGGGCAGTTTTCTATCTGCGGAATCTGAAATTTGAAATGAGCAATTGGGATACGGGTTATAGCTCTTATGGCGCCTTTAAATTTTATGAAAGATTATTGCCGCCTTATTTGGAGAAGGCCTGCTATGTCGACGCGACCAGCGCGACCAAAGACTATAACCTGAAATCCGACGCGCCAACGGTCTGCGCGGATTATGCCCGTAAATGCAATAAGGATGAAGTCGGTTGCGAGCGTTATACTTCAGCCAGGGATAATTTCACGATCGGCGCGAAGACCACGGACGCGGACTACTGTCCGGCCGATTGTTTAGGTTATGACGTCTATATCGCCCGCGGCAGCTATTTCAATATTCCGGTTGCGGAAAATTTGATTCCGGCTAAAGCGACCGCTTGTAGCGCCGCCGCCGCCGGCTGCAATGAATTTACGAATTTAGACGCCTTAAGCCAGGGCGGCGAGCAGAAAGAATACTATACGCGGCTCAAGCAATGCATCAAGCCGAGTGCGACGGCTTGTGCTAACTTTTATTCCTGGGAAGGAACAGAAAATGGTTATCAACTCAAGGCTTATAGCCTGAAAAAGAATGGCAGCCAACCGGCGGTGACCGCTCCGGAAGTCGCGGCTGACGGCAGCGCTTTATGCGATGCGGAAATCTATCGTCTCTCGCCCAGCGATCCGCGCTATAACGCGGATTGTCGCGAATTCTATAATGCCGCCGGGCAGGTTTCTTACCACCTGGTCTCCCGGACCTATACCTGTTCCGATAATTGCCGCACTTATCGGATGAGTGAGAAGAATGAAGGCAACGTCTGCCTGAATGGCGGCGTCTGGGACACGGCCGCTCAAGCCTGTATTTATCAGGCGATTCCGGGCGAAGGTCAGTCTTGTCGGGCGGAAGAGAGCGGTTGTCGTGAATATAATGGCAATAACGGCAGCAATGTCCGTTTGGCCGCCTCCTATGATTTTGAGACCGGCCTGGGCGGCTGGTTCTCGCCGGTGGCTGGCGCGCTGCAGCTAAGCAATATCGCTAATAATAAAGATGGTCATTCTATCAAGATACCGGCTCAGGTGCCGATTGAGTTGCCGGTTAGCCATTTTGTCCGGTCCGGTTCGGCTTATAGCCTTAAATTTTTAGCTCGTTCCGGCGTTGAAGCTGATCTGCAGATCAGCCTGCAGAACCCCGCGACTGGCGCCACGGCTAATTTTTCAACGGTCAAAGTCAAGGGCGGGAACGAATGGGGAATCTATCAGGCTAATCTCTTTAATTTAGATCACCCTGTCGGCCAGCCGACAGCCGGCTATCCGAATGGGGAGGTGATGTTCGTAAGCGCTAACGCCGATTTCTACTTAGACGATATTGTTTTAATGGAGTCGGGAATTTCTGATCGTTACTACTTGATCCGTAATTCCAGCCAGACGCCGGAAGCCTGTTATTATGATACCCAGAATCAATATCAAGGACCGGATTATAATCTCGGTTGCACGCAGTATACGGATCGGAACCAGCTTAAGCACAATCTCCACGGGTTTACGCGTTTGTGCTCGGATTCGGCCGTCGGTTGCGAACAGATGATCGATACTAAGAACTATTCGCCTTACGGTGCCGCTTTCTGGGAAAAAGGCGTCGCGACTTCTAGTTGTAATGTCGCGGATGCCGATTGTGTCAAAGTAGAAGGCGATAGCGCAGTATATGCGGTCTATGATTCTGGCAAGCTCTGCAGCGCGGCTAACCAGGGCTGCAGCCGTTTGGGCGAAGGGCAGGGCGGCGCTAATTTCACTGGCTGGGCGGATGTTTTCAAGAATAATAACCCGGATCAATATAATACGATTCTCTGTTCTCAGGCCAATGTCGGCTGCGAAGAATGGAAGAATGTCGATGATAATACCGCGAGTTATTTCAAGAATCCGGGCGCGGCTGCCTGCGCTTATCGGGTGAGCACGAATCCCGGCGTAATCGGCAAGCGCTGGTTCAAGATCCCGGTCAAGCGCTGCGATCTGGATGGCAGCGGGAAGATAGAGAGCGATGAGGGCCTCGGGCAGATTTGTACGAGCGACAGTAATTGCGGCGCTCGGAAATGCTTGATCGATAATAATGATTATGAATGCCCGGTCACCTATTCTAAGACGATCGGTTTCGGCGGAACCGGCAACCAGGTCCCGACGCCGGCGGGGAATGCCGGGCAATGCGAAGCCAGCTTTTCCGGCTGCACGGAATATATCGATCCGGTAACCCGTTTCGCGCCGAATCTGGTGATGAATCCCAGTTATGAACTAATCGAGGACAACTTAGACGGCTGGGGCGCGGCTAGCAAGGAGAAATGGAACGGTGCTGTTCCGGCCTCCGGCCAGCAGGCCATCCGGCTAGAACCGTATAAGCTCTATAGCGCGGTCGTGACTAATGGCTCGAGCGCCAGCCCGACTCGGCTAGTATTCTTAAATGTTGTTAATCGTTTGGGCGATAATAATTTGTTTGGCGCCGCGACGACTTCGCTAGAAATCGTCAGCAGCCAGCCAGCCATTTTTAACGCCATGAATAATCGAGCGGTTTTGATCCAAGGCGGCGCAGCCGGAAAAACGATCAGCGTCAAAGAGCTGGCCATCAATTATCAATTATTAAAGAATGTCGATAAGACCAGCTGCCAAGGGCAGACTAAGTTCGATAACGGCTGTATCTTATTTAATGAGCGCGCGGTAGACGGAGCCGCTCCGGCTAGTCTGACTGCGGACGCTTACGCGACTACGGATGGGACGACACCGGCGCTCTGCAGTACGGCCGGCTCTTGTACGGCCAATCGCCTAGTCAAGGTTCGTCCTGATCGGGTCTGCGCCAGCTGGCTGGATTGCATTTCCTATACCCAGGATCCGGTTTCCAAGAAAAAGACCTGCTACGCTTTCGGCGAATGCGACCGCTTAGACGATAAAGGCGAATGTGCGAATTTCCTGAGTCCCAATCCCGATTCCGCGATCTTTACTCTCGACCCGAAAATCGATCAGAACGCGACCGGCTATTCTTTGGCCGACCAGTATAATCTAAGTGACATGAAATTGGACGGCCGCAGCTTGGACACTGATTTTAAATACGACTTTGAAACTTATCCGTCGGCTTGCGCCTCCTCTGGCCAATATGGCTGTACGATCAATAGTCCGGATCTGGCGACTAAATTCGGGACTGATTATCCAGCCAATGGCTCGGCTTATCTTAAGGTCGGACCCAAGGTGGGAGAGGCCGGGTATCTTTTAGCTGAAGACATATCAGTCCGCTTCTCAGATACGGAAGAATATTATTTGAATTATCTGGTCAGCACGAAAGATTCGGCCGGCGCTTTTGCCCGGATAACGATTACTGACCAGCTTGGCTCCGTAACCTCGACAGACGTCCGTGCCGATACCGGTTGGCAGCGGAAAACAGAGAAATTAAAGCTCGGCGTCGGCAAGAAGGATTTGAAGATAGAATTATCCGCCTACTCTAACACCGTCCCCGGCCCGGTCTATTTCGACGATATCAGCATTACCCCGATCCTCAAGGTTTCTAATACCGTTTTCGCCGCGCCGGAATGCCGTCTCTATCCTTCCACGACCAGCCTGAGCTGCGAGAATAAGAATAAGAATGTCATTGCTGAAGGACTGAAGGGCTATTGCTTGGAACACGACCCGCTCAATCCGAATGTCTGTCTGCTCTGGTACCCGATGGATAATATTCCGGTTTCTACCCCTTCCAGCCTGGGCTATAATGGCAATTTCCCCCTGAATTATTGCACGGAGGTAAGCGGGAATTTTGACATCGTGGAGAAGAGAGTGGGGTTCTTACAACAGGAATTTATGAGAGATGACATTTCTCTTTCTGGGAGCTCTTGCGTCGGGGAAGAAAAAATTGGTGATAATGATAGTGAAGGCTCATATTGCGTTAAAACTAGTGGGCAATGTTATGGGACAGCGCATGGCGATTCAAATATCAGCATTACCCCTTGTCCGGCAGGCTATAATCTTTGGATTTCGAAAAAATGGTGTCCCGGGAATTGTGATGACAATAATTATTTTAAGATTATCTGTGTTCCGAACGGCGGCGATCTATTATTAAAGGAGACTGAAACGGCTACTCATGAGCAATCAGCTAACGGCGGCGATTGGGCGGAATGCCAAAGCGACCCTTACCCGGTCGGGTATGGTATCTTTAATGGGTTCCATGGCTATGAATCTTCTCAGAAACCGAAGTTGATGGTCTATGATTATAATGACGTTCCTGCTTCAGCGTCGGAGCTTAAGGCGATTCCCGGCCTATCCGAAGGAGTTATCGGTGAAGCGAAATATTTTAATTTTAATTGTACGAGGCTGTCGCCGACCGTTGAAGCGAGCGGAGCTAACCATGCTTGGGTAGAAAGGGTAAAAGAGAATTCCGGCTCTACCTTGAAATCGCCTTTCTTTAAGTCTGATTATCCACAGAATCTGGCTGATACGCCTTTCGGCGCGGCTAGCCAGGGACAAACTGCCGGCAATGGAAAAATTTCGCTTCGCGACCTTTCTAATAAGAATGATCCGGTTTATGCCGGCCGGCCTTATGGATGCGTCAATGGTATCGGCAAGAATTGTGACCTGATCGGAGCTTGTTCTGGCGATTCCAGCATATATTGTCTGGCGACTTCGACTACCGGCCTTAACCTCGGACAGACCACTTGCGGTAGCTACGGTACTTGCCAAGCTCTTTGGACGCCGTCGGCCGCCAGCTATACTAATCCGTCAGCGAAGACTATCTTGAAAAATATCTTCTTGAGTGTTAAAGACGCCTTGGTTCTTAACTCCGATGGTAAATATGAATTGGATCCGAGCGCTAATTTCGATTTTTCGCGGAACGGTTCAGGTTCGGAGAAGATTCCGTTATGTGTCGAGGAAACGCGTCCGTCCCGTTCTAGTTCCTATGCCGAAACCGAAGATAGTTTCTGCGCCATCCTGCCCCAATTAACGAATATCAAGCTCTATTTCAATGACAGCCGGATCGGCTCGGATACTAATCCGTATAATATCGAACAGAAAGGCATCTACCGCTTAGAGTTCAACAGCTTGATCGATAGCGAGCAGCAGCCGCTCAAGAAGATCTATATCGATTGGGGCGACGGCTATACTCAGGTCGTAACGAATGAAGATCATCGTCCGACAATCGGCGCGCCGCACGTTTTCTATCATTATTACTATCAAACTGGTGAAAAGACGATTACTGTTGCTGTTACTGATAATTGGGGGTTCTATAAATGTAACCAGAATAGCTGCGCGCAGTGCAATCAGAGTAATTGTTCTAATTAAATTTTCGGGTGAGCCTAGAAATAATCAGAGCCTTAAAAAATATGAGTATCGATGATCGGCTCCTAAATCAGAATAGCGGCGCGGAACAGGCGGCCGATAAGGCCGGCAACTTGCGGGAGGCGCAGAGAGATGGCAGCGATCCGTTAGACGCCTCGGTAGGCAGTTCCCGGAGTTTGCGGGAAACGATCCTGGAAAAGCAGCGGCAGATTGCCCTGGAAACGAAGAAAGCGGAATATCTGAGCCTAGCGGGCGGCGCTTCAGCCGCGGCCGCGCCGATCCAGAAAGGCACCTCGCGGCTATTACGGCAATCTTGGCTGAATTTGATTGACAGTTTCGGCTTGACCTTGATTTGGATCAATATCCATGTTTTTCTGAGGTATGTTATCGGTGAAAAGTTCTTTTGTAAGCTAGGTAGAGAATGGGCAGACCTTTTGCCGGGCGGCGGACAGGCCGCGCCATTGTTAAAAGATTGGGCCGATAAATCAGGAAAATCTATCGGGACAGTAGAAATGATTGTGTTCGCTATTTGCGACCTGCTGCTCTTTCTCCTGATAATTGCTATAATTAGCTTAGTCGCCATGATTGTCGGGGTGATGGATAATCCGCTTAGTTTCTTTTATGAAGCCTTGAAATTGATCGCCGGCAGCCTATGGGAGGAAATCTCCAAATAGCCTTTTTAAAGAGTTAAAATTTAAATACAATCTATAATCGGTTATGCCATCGATCACTAAGAAAAAATATTTTATCCTCTCGCTTTCGCTCCTTGTTGTAGCCGGAGTTTTTCTGGTCGGTCATAATGCCTTAGCGGAATCAGATTGGGCGAACGAGATCATTGCTGGCTTACTTGGTATCTTTATCTGGGCTTTGGGGATTATTTTGGGTCTAGCTCTGGAGACTTTAATTGTTATTGCCAGTTATCAGCATTTCATCGATTCGCAGGCCGTTATCCTCGGCTGGGTTATTGTGCGCGATATCTGCAATATGTTCTTCGTCATCGTCCTGATGATCATCGCTTTCGGCACTATTTTGCATCTAGAGGAGTATAGCTACAAGAAATGGCTGCCCAAGCTGATTTTGATGGCCATTCTGATCAATTTTTCTAAGACGATCTGCGGTTTATTGATTGACGTGACCCAGGTGGCGATGCTGACTTTCGTCAATGCTTTTAAGGATATCGGCGGCGGCAACGCCGTAGAAATGCTCGGCATCAGTGAGATCGTTACTTTATCCGAGGGTAATCTTAAGGGCGTTTTTAACATTGTTGGCGCCTACCTCTTGGGCATGATCTATCTGATCGTCTCGATCGTCGTGATCGTGACGATGATGATGATGCTCGTGATGCGCCTGGTTATGATTTGGATCTATGTAGTCTTATCGCCAGCCGCCTATCTCTTATCCGCTTTTCCGGGCGGCCAGAAATATGCTTCGCAGTGGTGGAGCGAATTTATCAAGAATCTGATTGTCGGGCCAGTCCTCGCTTTCTTTATCTGGTTATCTTTGGCTTCTCTGGGCGCGGGCAGCTCTTTTGAGAGCACTGTCTATGGATCCGCCGGCGCTGATGAAAAGGCTAGCGCCTATGGCACGACTATTAATCAGGGCTTTACCGTCACTAATGCCTCTAAGCCAAGCGTCCTCATAAAATTCGTCGTGGCGATCGGGATGCTGGTCGGCGGGCTGATGGTTTCCCAACAGATCGGCGGCGCGGCCGGCGGCCTGGCCGGGAAAGGGATCGCGGCACTGCAGAAGGGGAAGGGACTGGCTCTCTCTGGAGGTAAGAAATTGCTCTCGGGCGATAATTATTTAGCCAGAAAGACGATGAAAATTGCAGGTTTTGATGTTCGGCCGGTAGCTATTGGGGCGGCAATTAAATCTGGATTTGAAAAAACAAAAAGACAAGATGAAACTGACATCAAATTGCAGGGTATTAAAAATTTACAGTCCGGCGGAGCTAGGGCGGTATTAGGGGGCGTAGGGGCAGGAGCAGACTGGACAGATAATTATGTTGGCGGCTTCCTTGGCGTTAAAGGAATTAAAAATTCTTTTAAAGAAATGTTTTCTAACCCCGGCAAGAGAAAAGATATAAAACAAGACATTGATAAAAAAAGTGAAGAGATTAGAAATAAAAAAGAGGAATTTGACAGTAGTATCAGCCATACTAAGTTAGTTGAAGAAGAAAATAATTTAAGAGTCAATAGAGAAAAAGAGAGTAGCTTGGCTGATGATAAATTTCAGGCATCAATGAAGGTCGGAGAAGCCAGGATTGCTCATGGAGAGTTTTCTAATGAATATAAGGAGGCAAAAAAGAAATATGATGAATTAGACAGTGTGCATGTTAGGACAAAAAAAGAAAATGACTCTAAAGAACAGGAAATTATTGAAAGGAGAACTAGTGTTAAATCAGATGAGGAATACGAAAGAATGGGAAAGGAAATTAAAGACAAAGAAAATGAGATGAGCCATTTGAAGAAAAAATTAGCTCAGGTGGCGACGCCTAAGGCCCTAGAGACTCGTGGAGAATATCGTAAGGCAATTAATGAGAGTACAGCTAAGATTAAGGATGTTACCAATGCCGACGAGTTAATCAATCTCTATGATGATGCTGACCGTCGCGATAACAAATTTGATAAGATTGCTGTTCTAGAAAAATTATCTCATGATGCGAATCTCAATGAAGTCCTAAATGATAGAGGATACGGAGCTGATGCTGAGGGGTTATATAGGTTTACTCATAATATGGAGAATGTTCGAGGTGAAAAGAGAGGGGTAACCGGGTTGGACGACCAAGAGGTTTTGCAATTATTTAATGATTTAGGTGAATCAGAAGAACGGGTCGGTCACTGGGAAATGGCTAAAACAGTCGTTATGAATGATAAAGGAGAGCTGGTTAGCTCAGTTAAACCAAAAATGAAGAACGCTGTCGGTAAAGAGGTTGATTGGGATGGTAAAAATGAAAAAGACATAAGCGGATGGGATGATAGCGCTCATGTAATTGCCTCTGCTTCAGAAATTGCCAAACTTGATCCGCAGAAAATTTTGACTTCATTAAATCGTTTGGCGGTTGGTGGAGAGAATGGTTTTGGTAAATTTCAATTATCTAATTTAGGCCGCGTTCTAATTCAAATGTTAGATCAGGCGGGCGTTTTTGATGCTCAGAAAGGCAGATTACAGAACAATTTGGCTAGAAATTTGGCGTCGCCAGAGATCTTTCAAGAATTAAAGGATGTCTTAAATATCACCAAGGCTTCACTCGACGCCATAAAATTACGGTCTGCCGCTAGCCCCTCCGATATTCTTAATAAGATGGCGCAAGCCCAAGTTAGAGAAAGACGTAGCCGTGGCGTTTAATTATAATTTTTATGCCGGAATATTTACAGGATAAAAAAATATTAGAAGAACTAGAGGCTTTCGCCGATTTGATGGTTGAGCAAGATTTGGTTGGAGATAGTATTACATTAGCGCATTTGATTGAAGGATTTTTTAAAGAATATCCCGAATTTTTTAAAAAAAATCCAGATCTTTTTAAAAGTTATGGCAGCTACCTGACCAAGGCTAAATTTGTGCACCTTTTTAATCTGGAGGATAAAGATATTGTTGATTTATTAAATAATCATTTAAGTCTCATTTTAGACTCGTTGAATTATGATCTATTCAACAAGATCAGACAAAAATTATTAACTATTTATGATTTGGCAGAACGAGACAAGCTCAAAGATAAGATGAGGGATTGCATTTTGAAAAATAGCGAGAAGATAACTACTGGTAAAATTAAAATTAATAATTTAGAACAAGAACCAACTATTGGCAACTGGGCTAAGGATTATTATTCTTATGTTGGCATCGAATCTGCTGATAGCTTGCTGCAAAATCAATATTTAGTCGACAATATTAATGTTAAAAAAATATCAAGTAAGGAAAAAATAAGAGTTAAAAAAATTATTGATTGTTTGGAAAGATTTAAGCTATCCTCTGCGCAGAGGCATGGCTTAGAAGAGAGCTTTCCCGCCATTTCTCCTAATGGAGAATTGATTATTATTAGTAATGCCCAACCTCAAAAAGTGGACCCTAATATTATTAAGTTTTATAAAAAGGCAGCGTTGATTTCTGGTGGAGAATTACAGGATGAGAGCGCTTTTGCTAAGAAATTAGGGTCAGAGACAGGCGCCGCAGTACGATCCAGTATGTCATCATCGGTAGCTAAGCCCGCTCCCGCCCCCCTCGCCGAACTAGAACAAGCTTTAAAGAACTATCAAGAATCCAGCTTGGAACATAAGGCGATCAAACAGGAAATCAACCGTTTAAAAGTTGCGGCTTTCAAGCAAGCGCAGAAACCATTACCAAAAACCAATGTTAAGAGCTAAATCGGCGCTAGTCGCCGTTTCCGGCTCCTTGGCTTATGATCAGATTATGGATTTCCCGGGCCGCTTCAGCGACCATATCCTGCCCGAGGCGATCCATAACCTGAACTTAAGCTTTTTTCTTAATAGCTGCCGTCAGAGCTTTGGCGGCACAGCCGGAAACATCGCCTATAATCTATATCTTTTACAAGAACGGCCGGCCATCCTCGGAGTAGCTGGTTCGGATTTTTTAAATTACCAAAAATTATTGAAAAGCCGGCGGGCGGATATTGGGCGGATCCGCATCGTGCCTGGCGCGCGGACAGCCACCGCCTATATTATCACCGACCAAGGCGACAACCAGATCGCCGGCTATTATCCCGGTCCGCTCCCGAAAAATTATGCCCGCCCAGCTGCGCTCAGCCTTGGCCCGGTTGATTTGGCGATAGTCGCGCCGGATGATAAAGATCGGATGCTCGCTTACTCCGCTGTCTACAAGAAAGGGCATACCCCTTATATCTTCGATCCCGGCCAGGCGCTGATTGCTTTTTCCGCCGTTGAATTGCGCCAGGCGGTTAGCGGCGCTAAGATCCTGATCGGGAACGATTATGAAATCAAGCTTATTCAGGATAAATTAAAAGTCAGCCTAGCTGCCTTGACCAAGCAGGTCGAGATATTAATTATCACGCAAGGCGCCCAGGGCTCGGAAATCTATCAAGGCAATGAGAAGATAGTCGTCAAAGCGGCCAAACCGAAAAATACTTCCGACCCGACCGGCGCCGGTGACGCTTATCGCGCGGGCTTGATAAAAGGTCTCTTAAAAGGCTATAATTTAAAGACTTGCGGCCAGATGGCGGCCCTCGCAGCTGTCTATACGGTGGAGAAATTCGGGACCCAGACGCATAAATTCACTTTGAGAGAATTTCAAAAGAGATACCAAGAAAATTTTAAAGAAAAATTAGTTTTATAAAATTAGTTTCATAATATGACTCATCATGTTCAAGATCTGAAGCTGGCGGCTGACGGCGAAAAACGGTTAGAATGGGCCGGGCGCGATATGCCGGTTTTAGCCGGTATCCAGGCCGAATTTAAGAAAACTAAACCTTTTAGGGGAAAACGCATTTCCGCCTGCATGCATGTGACGGCCGAAACAGCTAACCTGATGTTAGCGCTCCAAGCCGGCGGCGCGGATATTACCTTGGTGGCCTCTAATCCTCTATCAACGCAGGACGATATCGCCGCGGCTTTGGTTAAGAATCACGGCTTGAAAGTTTTAGCACTCCACGGCGAAGATACTAAGACCTATTATCAGCATCTGAACCAGGCTTTAAAGAATCGGCCGCAGATCACGATGGACGACGGCGCGGATCTGATTTCACTACTGCATAATAAATACAAGAATCAGGCAAAGGATATCTTAGGGAGTATGGAAGAGACGACCACCGGCGTGATCCGTCTCCGAGCGCTCGCGGCGCATAATAAATTATTGCTGCCGGTCATTGCTGTCAATGATGCCAAGACTAAGAACCTATTTGATAATCGCTATGGCACCGGGCAATCCACTTTAGACGGGATCATCCGGGCGACCGGCATCTTAGTTGCCGGCAAAACCATGGTTGTCGCCGGTTATGGCTGGTGCGGCCGCGGTTTCGCGATGCGCGCGCGCGGCATGGGCGCCAAAGTGATCGTGACGGAAGTAGATGAGATCAAATCCTTAGAAGCGGCCATGGACGGCTTCCAGGTCATGCCGATGGTCGAAGCGGCCAAAGTCGGCGATGTCTTCTGTACACTCACCGGCGATATCAAGGTTATTGATCGGGCGCATTTCAAACTGATGAAAGACGGCGCCATGGTCTGCAATTCCGGACATTTTGACGTGGAAATAAATATTCCGGCTCTTAAGAAGATGGCGCGGCGGGTGAACCGGGTGGCGGCGCAGGTGGAAGAATATCTGGTCGGGAGTCGCCGGATATATGTGCTCGGCCAGGGGCGCTTGATCAATCTCGCCGCGGCCGAAGGCCATCCGTCCAGCGTCATGGACATGAGTTTCTCTACCCAGGCTTTAGCAGCCCTATATGTCGTGAAGAGTGCCGGCAAATTAAGCAGTAAGGTCCATAACGTGCCGGAAAGCATCGAAAAGAAAGTCGCCACCTTGAAGCTTAAGTCATTGGGGATAAGGATAGATAAATTAACCAAGGAACAAGCGGCGTATTTAGCTTCTTGGGAATTGGGGACTTAAAAAATAAGCTAAATTAGGGGTTGATTTATATATTGTAATAATATACAATATATATTGTAATAATATACAATATATGTTGAATCTACAATCAAAAATAGTAAATAAAGTTATTGGCTTTTTTTTTATTAATCCGCAGAAAAGACTCTATTTAAAACAATTAGCAGAAATTTTGGACATTGATGCGGGGAATCTTTCGCGGCAGATTAAAAAAATAGAAGCGGAGGGGATTATCGGTTCAGAAAATGAAGGCCGGCAAAAACATTTCTATCTTAATCCGGATTATCCTTTGCTTGATGAAGTTAAAAAAATTTATGAAACTAAATATTCTTTGCCATTAATATTAAAAAAAACCTTGGCATCGCTGGAAGGTTTGCAAGAGGCTTATATCTTCGGGTCTTACGCTAAAAATACCATGACGGCCGAAAGTGATCTGGATTTATTGCTCGTTGGTAATCATGATGCCTTAGAGGCACGCCGGGTGATACTGCCGCTGCAAAAAAGAATCGGTCGCGAAATAAATATGATTGATTTTTCTGAATCGGAATATCAAGAAAAAAAAGCGGCGGGCGATGATTTTATAAAAAATATTTTTTCGGGTAAATTTATTAAGATAATTTAGATATGTTTGAAAAATTTGTTTTTTCCGCCAAACAAATTGAAAAATATTTTTCCTCGGCGGCTAAAGATTTTAGCACGGCTCTAAAAGGAGAAGCGGATGTGCGTTTCGTTTTTTGTTATAATTGTCTTTTGAAATTAGCGATTGTCGTTTGCGCTAAAAATAATTTGCGAGTCAAGGCTAGGCGCGGGCATCATATTGTTTTAATTGAAAAGATGGCCGGATTTTTAGAAGACAAAGAGATAGAAATTATTGCCCAAGAAATGCGCGCCAAGAGAAATAGAGATTTGTATGATGGCGGGATTTTAATAAGTAAAAAAGACGCAGAAATGTATCTAGAATTTGTTTCAAATTTAATTAACAGAGTTGAAAAATATCTAGGTTTTAATAAATTATTTTAACATTATGGAAATCAAATTAATCACCTCGGAATCGGTGACCGAGGGCCATCCGGATAAGGTCTGCGACCAGATCTCAGATGGCATCTTAGATGAGATCTTAAAGAAAGATTCCAATGGCCACGTCGCCGTGGAATCATTCGCGACGAACGGCCTGGTCGTGGTTGGCGGCGAAGTTCGGACCAACCATTATGTCCAGATCGACGATCTGGTCCGGAAGATCTTGAAGGGGATCGGCTATGACGGCGCTGAGTCCGGTTTTGACTGCGATAGCGTCGGTATCGTCTCCGCCCTGCATTCGCAGAGCGCGGAAATCGCCCAGGGCGTGGATGAAGGGAGGGGCGATTATAAAGAGCAGGGCGCCGGCGACCAGGGCTTGATGTATGGTTATGCGACTAATGAGACGAAAGAGCTCATGCCGCTGCCGATCATGCTCGCTCATAAGCTGACCGCCCGCTTAGCCGAAGTGCGCAAGAATAAGACTATGCCTTACTTAAGGCCGGATGGGAAGAGTCAGGTGACAGTAGAATATCATGACGGCCGGGCCAAACGGGTCGAAACCGTGGTCATCGCCGCTTGCCATAGCGATAAGGCCAGCTTGAAGAAAGTCCGGTCCGATGTCTTGAATAAAGTCATCAAGCCGGTTTTAGGAAAACTTTTAGATAAGAAGACCAAGGTTTATATCAATTCCACCGGCGCCTTCACTTTCGGCGGTCCGGCGGCGGACACTGGATTAACCGGCCGGAAGATCATCGTGGATACTTACGGCGGCGTAGCGCGGCACGGCGGCGGCTGTTTTTCCGGTAAAGACTCTTCTAAGGTCGATCGGAGCGGCGCCTATATGGCCCGCTATGTTGCCAAGAATGTCGTAGCGGCGGGGCTCGCGGACAAATGCGAACTGCAGGTCGCTTATGCCATCGGCGTAGCGCAACCAGTGGGCATCTATATCAATACGGATGGCACGAATAAAGTTTCCGAGGCCAAGATCTTACAGGCCATAAAAAAAGTTTTTGATTTCCGCCCGAAAGCGATCATCGACCAACTCGGCTTGAAGAAGCCGGTCTTCTTGCAGACCGCCGCTTATGGCCATTTCGGCCGACCCGGCTTCGCCTGGGAAAAGACCGATAAGGTCGCGGCCTTGAAAAAAGCGGTAAAATAAAAGGCGGAGGGATAAAAGAATAATGATATGATTGAGGCCAAGATGAACCGGATAATACGTCAGGCTATCAATACAGAATGGTTTTTTTTGACGGAAAGGCCGGATATGCCGCCTTTGCCGGTTTGGTATAAGATAAAACATAGCGCGCTTAGTCATCTCAATAAAAAGCTTTACGGCACGGGGATTCCTTGGGCTTGTTTTTGGCATGATAACAAGGTAGAGCATTATTTACATGGTCGAGAATATCGTGCCGCTATCCGCCGATCGACCCAGATTTTATTCTCTCCCCAAAAGTTGCGGCAACATATATCGCGATTGGAGAAATCTTGTGCGGCAGCCAAAAAAGCGGCGCAGCGCTTGGAAAGCTTATCTTGGCGAGAGCTGGACGATCGGCGCTTATTCGCCGAATATGCCCGGGTTATTGATAATTATATCTTATCTTATATTTACGGCTTTATTACTTGGTGCACTCTCGTCTTAGAATATGAGGCTAAGTCAGTCATCAACAGATACGCGTCCGCCTTTAGTAAAATAAACATCTTGCCGGATCAGGCGCTCAGCGTCTTGATCGTGCCGGATAAATTAACTATCTATCAAGAGAAAGATCACGCCTTGGCTGGCTTAGCTAAGGCTTACCGTCGCGTTCTCAGTCGTCCCAGCGGCGAAAAATACATCCGCGCTCGACAGCCGCGCCTTTACTCGGCGATCCAGGATTTTGTCGAGAAATATTCTTGGGTCGGCTTCAATTATGATGGCCCGGCTTTAGATTTTTCCGCCGCCGTCAAAGAAATATGGCAATATCAAGCTAAAACCGCGTCTCCGGCGCCTAGCAAGCGCGATATTTATCGCATCTGCCATTTTACCGCGCGCGAAAAAGAATTATTCAAAGCCTTAGAGATGATTTCTTATACGAAAGACCTACGGAACGCGACTGACGATTATGTCCATAACTGTTTTAGTAATTTTTATCAGGTGGCGGCTAGCCGGACCGGATTAGCTAAGTCTGAGATAAAGTTTTTATGGGATGATGAGCTAGAGAGCTTGCTGGCCGGCGGCGGCCACTTTACCGGCCAGTATCTGGAAAAAAAACATAGATTTTGCGTCGCGATTGCCCGACCTCAAGCAGCTGGTTTCAAACAGTATTATATCGGTAATTCGGCCAAAGCTTCTTATCGGACGATCTTGAAGAATAGTAATAAGCTTTCAGCCATTCCTACTGCTAACTTTATCAAGGGGGTGACGGCTGCTAGCGGTTATGCCGTCGGGAAGGTGAAGCTTGTCCGCTCGGTTGGCGATGTCCATAAGGTCGGGAAAGGCGATATTCTGGTTGCTAGCATGACCAGCCCGAAGTATATGCCGGCTATCATTAACGCGGCGGCCATAATTACCGACGACGGCGGGCTAACCTGTCATGCGGCAATCATTGCCAGAGAAATCAAGAAGCCCTGCCTGATCGGGACTAAGCTGGCAACTAGGATCTTGCGGGATGGCGATCTGGTGGCCGTGGCGGCCGATCAGGGGATAGTGACGATCATTAAGAAGCATCAATAATATGAACCGCGTCATGGTGTTTGGAACTTTTGACAATTTACATCCTGGCCATCTGGATTATTTTCGCCAGGCCCGGCATTTTGGCGAGGAATTGATTGTCATCGTAGCGCGCGATCAGAATGTCTTAAAGATCAAGGGGCGCGCGCCGCAGGAAGGCGAGAAGTTACGGGCGAAGAATGTCCGCCAGGCGCTGCAAGAGGGCGCTTATCAGGGGCGAGCGGTCTTAGGCAGTTTAAAGAATCGTTGGTTGGTCATAAACAGATATCGTCCGGATTTTATCTGCTTAGGTTACGACCAACAAGTTGATTTAACGGAATTAAAGAGCAAAATTGCAAAATTTCGTCTTTTTTGTAAGATCAGAAGGATGCGTCCGTATTATCCGGAGAAATATAAGTCTAGTTACTGCAAAAAATAATATGGCCTGGCTTTTCTATAAACGTGGGACGATCCATCCTTATCGGGCTTATGTGGCCTTGATGGGGATAAATAGGCGCCGCTTGCATCCGGTCGGCGTTAAGCATCCCCGGACTTTTTATATTAATGAAGGAGAAAAATTATATTGGGCTTGGGAAGAAGATGATTTAAGAATTTTTTGGCGGCACTTGATCGCCATGCTACAAATACCGCGGCGAGTCACGGCTTATTTTCGAGTTATAGATCGGCAGATTATTCGGGCTTTGTGGGCAACGGAGCATATTAGAAAAATGAATTTACGGCCCCTTGTTGACCAAGATTTACTGAAGCTTTTTGCTGATTTAGAAACCGCGGTCACTCCGTCTATGTTTGCTCTGAATAGTGAGATTGATGTGGTCGACCTGTATTTAGAGGATTGGCTGAGGGCCAGGATCGAGCAGGAGTTAAAGACTGTCTCGTCGAATCAGGCTCGAATAATTTCTCAAAAATTAATCCAACCGATTAGCCGCACTTATGTTAATCGGGAAGAGATTATGATCATGCGAGCCGCTCAGCGCCACGATTTTTCAGATCAGACGCTTCGTCGTATTTATAATAAATTTTGGTGGACCAATCTCGGCTGGGAAAATGTGCGACCGCGTTCATTGGATTATTTCCGTCAGTCAATCAGGAAACAAGCGAGGATCGTTGGGGTGACAACAAAATTAGCGCAAGCGGAAAATTTCGTCCTTCTCAATCAGCGGGAACGCCGGCAGTATTTAAAATTTTTTCGGGCCTCCAGTCCGATTAAATACTGGTTATCGATCTATGACCGTTATGTCTACTATCATGACCGCCGCAAGGAATTACAAGGGCGGATCAATTATGCGTTTTACTTGTTATTGTCAGAGGTCGCCCGTCGGCGTCGATTAAAAGTAGCTGATTTAGAGTGGCTATGGCATTTTGAAGTAAAAAATATTTTGCAGGGCGGTAGCCTTGATCAAGCGGAAATAAGGCGCCGGAAGAAGGGCGTTGCCGCCCTTGTTTATTTCAATAAATTTACGGTTTGGAGCGGCATCGCCGCGATCCGTTTACGGAGAAAATATGTTAAAGAAGAAAAACAAAAGATTTTTGAATTTTCCGGCTTAGGCGTCAGTGGCGGACTGGTCCGCGGTCGGGTAAAAGTATGCGCTGGCGCCAAAGAGGCTTTATTGAAGATCAAGCAGGATGATATCCTGGTCTGCCCGATGACCACGCCGGAGCACGTTATCGCGATGCGCAGAGCTAAAGCGATCATCACCGACGAAGGCGGTATCACTTGTCATGCCGCGATTATCGCCAGAGAATTTGGCATTCCTTGCATCGTCGGGACAAAAACTGCGACACGAATTTTGTCTGACGGCGACTTGATAGAAGCGGACGCCAGAAATGGGCTGGTTAAATTTATAAAGTAATAATATGGCTAAAAATAAACAAAAATTATCACTGGCTCGGAATCAAAAATTAGATAATCTAGAATTAGTTTACAAAACTTCGATCACGCCCTTTTTCCCAATCTGCCAGGTGGGGCGGCATTATAGTCGAAGATTTCAGAAGATTCTCGTTTTAAATAATCAGCCGCAGGAGCTAGTGGTTGCAATTACGCCGTCTGGAGTCAATTGGTTTTTTCCTAGGACTTTAAAACCGATCGCTATTAGATATGTTGATAAGCTGCTATCTGATCGGCGGATTTTGCCAGCGCTGCTGGGCCAAGAGCGGAGCTTATCACGTCAGCTTTTACGGATTATCAAGACTCCAATTCCCGTTTTGGTCAAAGACGGCCAGATAACGGCGTTAGGACGCAAGTTATTTCACGATATACTGACTCTATATTACGATTACGGCTATATTGCCGATGTGCCCGGTTTCATATTCCAGGTCTATGCTGTCGATTATTTCAAAGAGCGGATTGAGAAACAATTATATCAAGCTGGTCAGGCGGCTTTGGCTACTGATGAGAATCTAGATTTATTATTGACTTCCCCTGGTTACACTAATTATGAGAATTTTTTGCAGGATTTAGCTGGTTTGAAAGAAAAACAAGCGGTGTCTGTCGTAACTCGTCGTTGGTCGTGGCTAATCCATGACTATATCGGCACGGTCATTGATGAAAAATATATCATCTCTAAAATTAAGCAGTTGGGCAGAAGTCAGATTAATAAAGATTTGCGGCAAGCCGAGCAAAGGATTGCGGCGATCGGGAGGGTGAAGAGATTATTACCGGTCCGCGCGCGCCAAGAGACGGAGATAGTCCAAAAATTTCTTTGGATTTATAATGATCGGAAAAAAGAAGTCTTGAACCAGGTCAATATTTATTTGCGCCGTCTCTTTGAGGCGAAATTTCCCGGGCTCAGTTTTAGTCAACTGCGGGAGCTGTACCAGCATCGGCCCGACGACCTGGAAAAGATCTTTTCTTCTCCTCGACCTTTGTCTGTTTGGTTGAAACAGAAGAAATTTATTTATATCATCAAGAATGGGCGGGTAACGAATGGTCCGGCCTCTTATTTTTCCCTGATTGATCGGCCGGTCTTAGCAGCCGATAAGATTTTGCGCGGGAAAACCGCTTGCGTCGGCCTGGTTAGGGGGAGAGTTAATGTCGTCTTGAATATTTCGCAGATCACTAAGTTCGTGCCCGGCAGCATCCTGGTCGCCCCCTTTACAAATGTTAATTATCTGCCGATCATGAGCAAGGCCGGCGCTATCCTGACGGAAACCGGCGGCCTGACCTCTCACGCCGCGATTACGGCGCGAGAATTGAAAATCCCTTGCGTCGTCGGTATCCCGCATCTGTTAGCCAACCTGTATGACGGGCAGGAGGTTGAAGTCGATGCCGGGAAAGGAACTATCAGGATTATTTAAGACTTAATCAGGACCATTAAATAAATGTATGGCCAAATATCAGTCCGGGCTGATCGCCCGGAATATCAAACTATTAAAGCAGAAAGAGTGGTATAACCAGCGGTTTGACGGCTGCTTAAACCTGATCTGGATGATCGCTGAACTGCATATTAAGGCGGAAAAGCGGAAGCTAGCTGGCGGCAATTGCACGTCCCATCTTTGCATTTTTGATGGACAAAAGGCGGATTGGTATATGGATTTAGCCGACATCAAGAGGATCGCCAGTGTCTTTATAAGAAGAGCGGCAATTGAGAATCATTTAGGTAAAAAATTAATGCGCCAGTGGTCGGTTGACGATAAGAAGCTGTCGGCATTCTTTGCCCGACTAGACAAGGTTGATCTGAAAAAACTAAGTAGTCAAGAATTAAGAAAATTATATTCCAGCCTGACCGACCACTATCACAAGGCCATCAGTTATTCTTCATTGATTGATGGCTTTGCCTTAGGGAGTGATGAGATAATCCAAGCAGAAATCAATAAGTTATTGGATCAGCGGGGTATCGTTAAGGGCCGTGGCGTTATCTTTTCCAATCTTACCGCCTCGGTCCATCAGTCTTTTATCAATCAAGCAGAAATCTCTTTGTTCACTATCGCGGAGCGTATTAGCAAGTTCAAGGATATGGCGTCCGCCTTAAATAATCCCGCCGTTAAGAAATTAATCGCCGCCCATGCCGCCAAATATTGTTGGATCAAGAATAATTATTTTGATCGCCATATCTTGACGCCGGCCTATTTTATCAAAGAGCTGAGGAGTATCCTCAAAAGTTCTGTAAATTTACAGCAGGAAATCCGTCGGATAAAGGATGCGCCCTTGATTAACAAGAAGGAGAAACAAGCATTGTTGAAAAAACTAGCGCCTAGTCGCTCTTTGCGGAATCTTTTGGCAATCTCCGAAGATTTTACATATTGGCAGGATGAGCGCAAGAAAAGGACGATGCTTTTTACCCATTATGCCCTTTGTTTCTTAGAAGAAATCGCTCGTCGTTTTCATATTCCGCCAGCTGCAGTTAAATGTTTGTCACAGGATGAGGCGCGGACTATATTAGCTGGCGGAAAGATCGACCGGGCGGAATTGACCAAACGCATCAGCCATTCATTTATTTATCAAAAAGGCGAGCATTATGAAATTTTGTCCGGGCATACGGCAGAGAACGTTGCCCAGCAGATTTTTGAACACCAAGACCAGTCGCATATCCAGGATTTCCGCGGTTTGACCGCCTCCACGGGTAGAGCGCGCGGTCTAGCCAAAATAGTGACGAGCGTCAAAGAAATTGATAAAGTTAAAGTAGGCGATATCTTGGTCGCGGTCATGACTCGGCCGGACTATATCATGGGCATTAAGAAGGCAGCCGCGATCGTGACTGATGAGGGTGGTATTACCTGTCATGCCGCTATTATTAGCCGAGAATTAGGGATCCCCTGTATTATCGGCACCAAGATTGGCACCAAGATCTTAAAAGACGGCGACCTGATTGAGGTTAACGCCAACCACGGCTGGATTAGGAAAATAAAATAAATTTTGGCGGTATATCTTTGTTTATATGTTTAAATCAGTAAAAAATAGGTATAGATTATTAGTTGATCCTGATCAGGATCTTTGTCGCTGGAAAGTCGATGCCTATCCCGCCTTACTTTATGCGGCCTGTCGAGATATGTACAAATCTCCTTATGGTTGGCCAAAATCGGAAGGATTCTTTTTCGGACATGATTTTTATTGGTATGATAATTGGTCAGATATTTGGAGGAATGGCAACAGATATATTAAGAAATATCTGCAGGATTCTCGTGGTGAGTTGCCAGCCAGCTATATGCGCAAGCATGTTGCCGCTTTTGTGTCGCTATCCCATCAGATCAAAGATACAGCCAAGATGTCTTTTAATAAATTAAAGATAAATGATCTGCGTCGCGAGTGGTTTAAATTTTTTAAAATATATTCTCATTTTTGGTTAGTTGTGACCGATATAGAGGTTCTGAGTTACGCGGCCAGTCATCGTCTAAGTCAGTTGTTAGAAAAAAGCAAAATATCCATCAGCCCGAATGAAGTATCTATCCTTAACGCCTTACCACAGCGATCTTATATCTTAGAAGAGGAGTATAAATTATTAAAAATTGCTATTCTTAAGAAAAAAGGAGAACGCGAAAAGCGGCTGCGGCAGCACGCCAAAAATTTTTCTTGGATTTTAAACGGCTATCACGGCGTTCGCCTCGCCGATGAGACATATTTCCGCCGCCGTCTGCAGGAGTTTATAAGACGTGGCGATTCTCAGAAACGTTTTAATGAATTAAAAAATTATTGCAGTAATACCAGCAGGAGCTTTAAGGATCTGGTCAAGAAATACGGGCTGGACGCAGAAATTATTAAATATGCTAAGTTATCACAGCGATCTTCTTTAATCCAGGATCGGCGGAAAGCTTTATCGTGGCAAGCTACCGAACAGATAATAAGAATGTATAAGGCTTTAGCGGCGCTATTAGGCATTAGCCTGGAACAATCTTTATATATTTTGTGGGATGAATTTGATAAAGCCTATCAGGAGCGCGCCAGTTTATTACCGGAGATTACTCGCCGTCAGCATTCTTGTCGCTTACGCATCCGGTCTAATCGCACGACCATTTCTACTGCTGATGCCAAGAAGATATTTTCTATTTTTGAGAAAGAGTACTCCCAAGACAAAGGAGGCGCGGTCAATGGGATCGTTGCTTATGCTGGTAAAGTCACTGGTCGGGTACGAATTATTCGTAATGGTCGACAGATAAATAATTTTCCGGCTGGCTACATCTTGGTTGCATTGATGACATCTCCGGATTATATTATTGCGATTAAGAAAGCGAAAGCCCTAGTTACTGATGACGGAGGATTGACTTGCCATGCTGCTATCGTCGCCCGTGAATTAAAGAAACCTTGTATTGTCGGAACAAGGAATGCCACTAGAGCGTTAAAGAATGGCGATTTAGTAGAGGTTGACGCGCATCGCGGTTTGGTTAGGAAATTAAGATAATTTATGAGGACAAACGAGAAGTCTAAAAAAATAGTCTCGCCCAAAACTTTGTATGTTTGGGATCTGGCCGATACCTTATTTAATGATGTCTGGAATAAAGAACGGACTGGCTTTACTACTTATGCCGATTGGCTGCAGCATAGATTAAACAAGAAGCTCAGTCAGATCAGTGCCTGGGAATACGAAAATAATTATAAGATCCCTTATTGCGCCGGCTGGTATTTTAATCTGGACATCAAACCGGGCTTTCGGCAGACTTTATCCTGGACTAAGAATAATGAAACTTTCAGTACCGGCAACCAGGCGCAGATGACCTGGCGCGGCCGATATCTGGATAAGAAATATCATTTTAAATTAAAAAAATATTTTAAGAAATTAAACTCCACTTTTGACTACGGCGACACCAACGTGAAAAGCCTGGCGATGTTTGAGGCTTATTTGAAAGGGAAATATAAGGAGGGGTATCGAGCGGTAGTTTATAGCGATAATCAGTTAGGCAATCTTAAATTTTTTAAAGCAGCGGTCGACAAATGCCGAAAGATTTTGCCGGATTTAGGACTCCGCCTATACCACGTTTTGAATAATCAGCAGGGAATTAAGGACAAAAAATGGTATTTTAGCGTCGGCACCTTATTCGATCTCTTGAAAAATGAAAAAAAAATTAAAAAATATTAAATCATAAATCTATGTCAGCTGTTGCACATTTCGGGAAATGGCGGATCAAACCGTCCGGCCAGCTTCCCATCTTCCTCCGTTTCATGATTAACTCTTCCTTCACGGCCGCGACCGCCAAGGCCGCTAAGATCAAGACGGTCCTCAAGAATCGGACCTATCTCAATCACATGATGTATTGGAAAGCCACGGAGTACAATAAATTTGAGGCGGAAATCATCAACCATCTGAAGAAAAATGATGGTTGGTTTGAATCTTATTGCCAGAGAGAAATGCGGAAGGCGGAAAAGTTATACCAGAAAGGATCGAAATTCAAGCGGACTGATTGGGCGGCTAAGAGCGACGAGGAAATCAAGGCCGTCCTGAAAGATCTCTTGGAAGAATATCGCTATATCACTAGTCCCTGGTATGCCCAGTATGCTCTTGATGAATATTTTGAGCATACGATTGAAGAACAATTGGAAAAATATATCTCTCCGACCGACCCTTTGCTCCGGCACTATGTGCTCATATTCACTGATCCGCAGGCCGCGACGGAAGTCAGCCAGGAAAGATATGGCCTAACCCTATTGTTACAGAGATTTATTGTCCGGAAAGAAAATCTAGACAAGTTATCCGCAAAAGCGAAAGAAGAGATCAATAAACATCTAGATAAATATGCCTATATCAATCGGGGCTTAGCGACCAGTAAGCCATATAGCTTCCAGGATATCATTAATCGCTTGAAGGAGATGAAGAAACTGATCAAAGATGGCCAGACCGTCAGGAGTATGATTTATAATGCCTCGGCCCAGAAGATCAAAGATGATTATCAAAAAGTCTTGAAACGGGTCAAGCCGGATAAGAAATTTAAAGAGATAATCATTAAGGCGCGGCGGCACTCCTATATGCGCAATCGGCGCGTCGAAGCTTTCTTCAAGGCTGATTACGGCGCCAGTTTCATGTATGCGGAGATTGCCCGGCGCAGCCATTTTAATCCCGATTGGATCATGGAAATCACGACCGAGGAAATGTTTGGCGCTCTGAGCGGCAAGAAATTGCCAAACATATCGGAGATGAAAAGAAGGTTTGCGAATTACGCGATGGTCGTTCGGAATTCTCAGACCAAGCTGATTTCCGATCCGCGGGAAATAAAGAAAATGGAAAAACAGTATTTCGTCGATGCGGTGCCGGTGGAAGAAATAATGGGACGCGTCGCCTGTTTGGGGGGCATCATCAAAGGAAAAGCTAAGATTTGTCTGGATAAGAAAGAAATCAGCAAGGTTAAAAAGGGCGATATCCTGGTTGCCCAGTTTACGACGCCGGATTTCGTGCCGGCCATGGAAAAGGCGGCCGCGATCATTGCTGACCAGGGCGGCGTTTCCTCACACGCGGCGATCGTTTCTCGGGAATTAGGCGTCCCCTGTGTCATTGATACCAAGAACGCTACGCGGATCATTAAAGATAATGATCTCGTGGAAGTTAATGCGAAGACCGGTTTGATTAAAGTCTTGAAAAGATATGGGAAGTAATAGGATTAAAGCCATTTTTTTCGATGTCGCCGACGTACTGGCGGTAGAAAGTTTCACTTTAGGCATCCGGCAGTATGAATACCTGCACCATATCCCCTCCGGCCAACTATACGCCGCTATCCATGACCATAGTTATTGGAAAGATTTTTCTTTCGGCCGGATCAGCGAGTCAGAATATCTCCGATCGGTCCAAGCTAATTTTTCCGAGACCCTAGACTTGGCGGAGTTGAAAGAACTGATTTTGTCTGGGCTGGTCCCAAATAATGAATTGATTGAATTTTTACGTCCCCTGGCCGCTCGTTATACGCTCGGCATAATTTCCAATAATCCTCGCGAGTGGTTCGATTATTTCTATGATCAGAATGGATTGAAAGAAATTTTTTCGGTTAAGGCCGTGTCCGGCTATCTGGGCGTGCGGAAACCGGACCGGGCCATATTTTCTCGAGCCGTACAGATGGCCGAAGTAACTCCAGCGGAATCAATTTATGTCGATGATCGCGAAGAGATGACGGCGGAAGCCGCCCAGCTTGGTATTCGGATTATAATTTACAAAGGCTTAGAAGATTTTAAGTTAAATTTTAAAAGATTTAATATAATTTAAAAAGTATGATGTCAGAAAAAAATCACAATTTATTTCCAGAAAAGAAGAGAGAGAAAGAGATCCCAGCCGTCAGGTACCGAGTTATCCGTCACGAAGAAAGGACCAATACTGGCGAATTAACCGCGGACGGGATCAAGAATGCCCAACGACAAGGCCAGAGTTTGAAGACTACAGCCGAAGTAGTTAAAGGATATGCCAGTCAGGAAAAGAGTGATCGTGCTTATAAGACTGTGGACACGATCAGCGGAGCGTCAGGCATCAAGTCTCCGTTGACCGAAAAAGCTTATGAGACCCGCCGTCGCCCTGGTTTGTTTTATGATCTAGCCGGCCCATTAATGCCGCGGATAGACGGTTATTCTAAGTTGATTAATGAAGCGGTCAAGAAGGATTATCCTGATTTTGATCCTCAGTCCAGCGATCCGAAATGGGGCAAGATTCGAAAAGAATATCAGCCGATTGGGGTTAAGAAACTGATTGTCGATGATCAAGAGCTGTCCCATATCTTTGCTATGGGCGCGGCGCATGAATTGGCTGATATGATGAAAATCGGTGAGCGCTATGCCGGTTATCGAGATAGTAAAGCCCAGGCCGGGGAGGGGAAAGGTGTAGAGAGGGATATAGTCATGATGGAAGGTACGCACGGCGGATTCTTGGAGAACCTGTTAAAGAAGGCTTTGGTCAGGGTTGATGGTCAAGGGCAGGAGAAGGTCGGGTTTGATACTTTTACTGATGTTAAAGGCAACCCAGAATTAGAACCAGCTCTTGGCGGGATGTTCAAACCGGGAGAGTCTTTCGATATCGTCGAAAAAATCGGTCAGGAAAAATCGTCCCGTTTGCCCGTAGAGTTCGAAGACCCCTCTCGTTTTTCTGGTGAGAAATGTTTTTTGGATCTAGATCGGGTCAAGGCTTTGGACGGGCAGTTTAGCACCTATTACGAAAAATTCCAAGCTTGGCAGAAAGATAAGGGCCAGGAGGCTGAGCTATTAACTTGTTTAGAAGGATTGCAGGCCGATTTTGCCAAGCAATATGAAGGAAGTAAGTAAAGCTGCGGATCGTCGAACGATTTTTCGTAGAGCCGCTAGATTAAATAAAATATGACAGAAATCCAGCAAGATAAATTCTTTCGCCGGCAGTTTAAGAAGTCATGGCTGACCCAAGGCTTGAATGGCGTCCCCTTGTATCTGAGCACGACGGCGGAGAGCGGCCACCGGTTGAAAAAATACCTTGGTTTCGATTACGCCCCCTTTCTGTTCTATTATAAAGATAATTATGCCGAGGGCAGTTATGCGGCTGCCGATTTTGTGAAGCTGTGGAAAATAGTTCGCTCCCGGATCAAGCGCGATAAAGGATACTTAGAGAAAATTCGAGCCAAGTATGATAAGGTGTTTGCCCGTTACGATTTTTGGCTAAAACAGATCAAGAACACTAAATTAGCAGACCAGTCAGACGCCTGGCTGAAAGAAAATCTACAGCAGTCCGGAAACTGTCTAGTCGACGCCATGAATCTTTCGCATGTTATTGAGGTGATTAGCGCTGGTTTGGAGTCGGACTTGAAAGCGCGGCTGACGGCCAGGTATCAGGAGTTAAAGATCAATAAGATTTTGGCCTCTTTATCTAATGTTTATAAGCCATCTTTTATTAATCTGGAAGAAAAAGATCTCCTAAGGATAAAATCCGCTCCGCTCCGCTCCCGGCCGGCTCTCCTGGCCCGGCACAGCAAAAAATATTATTGGTTTAATACTAATTATACCGGCTCTAAGTTGGCCGACGAGCAATACTTTCTGAAGCGCCTTAAGAATTTAACCGAGACCTCAACTCCCGTCGTAGCTGACCCCGCCGATTTTATCAAGCTGGCGGAAGATCAGGCGATCAAGGGAATGATCAAGATGATCGGCCTGACCGCCGACTGGCAGGATCAACGGAAAGTTAATATCTTCAAAGCTATTTATCACGCGGAGATCTTAGTTAAGGAGTTCAGCCGTCGGACTGGGATGCCTATGGCGGATCTACGTTATGTAGCCGTTAAAGAGATGCTCGGTTTTACCAAAATTAAAAATTTTAAAAAATTATCAAGAGAATTGGCGGCCAGACGGCAGGGCTGTTTCCAGTGGATGGCTGTCGGCCGGGAAATAATCGTTGCAGGAGCTTTATTCAGACGATTAGAAAAAAACTATCATTCCATCCGGACGCGAGTTGATTCAGTTCCTCTGTCTATAGAAGGGACGACTGCCAATAGCGGCCGGGTGGTCGGCACGGTTGTGGTCTGTAAATCGATAAAAGATTTAACTAAGGTCAGAAAGGGAGATATCTTAGTAACCTCTATGACCCGACCAGAATATCTGGCTGGCATCAAGAAGGCCGCCGCTTTGATTACGGATGAAGGCGGCATCACTTGTCATGCCGCTATCGTCTCTCGGGAGTTGCGCCTGCCCTGTATCATCGGGACTAAGATCGCGACCAAGGCGTTACAGACCGGCGACTTCGTGGAAGTAAACGCCAATCACGGCGTAGTCAAACTCTTAAAGAATAGTAAGCAAGCTTAGGCTCGATCCAATATGACTAACAACGATTACCAACTATTTAAACAATATCTAAAGCGCGATTGGTACGTCCAAGGCTTCAGCGCCGTTCCTCTATTTTTGTCGACCGCCGCTATCAGCGGCACCTTCATGAAAAAATATCTCGGTTTTGGTTACCGGCACTTCTTGTTCAGTTACCATAACGGTTATGGCGAGATGGCTTATGATCCGGCTGACCTTAAGCATGTCTGGCTGATCGTCAAGAAAAAATTATCGGTCAATCCTGGTTATTTAAAAGAAGTGAAGGCTCTATATTATCAGAATTTGCGCCGTTTTCAGCCATTTTTACAGAAAGTCCAACATGCTGACCTGACTAGATTAAACGATCGGGAAATAATTAAGTTGTTTAAAGAATTAATCCGCGCTCAAGTAGATTATGTCGGAGTAGCGCATATTATTGATGCGATTGGCGCCGAATTAGAAAAAGAATTCCAAGACGCTCTCCATAAAGAATTGCCGTTGCTTTCTCCGGCTAAGTTCAATGAAGTCTTCGCTCGGCTGATCACCCCATCCAAGATGTCTTTTGTCAGTCAAGAAGAGAAGGAGCTCTCAGCTATCCCGAGAGGCATTAAGAACGCAGCGGCTCTCCGCCGCCACGCTGCCAAATATTTTTGGCTGCAGAATAGTTATGCTGGTCCGAAGTCATTGACTGTTGCTGACTTTCGAGCCAAACTTATTAATTTAAAAAAGGAAAAACAGAGATTTCGAATTGATCAGTGCCAAACTCTACCATATAGATTCAGCCGCTCCTTGCGGCAGATGGTCGGAATCATCGATTATTGCGCGGTCTGGCAGGACGAAAGAAAAGCGCTCTTATTTCGGAATATCGCTTACGCTGGCCGCGTGGTCGAGGAAATTGCTCGGCGTTTAGATTCTGACGTGACGGATTTCTATTATATCAGCCTGACTGAAGTCGAACGGCTAGAATCAATCCAGGATTTGCAGTCCAAGATAAAGACGTTAAAAGAGCGCCGTAGCGGCTGCTTGGTCATCATCCAAGGGAAAACCGATAAGGTGCTAGCCGGCGTCGGTTATCGCCGCTTGATGAAAGCCGGCCATAGCCTATTGAAAGATAAGGGGCAAGAAGGCCGAGATATCCATGGCACCGTGGCTAATGTCGGTACGGCGCGCGGCCGCGTCCGTATCATCAGGAACATGGAATCCTTGAAAAAATTCCAAAGCGGGGATGTCCTGATCGCTTCTATGACCCGGCCGGAGTATATGGCGGCAATCAAGAAGGCGGCCGCGATCATTACGGACGAAGGCGGCCTAACTTGTCACGCGGCGATCATCGCTCGGGAACTTGATATCCCGACTATTATCGGCACGAAGATAGCCACCCGGGTCTTGAAAGACGGTGATTTGGTAGAGGTCCGGGCTAACCATGGGATCGTTAGGATTTTAAATTAGTATCTTATATATGCCAGGTAAATTTAATCCCATCATCTCGCCATCCGCCAAATTTTCTTTCGCCGACTGTTTAAAGAGCCTGCGGACTGAAAAGGAGTGGATTATTCAAGAGGCACCAGCGGCGCCTTGGTATTGGTGGCTCTCTTCCACAGCCTGGATCCAAGGCTTGGCTCAAGCCGGTTATTCGCCGGGAAATTTTGCTACTTACTGTGTCGGCGAAGTCGGCACTTTAGTCGTTAATCGTATAATTTTTTTAAGATTAGCCAAAAAATTAATAAAAAAAGAATTGGCTGGCCAGTCGGTTATAAGAAGATGGTTAGCGGAGTGGCAGGCGATCGATAAACGATATAATATCCTGGTCAGCCGGATCCTTAATACGAAATTAGATGGTTTACCAGAGAAAAAATTTTTACAACTTTTTGAAAATTTTTGTGCCCTTTATTTTGCCGTCGAATCTTTACCGCTCGCTAATGAGTTCCTTATCCCTTACTCCGACGAATTATTGGGACGCCTGCATGTCCAATATCCGGACCAGACCGAAACTCTGGCTCGTCTCATTGCGCCGTGCCAAAGATCTTTTATCCAGATCGAAGAAGACGAATTAAAACAGATCGCCCGGCTTGCCGGTCAGAAAAGGGAAGAAGCCCTGACCCGGCATTTAAAAAAATGGCTTTTTATCAATGGCGGTTACGACGGCCCCCATTCCGTGACCAGATGGCAATTGCAAACTAAGTTAAAAAAGATAAAAAATCATCAAGCAGCCAAGCCGACCAAGATCGGTTCGGTATCTTTCTTGGATCAAGAAACTAAGATCATATTGCGGCTGATCAGCCTAGTCTCCGGCTGGAAAGATCAAAGGAAGAGGAATAATATGATCGGCTCGGTCGTTTTGGATCATTTTGCTAGGAGTTTTTCCTCTCGTTACCAGATTGATTATGATTTAATTCGATATGCCGTCCCGGGAGAATATCGCTTATTAGCCAAAGCTGATAAAAAGTTCTTAAAGATCCTGAGACAGAGGATCAAGGGCGGTACGGCCTGGGCGATCAGCGGGAAGCGATATTCCGGTATATTTTCTGAGATTGAATATCGCCAGTTGAGAAGAGTAATCGGTGCCATGAAGAAGCCGCAGACAATGCTAAAAGGGTTGGCCGCCAGCCCGGGGCGGGTCCGTGGCTGGATCAGGGTTATCCATAATCCGGCGCGGGAAAAATTTGCGGCTGGTAGTATCCTTTTGACTTCGATGACCCGGCCAGAATTTGTCCCCTTGATCAAGAAAGCTAAAGCCGTCCTCTGCGATGAAGGCGGGTTATTATCCCACGCGGCCATCGTCAGCCGCGAATTCAAAATCCCTTGCATCGTCGGCCTACACCAGGCCATGGCCAGTCTGCGAGACGGAGATTGGGTGGAAGTGGACGCTAATCATGGCCTGGTTAAGATTTTAAAACATAATTGATAATATTATGGCTTCTCTAATAACTCTAAGCTCTATCAAATCGCAGAAATGGTACCGCCAACAGACGGAAGCTACGCCTTATTTCATCTATCTGGCTTGTCGCGGCTGCGTCGCTTATTTTAAAAGTCAGGATAAGGTCCTCTGGTATTGCGATCCAGAAGAAGATCGGGCTTATTTGGAACAGAATTATATTCGGGCTTTAGCCGAGAAACATTTGGCTCAGGAAAAAAATCACTTAAATTTTTCTCAGCGCCTTCATGCGGAGTGGCTTAATAACATACAATTAAAAAATCAGCGCTTATTTTCTAAAATAAATCAGGTTGATGTTAGTCGGATTAGCGATGCCAAGCTTCTCAGTTTTAATCATTCCTTGGGACGGCAGTCATATGTCATGTGGCTTCGTTTCTTTATGGATATTTTTGATATTGATGCCGAGAGCCTGATTGAACAGGAGCTCATCAAAAAGCAGGTAAACCTGACGGCTGATGAAAAGAATACCTTAACTATGCCCGAGAAACTGATGGTCAATCAAGATCAGGAATTGGCACTGCTCAAGATCGCCCGGTTTGTAAAAATTGACGCTCAGTGTATCCATTTATTAAATCAGATCCAGACAGCAGACACGATTCATCGTTTGAGATTACAGCCGCGGTTATTATCGGAAATTGAGTCTTATATTAAAAAATACCATTGGATCAGGAATAGTTGGGCCCACACTTCTATCATTAGCGTGTTTGATGTCGTCGACCAAGTGAAGCAGATCGTTTCTGGGTCACGAGATATTGTGAGCGAAATTAGGCAGCTGGAATCTTATGGGAAGAATTTGCGGAAGCAAAAAAAGGTAATCATTAAAAAACATCGTTTAGCCGGCTGGCTAGCTCGGATGTTCGAGATGTTCGCCTTAATGACTCTCTGGCGCGATGAGCGCAAAGCGCAGATGCAGCAATTGAATTACTATCTCCAGCTGGTCGGCACGGAAATAGCCAAGCGCAGCCGACTAGATTGGGATAGCATTAAGGTTTATGATCCCTTAAGCGTCAAGACTATCCCTATAAAAGCTCAAGATTTAGTTCGTCGCGCCAAGTTATTAAAAAATAATAAATTAATGTATTGGGACGGACAGGCTGTCCGTCACCTTGATTTCCAAACCAGTAAAAGATTCGTGCCTGCCCTGGAAGACACCTTTTCCGTCCAGATGACAGAAGTCCGCGGACTGATCGCCTGTCCGGGTAAGGTCAAGGGGGAAGTGGTTGTAATTAATAAGAAAAGTGAATTCAGTAAGATGATGCCGGGTAAGATTCTGGTGACGACCATGACCCGGCCGGACTACTTGCCTTTAATGAAACAGGCGGCCGCTGTCGTGACCGATGAAGGCGGGATCACCTCGCATGCCGCGATCGTTTCCCGGGAACTAAAGATCCCCTGCATCATCGGCACCCAGGTCGCCACTAAAGTTTTAAAAGATGGTTACCAGGTAGAAGTTAATGCTAACCATGGAGTCGTTTTAGTCTTAGAAAGGGCGAATAAAAGCTATAATAAAAATTAGACTAGTATTAGTTGATATTTTCACTAAAAATTTATATAATACCCTAATAATTTACAAATATGCTAGGAGAATTATTTGAAACGCCAGATGCAAAAAACCTAAATAATGATGATCCGGTTGAACAGATTTTCCATTCTGGCTCTGTGGCTAAAAACAGTAGAGAATTGGCCTATACGGATAAATTTGCTAATTTTATCCAAACTCATCCGGATTTTTTACTTAAGACGAAAAAAGCGGCTGACGCTTTGTTCGATTTACCGGTTGATCAACCGGTTCCCATCCAAGAGTTAGATAACGTCAAGATAGAATATATCGACTGGCATGGTAAAGCAGAAAGGAAATACTATAAGGTCACGGCTGATGATGGTCAAGAATTCTTCCTTAAAGTTGGAGTTTTATCTAATAAGAACAGCATCCACGACGAGAATAGTGCGGAAGATCTCCTGTCTATGCAAAAAGTTAAAGAAGCTTTATGTGGATTCACGGCTTTCAAGGTCAGCGCTATTGACTACCAGATCGGCTATAAAGATAATAAACGCACCTATTCTTTAGCCTCTTTCGACGAACGAACGAGAAATTCGATCGGTAAACAGATGAATAATCTAAATGATAAAATATACAAAGAAAATAATCAGAATTTCGTGATACAGAGGTTACTAAAATTATCAAGAACCAGATATGATCTTAGAAAACTATATTATGCGAGCCTCTACTTACCATCGGTTCGTACACGGACAGCTGAAATTGTCCCACGGCTAGAAGAAATAGAAAAGGAAATAGAGACGGTGAAAAATCAGATATATGAAGCTGCTTCTGGTCATGACACCATTGAAATTGTTGATTCAGTATTGGCTAGAGATGAATTATCGTCAAAATATCTCCACTTGCGCAGTTATCTTGACTCTCAAGAACTCGCCAATGACTTCCATGAGGATCAAATGTCTTACGATAAATTGACAGATGAAGCCTTGGTTTTTGATATCAGAAAAGGTAGATATTTCGATATAGAAGATGCGTTTTAAAGTAGATTACAAACAGTTAGTAAGGACTGATAAAAAAGTAGAAAAGTATAATTTTTTGGATAGGCTCTGCAATAAAAATTAAAATATATGTTTTTCATCAAATTTTTTAAAGACATCACTAAAAAAAACGTTGCCGAAGCCGGCGGCAAAGGTGCTTCGCTCGGCGAAATGACGGGCGCCAAGATCCCGGTCCCGCCCGGCTTTGTGATCTTAGCCGACGCTTTCTATCGTTTTCTGGAAGAGACTGACCTGACTCAGGCCGTTCAAGCGGTTTTAGATAAGGTCAATTATAAGGACATCAATGCTGTCGACGGTGCCTCTGTTCAGATCCGGGATATGATCCTTAAGGCGTCGATGCCGAAAGATTTGGAAAAAGATATCAAGACTGATTTTAAGAAATTAAAGACAAAATTCGTCGCTGTCCGCTCAAGCGCGACCGCGGAAGATTCTTCGTCCGCTTCCTGGGCCGGGGAATTGGAAACTTATCTGAACACGACTGAAAAAACTCTCTTGCTCAATGTCAAGAAATGCTGGTCTTCGCTTTTTACGCCGCGCGCCATTTTTTATCGTCATGAGAAAAAATTATTAAAGACTAAAGTCGGCGTCGCGGTCGTAGTCCAGGAAATGGTCGCCTCGGAAATTTCTGGTATCGCCTTTACGGTCCATCCGGTCACCCAGGATAAGAACCAGATGATCATCGAGGCTGGCTATGGCTTAGGCGAAGCGATCGTTTCGGGTTCGATCACGCCGGATTCTTATGTCCTGGACAAGCGTGATTACTCGTTCATCGATATCAACGTGGCGAACCAGGAAAGGCAGATTATCAAAGGAGCATCGGGCGGCGTCAAATGGGCGCCGGTCGCGCGCGCCAGCCGGGAAAAGCAGAAATTGACCGGGCGGCAGATAGTAGAATTAGCTAAGATCTGCCTGGGCATCGAGAAGCATTATAAGTTCCCCTGCGATATAGAATGGGCCTATGTTAAGGGGAAATTCTATATTACCCAGAGCCGGCCGATCACCACTCTCTGATCGTCTGGAGCGAGCGTTGTTAGAGCCGCTAAATCTACTTCCTCTCCCCAGTAAAATATGCTAAAATACAAAAAGAATAGCCTTCTTTATTTTTTCTGGTTTTTTTGATATTTAGCGCCCAATGTTCGATTACTTGCAACAATTCAATAGCTTATCCAAAGATCTGCGCGACCGGATTTCTTCGCCGTCCGTGATGGCGGCGGTAACGGAATTGGAAGGTAAATATAAGGTGGATCTAGCGATGACGGTGATGAAAGTTATGATTAAGAGCCTTACCGTCAAGGATCTGCCGTCTTTTTTTATCAGTGACGCTAACTTATCTCAGGTAACGGCGGAAAGTTTGGCGCGTGAACTGAAAGAAAAAGTATTTTCTGTCGTTGCCGATCATTTAGGGCTCACGGCTGAGATACGTGCCTTGGACTTGGATCGAGATATCGCGGCTTTGATCCGGGAGGCCGGCTTATCCCTGGCCAGCGATAATCTGGTCAGCCGTTTAAAAAATATCTTAGCGACCTATCTGCGGGGAGTGCGGAGCAAAATAGACACCCGTAATTCTTTAGCCAAAGACGTTAAGGTCGGCGGTTTGAATCTGAGTCCGACGGAAATCGATCGCGTCCTGCAGATCTGTGATAGCGGCAAATTGCAGTCCGCCGCCCAGGCTTCTCCCGCTCCGCAATCGAAACCCGCAGCGTTTACGCTGCCTCCGGAAGAATATGACTTGAAGCGCGCTTTGTCGAGCGGCCAAGTCAAGCCTGTCGTCAAGACCGAATCCGACCATAAGCCCGAATCTAGCCGCCAGACCGAACCCGGCCGAAAGATAGAGCCTAGCTATCCGGCCGGATCACCAGCGAAAGGCCAGAAAATGTCATCTGATAAATTAGATACTGCTCATGAGATAAGCGCTCCGAAAGACCAGTTAGACTTAGCAGCGCCGATTCCGCCGCTGGAATTAAAAGCGCCTACTAGAACTCAGGCATTCGAGACAGCGAAAACCCCAGATGCGCCGAAGGCTCCGGAAACAGCTAAGGTCTCGGACGCGTCGAAGGCTTCAGAGACGGCGAAGGTTTTAGAGACGGCGAAAGCTCCGGTTATTTCTAAGACCACGCCTGTCGCGCCTGTTCCGTCTGCCACCCAGATAGCCCAGATAAACCAAGCTTTGGCGCCTTCTAAATCTCCAGTCTTGAGTCCATCGCCCAAAGTTGCTGCGCAGACGGCTCAGCCGCTGAAGCCGAATATCGTCCAGCGTCCCGCCGCGATCCGGCGTCCGGTTGTCGCCCCGACGGCCGCTAAGCCGCGGATGCATGATATCAAGCCGGTGCCCAAGGTGATGGGGCCGATCGAGGAATTGCAATTTTTGGATCCCGTCAATTTCCGGCGCCTAGGCAAGACTCCGGCGGAAACGACGGCAAAGATATTCGCTAAGATCAAATTGTTGGAAAAAGACGGGTATGATAAAATGGTCGCAGGCGTCCGTGCTTGGCGGCAGAGTCCGGTCAACCGCTTGTATTTGCGCTTAGGGCAGGAAGCGATTGCCAAAGGAATAACCCTGAAAGACGCGGTGGCCGCCCGCCAAGGCGCTAGCCAGGAATATTTGAGCCTGGAAGAGGTCGAGGCGGTTTTAAATTTGAATAGCAAGCTAGTCTTTTGATTATGCAGCAGTTTACCGTCCCCCAATTCATCGACGTTGAGAGTCAGATCATCGGGCCGATTACGACCCGCCAATTTATAATTCTTTTGGTGGCGGCGATCATTATCGGGCTGAGCTATAAGCTCTTTGATTTCAGTTTATTCGTGACTGTCGCGGTCGTTGTCTTGGCGATCGCCGCGACTTTCGCCTTTGTTAAGATCAACGGTCGGCCGTTCCATCTTTTTGTGCTGAATACCATCCAGACCTGGCGCCGTCCTGGCCTGCGCGTCTGGAATAATCAGGCCGTCATGAGCGAGCATACGGAGAAAACCGCCGCCGTAACGCCGTCTTACCAGCCAGCCGCGCCTAAAGTTTATAAAAAATCACGTTTAGCCGAATTAGCCCTCATTGTCGATACGAAGGGGCGCTATAAGGGAGAATAGTATGGCGAAAAAAAACCTGGCTAAAAATAAGATCGGCAGCTTTACCCAGCAGTATCTGAACATCGCCGAGATCAAGGATAATACCGTCGTGATGAAGGATGGGACTTTGCGCGTGGTCTTATTGGTGTCCAGCATAAATTTCGCGCTCAAGAGCGAAGACGAGCAGAACGCCGTGATCGATTCATATATCCGCTTCCTGAACAATATCAGCTTCACGGTCCAGATCGTCATCCAGTCGCGCGAATTAAATATCGATAACTATTTGCAATATCTGAAGGAGAAGGAGAAAGAGCAGACTAATAAGCTCCTGAAAGTGCAGACGGCCGACTATATCGAGTATATCCGGGAGCTGACCTCTCTAGGCAAGATCATGAATAAGCGTTTTTATGTCATCGTGCCCTATGATCCGCTTACTGACAAGCATAAGGGCTTTTTCTCTTTGCTCGGCGAAGCGATGCGCCCGGCGACCATCATCAAGCTGAAAGAGAAGACTTTCAAGAATTATCAAGAGATGATGGAGCGCCGCGTGGAGAGCGTCGCCGGCGGGCTGGAATCGATGGGCGTCGCCGTCGCGCGTCTGGATACGCAGAGTTTGATTGAATTATATTATAAGACCTATAATCCGGAGACTTCGCCTAATCAGGATCTGGCGGATCTCGACAAGATCCGGGTGGAGAGATAGACGCTCGCTGCGGCAAATTGCCGCCAGAGCGAAGAATAAAATTCATTATGATCGATTTTAACAAGGAAGACCAACAGAATAAGATAAAGCTTAACGCGCCGGTCACTTTGCGGCCGCCCGGTGCTGCTCCGCTGATCGAAGCCGATCCGGAGTTGACGCGGGAAGTGATCGAAGAAGAGAAGGCTTTCCGCCGCGGCGTCTTATCCGTCCGCGATATTATCGCGCCAGCCAGCCTCAAAGTCGAGGCCAGTTTCCTGCATCTCGGCAATAAGTTCGTCCGGACGATTTTTGTGATCAGCTATCCGCGCTATATTTCCGTCGGCTGGTTCGCCCCGATCATTAATTTGAACGTCACTTTCGACGTCTCGATGTTCTTTTATCCGGTCAAGAGCTTTATCATTTTGAAACAGCTGAAGAATAAGGTCGGCGCCTTGGAAGCCCAGATCGTCTCGGACGCGGAAAAAGGCGCGGCCCGTGATCCGCTCCGGGAAACCGCCCTCCGCGATATCGAGTATCTCCGCGACGCCTTGACGCAGGGGACGGAGAAATTTTTCCAGTTTTCCCTGTATGTTACTCTTTACGCCGATAATCTGGCCGACCTCGATCGCCTATCCGATCAGATCGAAGATATCTTCGGTTCGCGCCTGGTTTATTCCCGCCGCGTTTATTATCAGTCCGAGCAGGGCTTCAACTCGACCTTGCCCTTAGGCGATGACGAATTATATATTACCTTCAACATGAATTCTTCGCCGATCGCTTCGTCTTTCCCGTTTATTTCCAGCGAATTGACCAGCGACCAGGGCATCCTATACGGCATTAATCGCCATAATAATAGCTTGATCCTCTTTGAACGCTTTTCTTTGCAGAACGCCAATTCCGTCGTTTTTGCGACTTCCGGCGCCGGGAAGAGCTATGCTGTGAAGTTGGAGATCCTGCGCTCGCTCATGCTCGGCACCGACGTGATTGTCATCGATCCGGAATATGAATATAAACATCTGGCGGAAGCGGTCGGCGGCACCTATATAAATATTTCTTTGTCTTCGGAAAATAAGATCAATCCTTTCGACTTGCCTCGTTCGATCGGCGGGGAGGCGAAACCGAAAGACATCATCCGGAGCGCCGTCATAACGCTCAAAGGCTTGGTCCGGCTGATGCTTGGCAACTTGACCTATGATGAGGATTCCATCGTCGACCGGGCGCTCCTCGAAACTTACGCCAAGAAGGATATTACGCCGGACTCGGATCTTTCTAAGATCGAGGCGCCGATCATGTCTGATTTCGAACAGATCTTGGAAGGGATGGAGGGCGGTTCGGACCTGGCTTTGCGTCTGCGTAAATTCACCGTCGGGACTTTCGCCGGTCTCCTGAACAATCAGACTAACGTCGAGATGAATAACCAGCTGGTCTGTTTCTCGGTCCGCGACTTGGAAGATGAATTGCGGCCGATCGCGATCTATACGATCGTCAATTATATCTGGAACGTCGTCCGGAGCGAGATGAAGAAACGGATTTTGGTCATTGACGAAGCCTGGTGGATGATGCAGCACGAAGACAGCGCGAAATTCATCTTCGCTCTCGTCAAGCGCTGTCGCAAATATTATCTCGGCGTAACGACGATCACCCAGGATGTCAACGATTTCTTGACTTCGCCCTACGGCCAGGCCATCGTCACCAACTCTTCCATGCAGCTCCTATTCAAGCAGTCGCCGGCCGCGATCGACCTGGTGCAGAAGACTTTCTTATTGACCGAAGGCGAAAAATATCTGCTCTTGGAATGCGGTGTCGGGGAAGGGATCTTCTTCGCGGGCAACAAGCACGTGGCCATGAAGGCAGTCGCTTCCTATACCGAAGACCAGCTCATTACTTCTGATCCGCGCCAACTCCTTGAATTAGAAGAAGCGAAGAAAGAATTTGATGAAAGCCAGGCGCAGCAGGGGGATGCCAGCGGCCTGAAGCTTTAAGCCAGTTTTATAATAATATCCTGCCTGGAGCGGGACTTATAAACATATGCAAACTAACCGCAGGAATCTAGGCCTCCTAGTCATCATCATCGGATTGATCATCTTGGCTTTGGTGGTCTATTTTACTTTTTTCCGGTCGGAGGAGGCTCCCTCGGAAACGCCGGCTGGCGAAACTGTGACCGCGACGCCGCAGCTGGAAACCAGCCCCTTGATCGGTACTACGACGCCGAGCGATCGGCCGGTGAACCGCCAGACCTACGACCTTTCTAAAGAGGCGCCGCATCAGTTCAATATCAACGATTTAACTAAGATCGCGGAATCTTTCGCCGCCCGCTTCGGTTCTTTCTCCAGCCAATCCGATTATAATAATTTTACCGATCTGCGGATGTTTATGACTGAGAGCCTGCGAGATTGGGTCGACGGCTATGTCCAGAAACTCAAGGCCGAAAGATCAAGCGCCACTTATTATGGCATCACGACGAAAGCCCTGGTAAGCGACGTGAAAAGTTTCGACGACCAGGCGGGAAGCGCCGAAGTCTTCGTGACGACGGAGCGCAGCGAGAGCACAGAGCAAATCGGCGGCGGCACGCCTTATCGGCAGGACCTGCGCTTGAAGTTCAAGAAAGTTAACGGCGACTGGCTGGTCGATGAAGTCTATTGGCAGAAATAACAGTTAGCAAAACCATGGCTAATCCCTTGAAAACCATCTTTACTTGCGCCAATTGCGACGCCCAATTCCCGAAATGGAGTGGGCGTTGTTTGGAGTGCGGCGCCTGGGGGACTTTGACCGAACGCGCTTTAGACAGCAAAGAAGCCAGCCGGGAAGCGGTCAAGAAATTAGGCGGCGCGGAGGTAATCGATCTAGCAGGCATCAAAGATTCATCTTTGTCGCGCCTGAAGACGAATATCAGCGAGATCGATCGGGTTTTGGGCGGCGGCTTGGTGCCCGGATCGCTCGTGTTACTCAGCGGCGAACCGGGTATTGGTAAGTCCACTTTAGTCGCGCAGATCGCGACGGCGTTAGGGAAAGATCGCCAGACGATCTATGTGAGCGGCGAAGAGTCGGCCGCCCAGATCAAAGATCGCCTGAATCGTTTAGGCTGCGATCTGAGCCGCCTAAAGTTCATCTCGGAAACTAATGTTGAGAAGATATTTACGGCTGGCGTTAAGGCTAAGGCCGATGTGATGATTATTGATTCCATCCAGACCGTTTATTCGGCGCTTATCCCGTCGGAAGCGGGCAGTATTTCCCAGATCCGGGCGGCGACTGTCCGTTTTCTAGAACTGGCTAAGCAGAACGGATTAGCGATCATCCTGATTGGCCATATCACCAAGGACGGCCAGGTCGCCGGTCCGAAATCCTTGGAACATATCGTCGATACTGTCCTATATTTAGAGAATGAATCTACTAATAATTATTGCTTGCTTCGGGCGACTAAGAACCGTTTCGGTTCCGTCAACGAATTAGGGGTTTTAGAGATGACCGGAGCCGGCTTTCAGGAAGTGAAGAATCCCAGCCAGATCTTTATCGAAACTGATCAGTCGGATATTTCTGGTTCGGTCATCAGCTGCCTGATCGAAGGGACGCGGCCTTTCCTGGCCGACCTGCAGGCGCTCGTGACTAAGACGGTCTTTGGTTATCCGCAGAGGAAGGCCAGCGGTTTTGACCTTAATCGGCTCCAGGTTTTGAGCGCGGTGATCACCAAGCGGACGAAAATAAACCTGACAGCGCAAGATATAATCCTGAACGTGGTCGGCGGCCTGAAGATTAGCGACCCGGCGCTTGACCTCGCCGCCTGCGCGGCGATCATCAGCTCGCAATTGAATAAGAATTTCGATCGGCACACGATCGTCCTCGGGGAAGTCGGCCTGGGCGCGGAAGTGCGCAATGTTTTTAAATTAGAGCAGCGGCTTCAGGAAGCGGAGCGCCTGGGCTTTACTACGGCGATCGTCCCATCCGCGGCCGTGAAAGGCGGGAATTTAAAATTAATTAAAGTAAAGAATCTGGGCGAATTGGTGGATATTATAAAGTAAGGCGGCATAGCGCGCCAGCGGGCGTCCATTATTCGAATTTTTAGTTAAATAAAAAACGGCCCTTTAAGTAGCGGCCGTTTTTTTTCTTTAATGATTTATCCTGTTAGGCCTAGAGAAGGCCTTAGTTTTTTCTGGCATGCTTCGGAGAGCGCTTCTTGGAGGCAAACCAGGCATTCCGGGTTATTTTCCATAGAAGCGAGTTTTCTTTCCGGGACTTTTTCTAACGGAATGGCATCATTGAGCCGCAAGAGGCTGTAGACGCCTTTGCGCTCATCTTTGATGGTTGCGGTTGCAGTATCGATCCCAAAGTGATTGGTGAATATTTCTTCCGCTGTTTCCAGGTCCGGGTAAACCAGATCCCAAGCTGGAACGGACTGGCGCGGTATGTCTTCGCCAGAAATTTCCAGATGGCATCCAGTTTCCGGATGTTGCCATCCTCCATGCACGATCACTTCCTGACCGTTGAAGGAACCAAATAATAAACAGGACTTCATATTACTCCCTCGTTTTGTTTGTTTTTTTTAGATGCTCTTAGTGGCATCTTTTTTAAAAAGAAATATTTAACAATAGATCAATATTACCAGCTATTATTAATTTAGTCAATTATTTTATTGTGGATAAATTGGCTGATTTTAGCCGTTAAATTTGAAGGTTTTATATATACTTGACATTAATTATTAAAAGTGTTATTATTATCTCATGTTCCTTTAAATTAAACTTAGGTTTTTTGACCTGTTTTGAGGCTATAGGCCTGAGGATAGATCAAAGCAACTAACTAAAACTAAAAAATATAAGGTGTGTGATGAAAACTCTAAAAAAGTTCTTTGCGTCGATAGGTAATTTACTGCAACTATCCTCGGTGTTTATAAGGGAATTATCTATCATCGGCGGTGTTGTTTCAATGATAATTCTGGGCTGGTCAGTATTTGCCTTCGGTTTGTACATTGGCTCATCCGATGGCGATCCCGGAGATCTTCTGAGATGGATTAAACAGCCAGGAGTTGTTGTCAGCCTACTGGCCCTCTCTATTTCAGTTTTCATTTTTAGAGGAACCAGGAGCAAGCTTTGGATTAAGTTCGAAAATTCCCGAGTTTTGAGATGGTTCGAAGCCCTCTAAATTTTTCTAAAAAGGAGCCGAAGATTTTATAAAAAAGTCAACGGCTCCTTCTTCATATTTAGAAATATTTGTCCTATTCTAAATGTACCTTATTTTCCCATTCACCCAGCTTCTGTTTCAGGAGCGGGTGTTTTTTTAAATCCGGGTCGTCATCGACCAAAGCTTTCGCTTCCGCCTGCGCTTTCTTAATATTATCATAATCGAAGAGCGTCGCGATCTGGAATTCTGGGAAGCCGCTCTGGCCGGTACCGTATAATTCGCCCGCGCCGCGCAGTTTTAAGTCTACCTTCGCCAAAGAAAAGCCATCCTGATATTTAGTGAGCGCTTCTAGGCGTTCGATCGTCTTAGGATTCTTGATTTCTTCGTCGGACGGGAATAGGAAGCAATAAGATTGCCGCGCGCTGCGCCCGACGCGGCCGCGGAATTGATGCAGGCTGGCTAAGCCGAAGCGTTCGGCGCCTTCGATCAGCATCAGGGTCGCGTTCGGGACGTCTATGCCCACTTCTACCACGGAAGTGGCCACCAATATCTGCGTCTGGCCGGCTAGGAAATCCGCCATTACTCGTTCCTTTTCCTTATTTTTCAGGCGGCCGTGGAGCAAGCCGATTTTAAGTTCCGGAAATATTTCTTTGTCCAGCTTGGCGTATTCGGCCTTGACCGATTTAGCCCCGAGCTTGTCCGATTCATCGATGAGCGGGCAGATGACAAAAGCTTGGCGTCCGGCCTTGATCTGCTGTCGGATGAAATCATAAGCGTCCGACCGGCGATTTTCGGTAATGATCTTAGTGCTGACTGGCAGCCGGCCGACTGGCTGTTGATTGATAACGGATAAATCCAGATCGCCGTAGATCGTGAGAGCGAGGGAGCGGGGGATCGGGGTCGCTGTTAGTGATAGGAAATGCGGCGTCTGATCTTGGGCGCTGTTAAAGTCGATGATCTTCTGCCGTTGGCTGACGCCGAAACGGTGCTGTTCATCGACGACGGCGAGCGCGAGGTCGCTAAATTTAATATTTTCTTGGATCAGGGCGTGCGTCCCGATGATGATATCAGCCTGCGTTGCCGCGGCATCCTTATGGCTATGGGTGAGTAGGGCGATTTTTAGGTCATAAGGAGCTAATAAGCCGGTAATATAATTAAAATGCTGTCGCGCCAGGATTTCTGTCGGGACCATCAAGAGCGCCTGTTTCTTATTGCGGGCGACATTCAAGAGCGCGAGAATAACGACCAGGGTCTTGCCGCTCCCGACATCGCCTTCCAGGAGCCGGCTCATCGGCATCGGTTTTTCCAAATCTTTAAGGATTTCCCAGGCCGCCTTCCTTTGCGCGTCGGTCAATTTAAAGGGTAGAGAGGCGACGAATTCTTTTGTATCCGCTTCCCGGAATTTGATCGCAATAGCGCGCCGTGCTTTGAGTTCGCTCTTGATCATCTGGGACTTTATCTGGCGCAAGAAGAGCTCGGTAAAACCGAGGCGCTGTTTCGCCGCCGTGATTTCCGCCTGGTTTTTCGGGAAATGAATTTGGCGCAAGGCGAGGCCTAGATCTAATAGCCCTAATTTTTTTTTGATGTCCGCCGGCAGCCAGTCCGGCTCTTGGTCCGCCAGAGAGATGATTTCTTTGACCAGGAAGCGGATCTGCTTCTGGGTCAAGCTAGCGGTCAGGTGGTAATTTGGGATCAGGCCCTGGGTATGGATCAGATCTTCGGAGTAGACCTTTTCTATGACCGGAGCGACTAGAGCCAAACTGCCATAATTTTCGCTCACTCGGCCAGCCAGAGAAACCTGATCGCCGACCTTATAAGTCCGCGTCAGGAAAGGCTGATTGAACCAGATCGCCTTGATCGTATCGGTTCCATCGCTCACCAGCGCCTCGGTCAAGTACATCCGCCGCCGCGGGCTCTTCTTATTCTGGATCAGCTCGATCGTCCCTATGACATTGACGGTCGAACCATCTTCCAAGTCGGCGATTGCGACACGGCTGGAAAAATCTTCGTAGCGGAAAGGGAAATAAAAAAGCAGGTCATGGACGGTTTCCAGACCCAGCTTTTTCAATAGGGAAGAGGTGGCTTTGCCGACGCGGTAGAGTTCCGTGATCGGGGAATTGAGGTTAGCCATATGGTGCTGTGCATCCACCAGGAATCGAACCTGGATTTCAAGCTCCGCAAGCTTGCGTCCTATCCGTTGAACGATGGATGCTCATCTGGCCGCTCGGGCGGCCAAAACTGCTTCCATCTTATTATAGTTTCAGTAGTTTAGTCAACTGTTCCGATAAGGGAGGCGCGGTCCGTTCCAGGTCTTCATCCAGATAGCGGACCAGGAAATTGCGCACGGTTAAGGCGTCCATGCGGCGCAGGGGCACTGATAAGCGGGGCCGCATGCCGTTCTTATATTCTAAGTAGAGATTTTTGATCCCGTCTTTTGGTTTGTATAAAACGGAGAAATTTTTGAATTCGTCGTAGTCGTAAAATTTGCGGCCGATCTTTACTCCTTCCGGCCCGATTTCAAAATCTACCTGGAGCGGTTCTCGGCTATCATTAATGATCATAACGATCGACGCCAAGATAATGATCAGGGCGAAGAGGAAGTTAGACTCGAGGCCGAGGAAGACGAGGCGCCAGCCGCTAAAAGAGAAAAAACTGAAAAAGAGGCAGATGAGGGCGAACACTCCAGCCGCGATATACCAGTTACGGTTCCGGTCGTGCTTCTTATATTCCGGCACCGGCCATCTGAGATAAGAGCCTTTATTTTCGGGCATATTTTTAGACCCGCCTAGCCAATCCTAGTTTGACAAGGCAGAGTATATTTTATATATTGATTATAACATAAAAAAAGGAAAAATAGGATATTTCCAGGAGAGGTGGCGGCAACGCCTGGAAGGCGTCTCGGTGGCTGCCGCCGTAGGCGGGCGAGTGTAGCGAGCAAAAGCGGCAGGGGGAAATTTAATATTTGGAGAGGTGGCTGAGTGGCTGAAAGCGGCAGGTTGCTAACCTGTTATAGGGTGTTAAAGCCCTATCGAGGGTTCGAATCCCTCCTTCTCCGCGCACAAAATAAAACAACCAATTTGGTTGTTTTATTTTGTATTTGGAAAGGGATTCGAACAGGATTGAAGTGAGCTAGTCGGCGGTCAGCAGACCGACGACGCAGCGAACGATCGACAAGCATCCGGGGGATGCTTGTCGCAATCCCCGGACAACGAATGAGCGAGCGATGGTGAGCGAATGAGGCGGAAATCCCTCCTTCTCCGTAGTTAGGGAAAAGTGACCGATCAGGGTCACTTTTTTATTTCTAAAGCAGTTTAGCTATTAGTCTCGCTTTCTTTAGAATACTTGTATTGACAAATAAATAATAATGCTATACAATATGATTATAATAAAAAATATATGATTATTAAAAATAATGAACAAATTCAAATTCGTATTGACGCTGAGACCAAAAAAGAAACGAAAAAAATTCTTGATAGTTTAGGTATTGATATGAGCTCAGCCATTAAATTATTTTTTCGTCAGATAATAAATGCTAGAAATTTACCGTTTGAATTAAGGGGTGAAAATGGCCTTACTTTACGTAATGCTGAGTTGTTGAGAGAGTCAATTATCAGTGCTAAAAATAGCCCCAAGATTTTTAAGAACGGAGCGGCTCTTCTCAAAGATGCTTTAAAAGAGTAATCTATGTTTTTGTTGAAATTTTCTAGCCGGTTTAAGAAAGATTTAAAGTCTTATAAACATGACAAAAATTTTTTAATTGAATTAGAAAAAGTTTTAGATATTTTAGCAAAAGGCAAAGAATTGCCAGATAAAAATCTTAATCATCTGCTTATTGGTGAATTTAAAGGTTGTTTTGAATGCCATATCAAGCCCGATATTCTGCTTATTTATAAAATAGAGCAATCGGAGTTGATTGTTTTATTACTTAGGGTTGGTTCACATTCCAATCTTTTTTAATGGCCATTTTTAAGAATAATGATAGCGAACTGAGGTTTTTCTATATTACCATTCTTAATGTGTCCCACCTTCTCCGCAGATAAAATACCCAAACAGGGTATTTATTTTATATGTTGACAAACGCAACAGTGTTGCGTTATTATATTTAGGCGACCTAAATTATGACCTTAGATGAATTGATAGAAAAGATAAAATTATCCGGCGGCCGGACGACCAAGACGCGGCTGGCTGCTTTAAAGTACCTGCTGGCCGCCGACCGCCCGGTATCGCCAGCGGAAATTTTAGGGGCGTTGAAGCAAAAGCGGGTCTTAGTCAATCGCACGACCGTTTATAGGGAGTTAGCTTTCTTGGCGGCGCGCGGCTTGGTCAGGGAAGTCGGCTTGGTCGGCCAACCGGCCTTGTTCGAGCTAGTCCGCGGCCATCGCCATCACCTGATCTGCCTGAAATGTAATAAGATCAAGACAATCGTTATGGCTAATCATCTGCATAAAGAGGAAGAAAAGATAACTAAGAAAGAGAAGTTTAAGATTACCGATCATTGCCTGGAGTTCTACGGTCTCTGTCAGGACTGCCGCCGGCGATAAAATCTACATATCGATTAAATAGCATGAAAAAGAAAGTTATTGTTTTTATTTTAATTATCATCGCTGCCCTTTGGTCGGCCTGGAGTCTGGCCGGTTATTATCGGGAGAGAGGGAGCCAGGATCCTAGTGATAAGCTTAAAGTCATCGCGACCTTATTTCCGCTTTATGATATGGCTAAGAATATCGGGGGAGAGCGGGTTGAAGTCTATCAATTGCTGCCGCCCGGCCTAGAGGCCCACTCCTTTGAGCCTAAGCCTAGCGATATAGTAAGGATCAACGAGGCAGATGTCTTCGTTTACACCGGCCGGTATATGGAAACTTGGGCGGAAGACATTATTAATGGCCTGGCGAGCCGAGATATTAAGATCATCGATACCAGCCGCGGCGTAGAATTAGCCCAGGCAGATAGCGGGGATGGTTATGAAGAGGAGCTTGAGCATGGAAGCGAACTTGGCGATGAGAGCGGACATCATCACGATGAGGCTGCAGATCAAGAAGATGGCCACCGCCACGGCGGCGTCGACCCGCATATCTGGCTGGATTTTTCTAAAGCGCAGATTATGGTAGATAATATCGCCGCCGCCCTGGCAGAAAAAGATCCGGCTAATGCGGAATTTTATCAGAATAATGCTCTTATATATAAAGATAAGCTGACGGCCATAGATGATGATTATCGCGAGTCTTTGGCCGGATGTCGTAGCCGGATGGTGGTCTATGGCGGACATTATGCTTTCGGCTACCTCTCTCGGCGCTACGGATTGGAGTATGCGGCGGCTCAAGGCATCTCTCCAGATGCTGAGCCGACGGCCAGCGATTTAGTCTCGCTGGTTAAACAGGTCAGGGAAGATGATATCAAATATATCTTTTATGAAGAGCTTGCCAGTCCGAAGATAGCCGAGACGATCGCCCGGGAGACCGATGCTAAGATGCTGCTTTTAAGTGCCGCCCATAATCTGGCTAAAGACCAGTTTGACGCCGGCATGTCATTCTTTGATGTTTTAAATCGCAATTTAGATAATTTAAAGCTCGGTTTAGGATGTGAATAATATGGAGAATGTTCTATCGGTCCAAAAATTATCTTACAGTTATGGCGCAGCGGAAGTTATTTCCGATATTTCTTTCGACGTGAACCGGGGCGATTTTATCGCCCTGGTCGGTCCGAATGGCGCCGGGAAATCGACTTTGATAAGAGTGATCCTGGGTTTAGCCAGCGGATTTTCCGGCCGGGTAAAGCTACTGGGTTCTGATTTGAGCCGATTTTCTGATTGGGGGAAAATCGGCTACCTGCCGCAACGAGTCAATGTTTTCAACCCTTTATTTCCGGCCACCGTCCGGGAAGTAGTCGGCTTAGGGCTCTTGGCCGGCAAACCTTATCCCAAGCGCTTCCATAAAGATGACCAGGAGCAGGTCAATGATATCTTATCTTTTTTAGGCATTGCCGATTTGCAGGACTGGCCGATCGTGGAGCTTTCCGGCGGGCAGCAGCAACGGGTCTTCTTGGCTCGAGCCCTAGTTTCTCGTCCCGAATTATTGATCATGGACGAACCGAGCACCGCGCTTGATCCGGAGACCAGAGATAATTTTTTTAAATTGATCAGGAGCTTGAATCAAGAGCGGAAAGCGACGATCATTATGATCACCCACGATGCCGGGCAAGTCGGAGAATACGCCGACCAGCTCCTGTACCTGGACAAAAGAGTGATTTTTTACGGGCCGTTCAGCGATTTTTGCCGTTCAGCCGAGATGGAAAAATATTTCGGGCATCTTTCCCATCATTCGATTTGTCATCAGCACTAATATGGCTATTTTTGATTTTCTTAGTTATGAGTTCATCCAGCGGGCCTATTTTGCCGGCGCTTTCATCGCGGTCCTATGCGCGATGCTTGGCCTGATTCTGGTCTTGCGTAAATTATCCTTGATCGGCGACGGCTTGTCCCATGTCAGCTTTGGCGCGATCGCGCTCGGCCTGTTTTTCGGTATCTATCCGTTTTATGTCGCCATCCCGATCGTCATCCTGGCTTCTTATTTGGTTCTGAAATTGGCCGAGAAAGCGAAGATCTATGGCGACGCGGCCATCGGCATCGTTTCGGCTGTCGGCATTTCCGGCGGCGTGATCTTGGCCAGCTTGTCCCAGGGCTTTAATGTCGACTTGTTCAGTTATCTGTTCGGCAATATCTTGGCGATCAGCAATCAGGAGGTCTGGCTGTCCGTCGGCTTATCGCTGTTTGTATTAGCGACGATCATTTTTCTTTACCATGATTTGTTTTCGACGACTTTCGATGAGGAGTACGCCAGAGTTTCCGGCATCAAGACGGATCGGATCAATCTGATCCTGACTTTCTTGACGGCGATCACCGTCGTCTTAGCCATCAAAGTAGTCGGTGTGATGCTCGTCTCGGCTCTCTTGATCTTGCCGGCGGTCACCGCCTTGCAGGTCGTCAAGGGATTCAAGGCCGCCATGATCGTAGCCGTGGGGCTTTCAGTCTTGTCGGTTATAATCGGTATATCACTTTCTTTCTTCGGCGATTTGCCGGCTGGAGCCAGCATCGTGATGGTTAATTTTATCTTGTTCATCTTGTCATTGGTGATCAAGAAGATTAAGTAAGGGCTACTCTACCGACTGCGCTCGGTCGGGCGGAGCAGCCGACGGAATCGCTATTTCGGCGATTTTTTTGTATAATTATTTCGTAAAATCAATTTATGGGATCTCGCTCGACTACATTAGTTACCGGTTATGTCAATCCGGATTTGGATGGTTTCGCCAGCGCCGTAGCGTATGCGGAGTTTTTAGAACGCCAGGGTCGGCCGATCCAAGCCGGGATATTAGGGGCGCCGCACGACGAAGTAAAGTATATCTTAAAGAGATTCGGCCTAGCCGGTCCGGCTGAGATAGCGGGGACCGATGATTTTGATGATGTGATACTGGTCGACGCTAGCGACCTCAATGGCTTAGAGGGGAGAGTGTCGCCGGAAAAGGTCATTGAGATTATTGACCACCGCCTAGTTCATGAGGCCGGCAAATTTCCGCGGGCGAAAGCCCAGATAGAACCAGTCGGCGCGGCGGCAACCTTGGTAGCGGAGAAATTTAAACAAGCCGGAGATATTATCTCTCAAAGATCAGCCATCTTACTCTATAGCGCTATAATTTCCAATACCCTGAATTTTAAAGCCAGCGTAACGACGGAGCGGGATCGGGAGATGGCGAAATGGCTGGAACAGTTTGTTGAGATTCCCGCTGATTATTGGCGAGAGCTGTTTATCGCCAAGTCCGACTTGGCAGGCGATAAGCTGGCGGCGAGGATCCATGGAGATTTCGCTTGGTTCGTTCTGGGTGATAAGCGAGCGGGCATCGCTCAATTAGAGATCATCGGCGCAGCAGAATTGATTCGGGAAAGAAACACAGAGATAGAGGCTGTCCTCAATCAGCTTAAAGCAGATCATAATCTAGATTATATTTTTCAAAATACGATCGACTTGGAACAGGGCCGGAATTTTTTCATCGCCCCTGATAGCCAGACGCAGAATCTTTTAGCCCAGGTTTTATCGGTTAATTTTTCCGGCACACTCGCGATCGGCGATCGTTTGCTGATGAGAAAGCAGATCGTTCCTTTGCTCCGGGCAGAATTAGAGCATCCGCGGCTTAATCTATAAAATCATTAAAATTTATGTCCGAAAAATCTTTAAATTCTGGTTCCGACGTCTATCAAGAATCAGTCGATCTGCATCGCCGTTTCCAGGGGAAGCTGGCGATACAGAGCAAGGTGCCGCTTCTGAATCGCGCCGATTTAAGTCTGGCTTATACGCCAGGCGTGGCCGAAGTCTGCCGGGTGATCGCTAAAGACAAGACGCAATCCCGCGCTTTGACCATGAAAGGGAATATGGTCGCGGTCATCAGCGACGGCAGCGCGATCTTAGGCTTGGGCAATCTTGGCGCGGCCGCAGCCCTGCCGGTCATGGAAGGGAAATGCGCCCTCTTCAAGGAATTCGCGGGCGTGGACGCTTTTCCGATCTGCCTGGACACCCAGGACGAGGAAGAGATCATCAAGACCATTAAATACTTGGCGCCGGTTTTTGGCGGCATCAATCTGGAAGATATATCGGCGCCCCGCTGTTTCAAGATCGAAGCCAGACTGAAGGCGGAATTAGACATCCCGGTCATGCATGATGACCAGCACGGCACGGCGACGGTCGTCTTGGCCGGGCTGATCAACGCGCTCAAGGTTCGCGGTTCTGATAAGGCAGAAGTTAAGATAGTCGTCAGCGGCGCCGGCGCGGCCGGAGTCGCCGTCACTAAATTATTATTGTTGTACGGTTTTAAGAATATCATCGTCTGCGATCGTGACGGTGCGATTTACGAAGGGCGCACGGGGTTGAATCCGACTAAACAGGACTTAGCGCTCCAGACTAATCGTTCTAAGCTTAGCGGCGGCCTGGCTGAAGCCATCAAAGGCGCCGATATCTTCATCGGCGTGAGCGCGCCGGGCATTCTGAGCGGCGAAATGGTCAGGAGCATGGCCGCCCGGCCGATTGTTTTCGCGCTTGCTAATCCGGTACCTGAGATCATGCCGGCAGACGCGAAACAAGCCGGCGCCTATATTATCGCGAGCGGCCGCAGCGACTATCCTAATCAGATCAATAATGTCTTAGTCTTCCCCGGTATTTTCCGGGGCGCTCTTGATAATCAAGTCAGGCAGATTACCGACGAGATGCTCCTGAAAGCGGCGGAGAATTTGGCCGCCGTAGTCAAAGAACCGACGCCGGAATTGATCTTGGCCGACCCTTTCAATAAAGAAGTAGCCAAGGCCGTTGCGGCGGCTATCTATTAATCAACCAGGGTAGTATTTTTTTTAAAACTCTGCTAATCTGTGGGAGTTATTATTAATTTAATCCGAGAAGGCGTATGGCGGAAGAAGTGGTCTTAAGATTTGACGAAGTGAAATTTGAATATCTATCCAAGAGGCCGATACTGAATGAAGCCTCTTTTAGCGTGCGGCGCGGCGCCAAGATTACTTTGATGGGGCAGAATGGCGCCGGGAAAAGCACGATCTTCGGTTTAATTAAGAAAGAATTAGAGCCGCAGGCTGGCCGGATTTCCGTGGCCAGCGGTGCCACGATCGGTACGGCGCGGCAGACGATCGCCCGGGAGGACTTAGATTTGACAGTGGAGGCTTATTTCGCGACCGCCTTTGATCCTGCCCCAGCTAATCTCAAGAGCCGTATCGCGAAGGCCTTGGAAGCGGTAAATTTTGAAATTCCGCTGACGCGGATTGTCGGAAAATTATCCGGCGGCCAGCAAGCCCGCCTCCTCTTGGCTTATTCTTTGATTCAGAACCCCGATATTCTGCTTTTGGATGAGCCGACGAATAATCTGGATAAGGCCGGGATAGACCATCTGATCACTTTTTTAGTCATGTATGATAAGACGGTCATCGTCATTTCGCACGACGCCGATTTCTTAAATTGTTTTACCGAAGGCGTCGTCTATCTGAATAACTTCACGCATCAGACTGAGATGTACGTCGGCGATTATTATTCGGTCGTGGAAGAGATCGCCCGGCGGGTGGAAAGGGAGCAGCGGGAGAACGCCCAGTTGGAGAAGCAGATCAAGGATCGCAAAGAAAAAGTAAATTTTTTCGCCCATAAGGGCGGCAAGATGCGCAAGCTGGCGAAGAAATTAAAAGACGAGACGGAAGAATTAGAAGAGAATAAAGTCGATGTCCGGCGGGAAGACCGGACAATCCGCGATTTCACGATTCCGGTCCAGGAGATCACTGGCGAGATTGTCAGCCTGAAGAAGATCAAAGTCATCAAGAATCATGAGCCGATCTTGAAGGATATCGACAAGGTCTTGCGCAAGAAAGACCGCTTGCTGGTCGTGGGGCCGAACGGCATCGGCAAGAGCACGCTCTTGCGCTCGCTCGTCGCCGGTAAGCAGGAAGGCCAGCAGATCCTAGATGGGGTCCGGGTCGGCTATTATAGCCAGGATTTTTCTACCTTAGATTTTGACCAGACAGTCTTTGAATCTTTGAAGAACGTTATGGCTGACGATTCAGACGAACAGAAGCTGCGCTCGGTGGCCGCCGGCTTCCTGATCACCGGAGAGCTGATGGGCCATAAGATCGCCGCCTTGTCCGAGGGGCAGAAAGGCTTATTGTCTTTTGCCCGCCTAGTCTTGATGCAGCCCGGCCTCCTGATTTTAGACGAACCGACTAACCATATCAATTTCCGCCATATTCCGGTTATTGCCAGCGCTATCAACGATTATGAAGGTGCCGTCATCATGGTGAGCCATATGCCGGAATTCGTTTCCACGATCAAGATTACCGAAGAGTTAGATTTAGGGAAGCTCTAAGACATAAAGGCAGGGGTTCAGATAAACGCCAATAATTTTGGCGTTTTATTAATGCTTTAGAGAGGTATTAGCCAAAAGAATTGACAAAACCGAATTTTTAGTGTATAGTGATAAGTTAAATAGTTATTTAAAATTTTAATAAAATTAGTCAAAAAATCTAAAATAAATCAAAGGAGTCACTGTGAAAAAGCTATTAGTATTTATTCTCTTGATGTCTGCCTGGGTCCGGGTTTCGGCCCAAGAAAAAATTGACCTTAGTTTTACCGATAGTACTGTTACTATCGGTATCACTGGTGAAACCGTTATTACCGGATTTTCGCCGGACAACCATCATGAATTTAAATTGCCATTCACTAATGCTGGGAATTTTTATCAAGCGGCGTTACCGAATTTCCAAAGAGGCATGTCAGCCGGAAAATTGGGAACTGCGATTATCTATCATCTGCCAGCTGGCGTCGTGCCGGAAAAGTTATCTGAGCCGTTAAGGATCAAAGTCCGTATTCCCAAGGGCAAGGTTTTACTCTGGGGTTGTGAGATTTGGACTGGCGAATTAGCGGAAGCAAGTTTTGCTGACTATTTCCAGGCTAGGGAATATCCGATCATCTTGGTCGACGCGGATAAATATCTCGTCAGGATATCTCGATTTAATAGGATTGATTCTTTGTCGGTAGCGTATATCTGGGCAGACAGTACGACCCAGGCCGCTTTGCCACTCGCTTTTCAGGCAGTAGATACAGCTGCTCTGAATTTTGGGTATTTCGCCCCCACCTATCTAGATAAGAATGTTCTGTCGTATGGCCTCGCCGGTCAGAAAAAGTATATGTTGACCTATTTTATCACTAGCCTTCCGGTCATGACTGGCGCTGAACACTACAATCAGCCGCTCGCAGTTACTCCGCCGCGCTATATCCGGGAAGACGGAATATTCCACACTTTCTTCCATAGCTTGGTTGGGAAGTCTATAATCCCGAAGGAATATTTGCGCTCCGATGGCCGTTATTGTCCCTCAGACGCCCTGGCGATGTACGAGGGATTGACGACCTATTTTTCCAATAAGTATATCCATGGTAATTTTGCCGCTAGCTTATCAGCGATGCTATATCGAGCTTGCCTGAGGCCAGACCTTATTGATCTGAGGAAGATAAGCCTAGATACAGAGAACGAATCGTATTATGCTAAGGCTTATTTGTTCTGGGTATTTATGGAAGCTAATGGACTCAATGTCGAGCTATTCACTAAATGGCTATTTTCTATCTACCTCATTAATAAGCCATTTCCAGTGCAGTTCGATTGGGCTGACGTGATTAACTGGATTAGCGCTTATGACCAGCGACTAGGCCAACTAGCCGCGGCAAGTTCTAGCGGCGCCTATCTAGATATTGCCTTCAAGATATTGGAAGAGAAAGGCTGGGCACCGATTCCGCTAAAAGATATGCCTGAGTGGTACGACTTTTATATCGGACCATACTCGGTTGAGCCGGGCGGACGTCAATTGCCGACCGACGAATATCCATCTATAAATTCAGCTCACCCCGTTTATCTATTGGAAAATGGGCAGAAGCTAAAGATCGAAGCTGATAAAAGTAATCCGGCTTTACGGCGGATCAAAGATAATCCGGATTTGTCTTTCCGCATAGAATTTTCCGATGGGCGGATAATAGAGGTAAAAGATCAGTTGATGCTCGGTAGCAGAAATTATTTTATGACCGGCACGATTGATTTTAGCCGAGCTCCGGATTTTTGGTCTAATTTATTTAAATATTTGGTGGTGCCTGCGCCCACTAAATAGGAACTTAGCAGAACCCCGCATCGCCAGTCGACGGGGTTTTTTATTCGCGGCATCTGGCGCGGGGTAATAGAAAAACATCCCGGTTTATGCTATAATATAAGCGTGAGCTTTTATTTATTCAGGAGATTATTTTAAACTATGGATTACCGTAAATTTCGCGCGCAAAGGTATTGGAAAAACCTTTTGTCAGTGCCTTTTATCTGGTTGCCGCTCATTGCCGTCATTATCTTGGATTTAGCTGTCTCGCTTTATCAGGCTGTCTGTTTTCCACTATATGGCCTAGAGAAGGTTAAGCGCTCGACTTATATCCTAATCATAGATCGCGCTAAGTTAGCCTATCTTAAGCCTTTAGAGAAATTAGACTGCATGTATTGCGGCTATGCCAATGGGTTTCTGCTGTATGCTAAGGAGATCGCCGGCCGGACTGAAAAATATTGGTGCGGCATCATGCATGAAGGGCGCCCCGGCTTCCAGGTCCAGGCCAGCCAGGTAGAGCAGAATTTTGCCCGTTTCGGCGATGAAGCCGATTTTAAGGATAAGTATGGTGCCTGATAGTCTTAAAAATTTATTTTTTTTAACGTCCGCCGCTAAGAGGACCGTAAAAATATGAAAAAACTTTTTTCTTTATTCATCCTGATAGCATTCTTATTGTCAGGCTTAAGCTCCACCGTACCGGCACGGGCGGAGGAGCTAGAGAAGATATTAACGCCGGATCAGATCAAAAATTATCAAGGGGTCATCAAAAAAGGCAATTCTTTGTATGGCGTCAGGATCGAAAAGATGGAACAGGCGCTTAAAGACCTTAAAACCGAGTTTAAGAATTTGACGGCCGACGCCGCTAATTCTAGCTCTACGCCGGCCAGTTCGACTGCTCAGAGATTGGAAAAGATCCTGACTCCCGGCCAGATATCCTTGTATGAGAAGATTACGAAAGTCGGGACTTCTCTATGGGGCATCAAGAAGCGGGTCGTCGAGGCTTTGCGACCAAAGGCGTCTTCGACGCCGGCTGTCATTTCCAACCTTGAATCGGCCTGCGTTGTATCGGCAATCGATATCAAGGACAAGGCTTTGACAGAGAAGGTGACGGCGGCGGCCACGGGATTGAACGCGGCGATTACGGCGCGGAGCACTTGCCAGCAGGCCGCGGTTCAAACGACCGACAATCAGCGGGTAAATTTGGAGGCTTGCATCAAAGCTTTCAAGCTAGCCCACCAAGCAGTCAATGAAACCGCTCGTTTGGCGCAGCAGTCGATCTGGAAAACCTATCAGGCCAGCCTGAAAGCCTGTCGTCCGGCAACATCGCCTGGAACCGTCGAGACCGAAGAGATCAAGGTCGAAGACGGCGGAGAGGATCTGATGGAAACGGTCGTTGACGCTAGCGTCAAATAATATTTATAATTAATCAATTAAAATAAAAGCCCGCCGCGTGCGGGCTTTTTAGCAGGGATTTTGGCTTGTTTTCCAGATTATTTTATGTTAAAGTGTTTTTAGAAAATTTATTCTTGTTGTCGCGTCAAGGAGAGGTGCTAGAGTGGTTTAATAGGACAGTCTTGAAAACTGTTGTCGATGAAAGTCGACCCAGGGTTCGAATCCCTGCCTCTCCGCACTGAATCAAAATCGCTTTTATTTTCAATTTTAGAGAGGACATTATATGGCTCTTTAAAAGAAATATTAGCGATTTTTTTGTTATCAATAGTAGCGTTCCAAAGTACACCAATTAGAGTATTTCGCTGTTCATCGGGTTTTTGCAATAAAAACGCTTTTTGCATTGTTTTAGGCTCTAAAAACGCATTTCTTATACGTTCCAAAGTAATATTATCTTGGCTATGTTTTTTAATTTCTAACTCTTGTAAGTCCTTATTAATTAAAACCATTTCATTTTCTATTACCTGATTCTTAGCCTTATAGTCGCCCTCTAAAACAACTTTATCTAGATAACCGTCTATCAGAACTTTCTTGCGCTCATCGAGTGTTTTGAGCCTATTTTGAAGACCGAGGATAGCCTCTTCCAAGTAGGACAAGACATTTCCGCTTTCTTTGAGTTTAGCCCGATAGACAAGATTAACGACTTTCTCGTCAAAGATTAGATTATTAAAAACATTATTTAATTCCGTTGAAAGATTTTCTTCCTTGATATAGGCTTTGTGTTCTTCGCAGACATTTTTGCCGTTGGTGCAGTAATAATATGTCAGTCGTCCTTTCTTCTTGGTGGCTGTTAGCAGACAGCCACATTTAGCACATCGGAGCATTCCCCTAAAAGCGAAAGGAATATTTTGTTTTTTGATATGGGATTTTTTAGTTAGCATTTCTTGCACCTCGTCAAATAGTTTCTTGGAAATTAACGGCTCATGTGTGCCTTGGTATATCGCTCCGTCCTTTTCCATAATTCCACAATAGAAAGAATCGGACAACATTTTATGAATTTTGCTTTTGTGATATTTATTATGTGCCCGACTTCTAAAGCCCTCTTTAAATAAGGTATCAGAGATTTCCTTAACGCTATATTTCCCAGTCTTATACATTTCAAATATTTTAACGATATATTTTCCTCGTGCTTTATCAATTATTATTTTGCTGTCTTTATTCAGATAACCGAGAGGAGCCAGATTTGGCCAACCGCCTTTTTCCAGTTTAGCTCTAATTCCTCTTTTTACATTTTTACTCAAGTCCAAAATATATTGATTAGCCATTCCGCTTTCAACATTAAAGAGTAAAGCATTATCACTAGGCAAGTACTGTCTTTCCATAGTTTGGATAATTTTTAATTCGTTCTGTTGTAGGAGCCATTGGATAGTGGCCGAGTCTATCGGATTGCGACTTAGTATGTCTATTTTCCAACAGATAACGCCCTGAATTTTGCCTCGCTTGATCAAATTGATAAGTTCGGAAAATTGCGGTCTATTATCTGGTTTCTTGGCCGATTTACTTTCTCTAAAAGTAGCCACAATATTTAGCCCTAGAGTTTCGGCCAACTTCAACATTTCTTTCTCTTGTGAATCTAGAGAAAGAATTTGCCTGCTACTGTCTTCGGTAGACTTTCGGCAGTAGAGGGCATATTTAATTGTTTCGTCTTTTTTGTCGTTCATATAATTATTATTTAATAATCAAAAAGGGCAGTCCTGATTCACCCAACATAACAAACTAGCCCAAAGGTTAATTTATCGTTTGGCAGAACTGCCCATTTCGAGCGACAAAGGTATTTGTTAAAAAAATACCCTGGGCATGTCTGTTTATTATGTTAGGTGAATACTATTAATATACTAAAGAACGGGTTAAAAATCAATATCGTCTAAAGAATGACCAGTTAGAATATCTGTGATGTTCTCGTCTAATTCGGGATAGTTTGAAAGGTCGTATTGCTGATAATTAAACCAACGCATAAAATTGACTGGCTTGCCTATGGAATCATTTGGGTCGCTATTGTTATATTCCGTTTCGCCGTCATACTTATAGACCAAGGATTCCGAGGGCAGTTTAGATTCCACGAGCGACACGACTTCAACGAAAGAATTTTCCTGCGGTTTGAGCAATCCTTTACTGGCGATATATTTCTTTTGCCTCGGACAATTATTTTCAAAGACTGATTTCTGAATATATTTGATAAAGTAGAAAATAATCTTTTGCAGTTGGGCTTGGTTTTTGACCTTGGTAAAATTTTTGTCTTTTCCGCCGACCATTATCCGACCTTGCCCCCATATCTTATACATTTTCCGATAAACATCTTTAATATAGGGCAGATTAAAAAATATCATATGATAATGAATTGCTCCTCGTTTCTGCAGTTCAAAGACGGCCAGATATTTTAAGTTGCTTTGCTTTAAGTCTTTGCCCTCAATGCCATTAGTTTCATAATTTAATCTGCGAATGAATTTCGTAAATTCATAATTGGCCTGTTTTAAATTAACGATATTTTCTTTAAAAGTTAGAGTGAGTGTTATTGGCAAATAGGACTGGCCTTTAGTTTTAAACCATAAAAAGCAATTAGCCATAATTAATCGCTTTATCATTCGCTTGGCTCGCCTGGCAGAAGACTTGAGAATATCCTCGGCACTGGCTTTAGGCTTGGGGAATTTCTTAGCCTCTTCAATTTCCTCCTCGCTTTTAATATGTTGGATTTTTCTTTCCAAGTGAATATCCCGACCAAACTGATATATTTCCAGGAGTGAGCCTGATTTAACCAGTTTACGGTTAGATAAGTATTTATTATCTTGTTGTTGCATATAATTATTATTATTAATCAAGTTCTAATTAGAAGTTCTCTTAACAAGGATAACTTTTTCTTTTCGGCTCCCCCTACGGGGGAACCGCCGAAAAGAAAAAAAGAGTTATTCCTTATTAAAGAGAGAGTTATATAAATTAACGAGAGATGTAAGAAAAGAATCAGCCTCGTCAGGAGTAATTGCTCGCCCATACAGTCCGCTAAAATATTCTTGGGCGTCAGATATCAGTTGGTTGTCATATTTAGTCATGACTACAGTTTACAAAAAGAGCCCCGCACCATTGTGAGTGCAGGGCTCTTTGCTCTGTTTAGTTATTTTTACAGGTATTTATGATTGATTTGGCACCAACCGTTCTTTTCTGTCGTATAGAATATAAAGTCATTAATTTTATTGCTAGTAGCTTTTGAGATTTTACGATTTAGTTTATCGCAAGCATGGCGAAATCTTTGCCGATTACCCTCGTAGTCTTCTTTTAAATAATCTTCTGAGATTTCCACGAAGTCCGTTTGGTCATTTAGGTCTTTAGCAAAGACAGCCTCAAGAATATAATGATCTATCGGCTTTTCGCTTTTAAGTGCGATTTTTATCTCTTGGCCTCGGATATAGAGGATACTATCTTTTGAATCAAAACTAATGGGCGGTTTTGGTTTCAGACTTTCTAAAAAGGCTTGTGAATCTATTTTATCTATTATGTGTTTATTAATTAATTCCATTGAGGAATCTAAGAATTGAGCCGAGGTGATAACTTTCTCTGGCGCATTTTTAACATTATGGGCAGGCATAATAGCGAAAGATTCGTCTTTAGCTATCTCTATTAATTCATCGGCTCGTTTAATATCTCCCGATTTTTGACAGTCCTTTATCTCCTGCATGCCGTTAGCCACTAAAATAAGGCTCATTAAATTTATGGATAGCAGTTCTTTAAAAGCCAGGTCTTCTTTGTTTTCTATGGCCTTTTGCCAACCCTTAAATTCTTGATTAAAAACAGGCATTTCCGAAAAGTTAGAGGGGTTAAGCACATCTAAACTTATATTATCCATAGCTTGGCTTTTCTCTGGATTTTTAACAATCTCGGTCATTAGGCCTATTTGCTTATTAGTATAGTCAACGATAGGGGCTAATAAGTCTTTCAAATAAGGCTCGGAATTAAGAAAACTGATATAATCAAAAATCACTTCAAAGCTCTTAAAATGGCCTGAATTTTTCTTGAATTGACGGTTAAAGTCGATTAATTGGTCTTTGATTTTATCGGTAGTCATAGAGTTATTTTGGCACTCAAAACGGCGATAGTCAAATCAGTCTGTTTTGTTGATTTTTTAGGGTTTTTGTGATAATTTAGGAGTATATAAAAAATTTAAATGGATAAATTGAAACATTTACTTTCTAAATATTCAAATGAGCTGTATCTGAGCGGAATTCTATTTTTATCCGCTTTTTTGAGATTAGACCATACATCACTTAGGCCATTATGGCTAGATGAAGCAGATATAGCTAATTTACTATCCGTACCTCTGGCTAACTCTTGGTCGGTATTAGTTAATTCTGCCCAAAATGCAACATATTTTTATGTCTTAAGGACTTGGTCTTTATGCTTCGGTAATTCCGAAATGGGCATCCGTTCTTTGTCTGTTTTTTTTAGCCTGTTGTCTATTATAGTAATATATAAATTTGGAGTTCGTTTAAATGGAAAAAAAACAGGTCTTTGGGCATCATTTTTGTTATCAGTTAATTACTTTAGTATTTTTTATGCTATTCAAGCTAGACAATATTCTCTAGTAATATTATTAAGTATACTATCTTATTATTATTTCTACGGCCTCTTAAATGATTTTAATTATAAAAAATTAACCGCATATATTTTTTTTACTGTTTTTGGGGTCTATTCTCATCCTTGGTTTATTTTAATATTGGGTTCTCAATTTATTTGTTTATTATTTAATAGTGGACATAAAAAGGTAGAAGTTATTTTTAGCCAGGTTTTAATTTTTATTTTATCCGTCCCCTGGTTAATAATTTTATGGAATCATAAAATAGATGGAGCAAACAACTGGATTGGATTAACAAAAATAAGCACATTATTTAGCACCTTTCATTACTTTATGTATGGTGCAACGGGGGTATTTATTATTGGCGGGATAATTGCCTGTTTTTTTGTCCTTGGGCGCGTTGAAGAAACTGAAACGATGATTAATTATAGGTTTAATTATTTTAATTATCATCAAATTAGCTCAAAAATATATTTACTTTTCAGTTATTTGTTTTTCCCATTATTCATAGCTATTGCCATAGGACATTTTATTCCTTTTTACGAGCCTGGCCGCTATGAAGCCGTAGTTTTGCCAGCGTTTATTTTGCTGTTTGCTTCGCTTTGGTCAAAAATAAAATCAAATTGTTTTGCCTCGGTTTTGATTTTATTATTGATTATTTTTAGTTATCAAGAAGTGCTCAATGAAAAAAAAGACATTCAGAATCAAAAAATAGATAATCGCACAACTACTATAGACTTTTTAGCAAATTCTCAAAATGGCGATTGGGTAGTTTTTACAGGTCTATCTAGACCGCCAATTGATTATTATTTAACTCGCTTCAACTCAGAAAATAAAATTTTTAAAGAAGTATCTTTTCCGGCTGATATTACAGAGCATCAAGCCTATCAAAATAATGAAAAGATAAACAAAAATCTTAATCAGATTAAAATATCATCCGAGACTCTTATTGGAGAAATTAAAAAATCTTCCCATGGAAGAGTATGGCTAGTATTTACTCAAGATAATCCAATAGGTCCTTTATTGGAAAAAAAATTTCAAGAAAATTTTACATTAGATAGTTATTTACCTGGGCCTTCCTTTGCACTGATATTATATAAGTTTTAGGATTATTTTTAAGAAAGTTAATCTAAAGCCGTTCCAACTACGTCCCACCCTCTCCGCTAACAAAATAAACCTGCCCTGCGGCAGGTTTATTTTGTTAATATTGAAGTCCGGGAGGGATTCGAAAGGCGAGGCGATGCGCACTTGCGCGCCGCCGAGCCCGGGTAGTGTAATCCCTGCCTCTCCGCAGTAAGCAAAAAATAAGGTCAATGCTTTTTTTAGTGTCGAAAAGTTCCAAAGTTAGATAGGGATTAAGTAAAAAATTTACTTAGTGATGATATGTTTTAGCTAATATTTATGTATAAAATAGTCATTCCAAAGTTAATCAATTTTGTTGATTTTTGAGGTATTTTGTGCTATTTTCTTAATAAGAATAAACAATTAATGTTAAAATATATGTCAGAAAATGTTTTTGAAACAATTAAGAGAATTGATGATAATGGCAAGGAGTATTGGTCTTCAAGAGATTTGTCAAAAGTATTGGAATATACTGATTATCGTAATTTTCTTGGTGTGATAGAAAAGGCAAAAATAGCCTGTGAAAACAGCGAAGAAATTATCCACAACCATTTCGTTGAAGCCAACGAAATGGTTGAAATCGGTTCAGGCGCGGAAAAACCTGTTGATACCATTTATCTTTCCAGATATGCCTGCTATTTAATAGTGCAAAATTCAAACCCCACAAAAGTAGTGGTGGCGAAGGGACAGACCTACTTTGCAATTCAGACTAGAAGACAAGAAAATAAAGATAGTTTAATTGAAGACAATAACCGTGTTTTTTTGCGTGCCGAAATGAAAAAACATAATACTTCATTAACAAAAACTGCTTCGCTGGCCGGCGTTGAAAATTATGCTATTTTTCAGAATTATGGTTATAAGGGTTTGTATGGCGGTCTGACAATGCAGGATATTCATATTAGAAAACGATTAACAAAATCCCAAAAAATTCTTGATCATATGAATAGTGAGGAGCTAGCTGCTAATCTGTTCCGTGCTACCCAAACTGATGCAAAAATAAAGCGGGATAATATTAAGGGTCAGATGAACGCGAATTTAGCGCACTACGAGGTTGGTCAAAAAGTTCGCAATACCATTGCTACTCTTGGTGGTACTATGCCGGAAGAACTTCCCACGCCCGACGCGATCGGAAAGGCAAGCACGAGAATAAAAAAATCAAAAAAGGTTAAAAAGATCGAATTAACTAAATAATATGTTTTCTAAGAAAAATATCAACTCTATCCCAGTCGAAGAAACCCCTCACTCCACGGGTTCTCGAAAGATGATCGCTGGTAAGTCAGATGTACCATCACCATACTTTGAGGCCATAACTCATGGATATCTGTCAGCTAATGAGAAGTGGGGACTCCATCAGCATGAAGATATTATTGAAATATGCATTGTAATTAAAGGGACTGGCGTTGTCAGAGATCAGCAGAAGAACGAAGAAACATTTGAACCAGGTGATAGATTCATATTCCCCGCAAATATATTTCATGAAATTGAAAATATTTCAAAAGGTACCGACGAGTTTTATTTTATTAGATTGAAATCAAAGTAAATACGACAAACGAATTTACCCTTATTTGGCTAGTCACGAATATATAATATTTTGCTCAGTGCCATTCCAAGTGCGTCCCACCCTCTCCGCAGAACGGGACGATGCGAGTCTAAAAGCTCATCTCGTCCTTTTTTATTGGGCTTTTTGAAAGCTCGAGTCAAAATTGCATATTTTTAGAATTTAGATATCTATGGTAGAATAATTTTGTATGGATAAAAACACCAAAAACAATTACGCCTTTATTGATAGTCAGAATTTGAATTTAGGCATTAATAAATTAAACTGGAAACTTGATTTCAAGAAGTTTCGCATTTATCTCAAAGAGAAGTATAAAGTTTCTCAGGCATTTTTGTTTATTGGATTTATTCCGGAAAATCAGGACTTATATTCTTCCTTGCAAAAAGACGGTTATATCTTAATTTTTAAACCAGTTTTGTTTAATGGCGAAAGACAGCTAAAAGGAAATGTTGACGCCGATTTAGTTTTACAGACAATGATTGAGTTAAATAATTTTGACCAAGCCGTTATTGTTTCTAGCGATGGCGATTTTTATTGTTTGGTTAAATATTTGTATGAAAAAGGGAAATTAGCTAGAGTTATTAGCCCGGATGTAAAAAACTGTTCAAAATTATTGAAAAAGACCGCTAAAGAAAAAATAGTCTTTATGGATAACTTAAAAAATAAGCTTGAATATATAGCTAAAGAAAAAAGCACCGCTTAAAGACGAAACTTTAAGAGGTGCTTTTTAATAGAAATTCTATTGTTAATATAGCATAGATAAACCAACAAAGCAATAGTTTTGAATATAGCGTCAAATCATATGAAAACTACTAAAAATGAGGCAATTACTAAGTCAAAATTTGGAATTAATCTTTGGGTTTATAAGACTAATACCAAAGAAGCTGGTTTCGTTTATACTGAAGTTGCTGAAGGACATTTTGAAGAGTTTTACCATAAAGTGAGCACTTTTATCTACTATGTGTTAGAAGGGGAGGGAAAATTCTTTTTAGATGGTGTTGAAACGCCCGTCAAAGCAACTGATTTAATTGTTATTCCTCCAAATACTAAAATTTACTATTTAGGGAACATGAAGCTCAATTTAATAACTGTTCCCGCTTGGTCGCCAGAGAATGAAGTGCATGTTAGAGATATCAGTGTTACCCTATAATATTGCTTTTAATTTATTGGCTTTTCCTCTCATTTCAGTTCGGATATAGTACCTAACACTCCGCAGAACGGGACGAAGCGAGCCTAAAAGCTCGCCTCGTTTTTTATGGAGCGTTCTAGCCCAAGTCAGGCTATTCCGTCATTATGTAGCTATATTTAGTCTATTTCGGAGCAGTCTTTTATTTTGATAATATATCGAAATAGCCTATACTTAATATAGGTAATCAAATAACCATATATGATAGAAAATAGCATTGTCTATCGAGATTTTAAGGGAAAATATGAATATCTCCCCCTATCAAGAGCTGAGGGTTCTTTAATCTGGGATAAGGACGGGAAAAGATACATTGATTTTTCTTCAGCTTGGAATGTCACTAATTTAGGCTGGAATAATCCAGAGGTAAGTAGCGCAATAATTGAACAGGCTAAGAAAAATGTGCAAGGCCTTCTTTGGGGCTCTGATCCGATCCAGGAAGAATATGCCAAAGCCCTGACCGGGGCGTTGCCGAAAGAACTGGATGCTTGTATTAAAGAAACTAGCGGAACTGAATCAGTCGAAGTGGCGATTAAAGTCGCTCGCGTTTACACAGAAAGAAAAAAAGTTATCGGTTTTAATGCTCATTATCATGGCCAGTTATTCGCCGCGCTAGCTATCGGTTATCCCAGAGATTCACATACGAAACTCGAGCCTTTAGTCCCGGAGATTTCACCAATCGCTTTTCCTCATAATAAAATTAGTGAAGCTGATTGGCAAAAGTTTCTTGGAGATTTTGAAGAAATACTTTCTAAAAAAGATGTCGCCGCCGTTGTGGCGGAACCGGGGGTCATTACCGGTTGGGGGTCGACACTTATCGCTTATCCTGGTTTCTTGGCGAAACTTCGGGAGCTTACTTCCAAATACGGAACACTTCTTATAATCGATGAAGTCGGGACAGGGTTTTCGCGTACCGGAAAACTTTTCGGGATACAACATGAAAATGTTGTTCCTGATATGATCGCTCTGGCGAAAGGGATGTCTAACGGCGCATCTGCTATTGGGGCAGTCGTTGGGAAAACAGAAATATTTGAGAAAGCGTTTTCCGAAGCAATTTTAGTTTCAACTCTGGGCTGGACTCCGCTCGCCTGCGCCGCGTCTTTGAAGGTCTTGCAAATTCATTTAAGAGACAGGATCTGGGAAGCGGCGGAGAAAAAAGGGATTTATGTAAAAGAAAAATTAAGAGCTCATATCGGAGGGATTCTGGTCGATGTGCGAGGAATGGGCTTAGAGATTGGCGTCCAATTTAAAGACGCCGAGACTTGTTCTGGGATCCAAAAAGCTTGTTTTGCCGATGGCCTCCATGTTGTAGTCGGCAGCGGCAATAATATGCAAATCATGCCGCCCCTTAATATTCCGCAAGAGTTATTAGATGAGGGACTGGATATTTTGATGAGAAATTTAAAATAGTAATAGATTGATCCAAGGTTATCGGGGCTTTTATTAATTTTCGTTCGGATATAAACTCTATGATCAGATATTTCCGTTTTATCTTTATGGCTCCCGGCGTGATCGTCCATGAATTGGCGCACGCTTTTTTCTGTTGGCTATTTGGCGTTAAGATCTATAATATCAATCTCCTGCGTTTTAACCGGATCGCCGGCTATGTCACTCACGCTGAGCCGGCCGGATTCTTTTCTAGCTTTTTTATCTCTTTCGGCCCCTTGATCATAAATTCCGCTCTGGCTATCTGGCTTTTTGCCCAAGTCGGCTGGGTCTATGATTGGCGGACTTTATTATACCTCTGGCTCGGCATCGCCCTGGGTTTCCAGGCGATACCGTCTACCGGCGACGCGCAATCCTTATGGCAGAATGCTAATCATAATTTTCTGCGCCGCCCGCTCGTGATCTTATTTTATCCTTTGGTCTTATTGCTCTATATCTTGAATTTTTTAAAGCGTTTCTATATCGATTTGATTTTCGTCTTAGCCCTGCTCTATGTGGCGCAGAAATATTTTTCGCAAATTTTATGATGAAAGCGGTAATTTTTGACATTGACGGCGTCCTTTTGGATTCTTTCGAGGCTAATTTAAAATTTTTTCAAGACCTCTTGTCCCAAGCGGGCTATGAGCCGCCGACGCGCGAAGAATTGCGCCCGATTTTCCATTACAGCATGATTGATACGATCAAAGCGCTCACTCAGTCGCGGGAAGAAGAGGAAATATGTCGGCTCTGGGAAATAGGCAGGCGGCAGGAGGGAGTCAAATATGATTTGGGATTATTGACAATGCCGACCGGAACAGCCGCCGTGATCAAGACGCTTAGTGAAAATTATTCCTTAGGCATCGTCACGAGCCGGGTTAAGAATAGTATTTACGAACTTCCTCTGCTGGCTGGTTTGCGAGACTATTTCCGAGCGACGGTTGCTTATGAAGATACAAAACAGCATAAACCAGATCCGGAGCCGCTCTTATTGGCGGCGTCTCAATTAGGAGCGGCGCCAGCGACTTGCGTCTATATAGGAGACGTGGAGAATGATCTTCAAGCCGCTCGCGCGGCCGGGATGAAAGCCATAATCTATTCGCCAAGTGCGCTTAGCCAAGCGGACGCCAACACCGCCGACTTTACTAAACTACCGGAATTGATCGCGTCCCTGTAGCCGCCCCCATGGCTTGAATCTAATTAGGGGATCAGATCATCATTTGGCAATTTCTTAAAAATTTAGCATGAGCAGTTTATGAATACTTATTTATGGCTATCGATAAGACTATATTAAATATCGATCCCTCCCGCTATACGGTTTATCAGATGCTGGACTATCTCAAGGAAACGCGCGGCATAGCTTTGCGGCAAGAGAAATCTGAGAAGCTGTATCTGTTCAAGACGGAACCCTATATCGACTCTTTATATAATTATGCCCACGCATTGTCGGCCGATCTGACAGCCGCTGATATTCGGGAAATAAGAAATTTTTTCGGCGCTGACCCATTTCGGATAAGCGCGCCGGCCAGCGATGATTTAAAGATATTTTTGTTAGCGCAAGGCCTTAAGTTCCGGGATAGCGGCTATATCATGCGGGCGGATAATTTTTATATTCCGGCCGGATTGCCGGAGCAGCCTGGCAATGTCACCATCCGACCGGTTGATACGCCTCAAGCTTTAGCCGATTTTAAATCGGTCTTTGCCCTGTCTTTCGATCGGAGCCCGGCCGAAACTGAACAGAAGTTCGGCTTCTTGGATCGGACAATCATCGATGCGGCCGATAGTCATATCAAGACATTCGTCTTGTCTGTGGGCGGCGTACCGGCGGCGACCGGCTCTTATTACGCCTTTGACGAATTTTCGGTAGAAGGCATCGGGACCAAGCCGGAATTCCGCGGTCGCGGCTACGCCCAGTTGATCATGGCTCGTTTAGCTCAGGCGGCGATCGGGCTAGGCTATCGGTCAGCCTGTTTGGACGCTTCGGCAGCCGGAGCGCCGGTCTATCAGAAATTCGGCTTTCGGGTCTTAGCCGCGACGGATACTTTTATTTCCCAATAATCAGGGGCAGATTTTTAAATTCGTGGTTTTTTGTTATACTTTAATCACGATTTATATAAGGTTGAAGATTTTTAAACTAGCTTAATCCGTTTCGGCCTATGTCTAAGATCAGCCTACGCTACCGACAACTAAAAGACGCCAGGAGATTCCTGGAGATTTTGCTTAACCCTAATTTTAAGTATGTGACCGTCAAGGCTAAGACGCTCCGAGATGAGGAAAGATGGCTGCGCGGCTGTCCGGCCAAGCGGCGGAAGAACCAGGAATGGAATTATGCTATCCTGCTGGATGGCTTGGTTGTCGGCGCCATCGGCATCAAGATCAACCAATTCCGGAAGCATATCGGGGAAATCGGCTACTTTGTGGCTGAGGAATATTGGGGGCGCGGTATCACGACGCGAGCAGTCAGGCTCGTGGAAAAGGAAGCTTTTAAAAAATTAGGGATCACGCGCCTAGAGATCGTGATGCGGCCGGAAAATCTGGCTAGCGAGCGGGTGGCGGTCAAGAGTGGCTACCGGAAGGAAGGCCGGCTGAAAAAGTTTGATCGCGACAAAAAGGGCCGGCTACGGGATTTTTGGCTCTACGCCAAGACCCTTTAAATAGTCAATATAGTCCGCCTGAATAATATGGAACAAGTCATCGGCATCATCCTACTCCTGTCTTACATCAGCTATATCCTCGGGAAGGAAGGCCGTTTTTTGAGCTTTTCCGAGCGCTTAGGTAAGCGCCTCCATTCGCGGCGGCGGATTTCCCGTCATGAATATATCGAGAAGGTCGTGGCCGGCGCTAACCAAAAGCATTGGGCGGAAAAAAGGTTGGCGGAAGACCGGGAGCGGGTTAAGAAGAATTTTTTAGGACGTTAAGATTAAGGCATCAAGGTTATGACTAAATATTATAAAATTTTTGCCGGCCTATTAGGAGGCATCTTCTTATCTGTCGGGGTTGGCCAGATGAGCGCCGCCAGTCTGCCGGAAAATATCGATATCGCCGTGCCGTTTACAGCGCAGGCGCCCTTAGGCGAATGGCGCGATGTCCGGCAGCAAGACGGTTGCGAGGAAGCGGTCGCCGCGATGGCTATGGCCTGGGTCGGCGGCGAAAAAGATATCGCCAAGGCTGATTGGCGCTTGCGGATCTTGATCCTTTCCACTTTTGAAAATAAGAAATACGGCGAGTATCGGGATGTCGCCCTCGCGGATATGGTCGCTTGGCTATTCAATGATTATTTTCGTTATCAAAAAGTAGCGGTCAAGACGGTCGCGAGCGCGGCGGATATTATTAAGGAATTGGAGAAAGGGAATCTTGTCTTGACGCCGATGGATGGGCGCCTCTTGAAAAATCCCTACTATACCGAGCCCGGGCCGGAGCGGCACATGATCCTGATCAAGGGGTATGATTATAAGGCTAAGCAATTCATCACTAATGATCCGGGTACGCGGCGGGGAGAGGGCTATCGCTACAAAGAAGAAGTCTTATTCCGGGCGATCCGCGATTACCAGACTGGCCATAAATTACCTTTCGGATCTTTGACTAGGAGCATGATCGTCGTCAGCAAATGATTAGCGGCGGATGTTTCGTCTAAATTATTAAAAAGGCTGTCCGCGGACAGTCTTTTGAGAACGGGAAAGAGGCGATTACATTGAGTAGCAGGCTTATTCGATTGAGCGACCTTCTTCATTCAATGCAGCAGTCTATCACTTTTTTGACCAGGGCGCCGAGGCGTCCGGCCAAGCCTTTCTTTTCGGTGTTGATAGCGTCATCATCGATTTTTTTCACTTCGCCCAGATCGATCAGCTTCATATTCAGCCCCCAAAACAGGGAATATAGGTCATAAGCTTTCTTGAACATCTCTTGAGCTTCTTCTTTGTTCCCTTTGCCCTGCGCCTTGGTCCCGACTTCCATCAAGCGGTAGGAAGCGGCCAGAAGATGTTTGGAAATGCACCAGACCTCTCCTTCGTATTCTTTAATTATTTTTTTCAAGAGGGATTTGCGCATCTCCCGCACTTCGCCGAGGAGATCGTAGTATTTGGGATTGCCGGTCTTCGCCCCCGTGAAGAAAAAATGCTCTTCGATGCTCACCAGATTCATGATCGCGATCGAAAGATCCTGGTCGGAAGACAAGTCCAGGACATTGTCTTTTTTCAGCTTATCAACTTTCTCGATCATCTCATTGAGACTTAAGATATTTTCGGACATATATTTTTTTATCTAGTTAGGAAATAAAAAACGCCGCTTAAGATAATTAAGGCGCCGACCGGCATGACCACTTTTTCGAAAGGGAAGTGGGCATGGCCGCGCCGCTCTTTGATATTGTTATACCAGAGCGTCATAGCCAGGAAGGCTAGGCTGCCGATAATCGCGCCGAAGACGACCTTGTCGACACCCCAGATCCGGCTCGCCGGGTGGCCGATCAAGTCCTGCGCCCACAAGGGCCAGAAGGTCAGCCCGTAATATAAGACGGCGATAATCAGATCGCGTAAATCCTTATTTCCAAAGAGCCAATTCTTTTTATTCAGCCAGTTGATGGTCCAGATGGTGATAGAGACCAAAAGCCCGCCGATCCAGAGGCCGGCGATCGTATTGTCGATGCCTAGGTATTCGCTCAGACCCAGGCCGGCGCCGACTGCGACTACGCAGACCGGGCAGACCGCGGCCGCGGGCAGAGCCGCAAAAGCGCCGATCGGTATGCTCAGATATAATAATCTTTTCATATATGATAGTAGAGTTCCCGTCGGGCGGGAAGCTCGGTTATTTTTTAAAATAATCGATGATGTCCTGGTCGCCCATCAGGCATTTTTCGCCGTCGAAAAAGAAGGGCACGCCGAGACCCTGGGCCGTATCTAGGTCGCATTGGCGAGCCTTCCTTTCTAATAAGGTAGCATTCGCTTGGCTGCGCGATACTTCTAATTCTTGGAACTTGAATCTTTCGCGGATGCCGTTTTGGTCGATATACTCCGCGACCACCTGGCAATGCGGGCAAGAATCGCTATAGAAGAGGATCATTCTCGGCTGTTGGGTGGCAAGGAGCCAGATGCCCGCGGCCGCGAGAGCTAAGATTATTATGATGACTATATAATGCGGCTTGATATGTTTCATATATTGATTTCATAAATTTTAAATTATGCCATCATCATAGCATTTTTTTTGCCGCATAGTCTATATTAAGGCTAGGATTATTGGCGTTTTCTGATTTTTTCCTGCACTTCAGCGATAAAATCATCCGGCGCGATCTCCCGCGTCTCTTGGGCGCCGCGGTCGCGGACGTTTAAGACCGGCGCGTTCATTTCCTTGTCGCCGATGACCAGCATATAGGGGACTTTTTCATTGACAGCTTTCCGGATCTTATTGCCCACGGTTTCGTTCGCCTCGTCCACTTCTACCCGGATGCCAGCCGCGCGCAGGCGGTCGGCTAGTTTTTTACAGGCCGGGATATGGGCCTCGCCGACGGAGACGATCTTCGACTGGACCGGCGAGAACCAAACCGGGAAGGCACCGGCGTAATTTTCAATCAGGACGCCGATGAATCTCTCGAAGGAGCCGAAGAGCGCGCGATGGAGCATATAAGGCCGCTCTTTTTCGCCTTGGGCGTTCGTGAAGTTCATATCGAAGCGTTCCGGCAGGTTGAAGTCGAATTGTAGGGTCGAGCATTGCCATTCCCGTCCGAGCGCGTCTTTGACTTTAAAATCCAGTTTCGGCCCATAGAAAACCGCGCCGCCGATATCCTTCTGATAAGACAGTTTCTTGTCCTGGGCGACTTTTTCCAAAACTTTTTCCGTAAAATCCCAGCCGGCGTCGCTGCCCGCGTATTTGGTATTTTCCGGATCGCGGACCGAGAGGTAGACCTTGACATCCGAAGCCGGGAAGCCGAACGAAGCATAGATGAAGAGGATAAAATCAACGACCCGGCCCAACTCTTCTTCTACCTGGTCGGCGCGGCAGATAATATGAGCGTCATCCTGCGTAAAGCCGCGTACGCGGGTCAGTCCAGAGAGTTCGCCTTTCTTTTCAAAACGGTAGACCGTGCCGCATTCCGCCCAACGCAAAGGGAAGTCGCGATAGGAGTGTAAGCTATTCTTATAGATCCGGACATGGAAAGGGCAATTCATCGGTTTCAAAAGATAGGATTCCGGCTCTTTTACTTTTTCTTGGCTCTGGCTGTCCGATAAGCTCTGGCCGGCTTCAAGCGGCGGATACATGCTGTCGTTATAAAAGCCCCAATGCCCGGAAGTTTCCCAGAGCGCCTTATTGCCGATATGGGGGGAGCGGACCAGCTCATAGCCGGCTTTTTCATGTTCCTGATACCAGAAATCTTCGATGATCCGCCAGAGCTTGGCGCCTTTCGGATGCCAGAGCGGGAGGCCGAGGCCGACCATCTCGTCGATATGGAAGAGGTCTAGCTCCTTGCCTAATTTACGGTGGTCTCTTTTTTCCGCTTCGACTAGCAGTTTCAGGTGAGCGTCGAGCTCTTCCTTAGTGTCGAAGGCTAGGCCGTAAATACGGGTCAGCATTTTGTTCTTTTCATCGCCGCGCCAATAAGCGCCAGCCAGCTTATGCAATTTGAAACTGCCGGGCTTAATCTGGTTGGTATTATCGACGTGCGGCCCGCGGCAGAGATCCGTGAATTTGCCGACCGTGTAATAGCTGACGACGCTTTCGCCTTGCGCCTGCAAATCGGCGATCAATTCGGCTTTGTAGGTATCATCGGCGGCCTGAGCCTCTTTTAATGCCGTCGCGATCGGTTTTTCGTCCCGGGCGAATCCCAGATTCTGCTTGGCGAGATGCGCCATTTTTTTTTCGATCTCTTTCAGGTCGCTTTCGCTGATCTTGGTATCGCCGAAATCGATATCATAATAGAAGCCGTTTTCGATCGCCGGACCGATGGATAGCTTGGCCGCCGGCCATAGCTCTTTGACGGCGTAAGCCAGGAGATGCGACAGGGAATGGCGCTTAACTTCGATGCTTATTTCTTCTTTTTTCATATGGTTGTTAGCGGAGAGCCTTGGTTAGGCTGTCCGGATATTTATGATTTAAAAAAGTCCCCTCCTCGCAAAAATAGTCAAAGACTATCTTTGCCAGGACGGGACTTTCAGGCTTTTGCGCCCGCGGTCTCGCGGTTCCACCCGGCTTTTTCCGCCTGAGCGGCGGAAACTCTCTTTTTCCAGCAGCACCTTAGGAGTCGCCTCTCAAGCTTTTGGCCCGACCGCGCCTGGTAAACGCGGCAATCAGTGCAAAGACATTATATAATAGGAGGATAATTTTGTAAATATCTAGCCTTTTGCCAGGACTAAGCCGTAAATCGCGCCGGCGCCGGCCGTCTTTAAAATCCGCGCGGCTTCATTCAGGGTCGCGCCGGTCGTAGCCACGTCATCTATTAAGATTATCGTCCGTCCGCCCAAGCTTGTGCCGGTCCAGGCGAAAGAATCAGCTATATTATTTAGGCGTTCGGCTCCGTTCAAGTCAGCCTGCGGCCAGGCATGTTTTATCCGTTTCAAGTCCTGATTCAGAGGATAGGCGAAGGCCGCGGCTAGTTCCCGCGCCAATAGCTCCGCCTGGTTGAAGCCGCGCCAGCGGAGGCGCTTTTTAGAGAGGGGGATAGGGATCAGGGTTGTGTCCGTTAGCTTATTATTCGACATGAGCGCTAATTGCCCTTGCCAAAATAAGGTTAAGAATCGTCCTAGTGTGGGGCTCAGCCCGGCCAAGAAATTATATTTTAGTTTTTTGATCAGGGATGCCAAGAGCGGATCATCGTAATCGCCGGCGATGAATATCCCGGCGAGAGCCGGCGTCTTTAAGCTCGCTGTCAACGCCGCCGTCTGCGCCGCGCCGTTAAATTTTAATTTTTTAAAACAGTGATCGCAGAGATAAGCGCCTTCTCGGCCGCAGCCCAGGCATTCCGGCGGGAATAATAGATTGAGGAATAATGATTTCAGCATCCGGATTATCAGCGCAATTTGACCGTATAGAGCTGGCCGGTCTTCTTATCAGTAAAATATAAGACGTCGTTCGCGGCCGGCACGAGGATCTGCGAGATATTGTAAGCGCCGTCTGGTACCGCGATTAGTTCCTTGATTCCGGTCTCCAGGTTGATCCGGTAAAGATCATCCTTAGTCTTATCGGCTAATTCCGGGAATAGGCCCGCGCCTTTTTCTAAGTTTTCCGGCACGGCGCAATAGACTTCCGTATTGGAAGCGAAGGTGCATTTATCCGCCCAGGTGTTCAGATCGATGCTGCGCCGATTCTGCCCGATCGTGTCGCCGCTTGCGTCAACGATCCAGAGTTTCGGATTGAGATTAGTGTCCGTGCTGTAGACGCTATAGAGCAGGCGGTCGCCCGCCGTTGACCATTGGGATTGGAGGCCGCGGCCCTCGATGATCGTCGATTTGAAGTTCTCTCCGTTCTGCCCGACGAAATAGATTTCCTGGCGGTTAAAGTCCAGACCTTTCGTATAAGTCGCGATGATCTGCTGGTTCGGCGACCAGTCCGGATAGACAGTCTTATCGTTCGTGCCGATATTTTCTATGGCGCGCGCTTGCGAACCGTCGTCGTTCGCGATTACTAGCCAGCGGTTTCCCGGATCCAGGCCTAGGCTTTTGGAAACGATCTGGCCGCTCGTCGGCGAGAAAGAAAAATCTTCCCAATGCGCCGGCAGGCTGACCTGCTGTTTGGCCTCGAAATTATAAAGGATCTTCTTGCCGTCGGGATATTCGATGATCGCCTTGTCTTTAGTCGGCGCCCAGACGACATCTTTGACATTATAGAAGACCTTGTCCGCCATCATGACGATGTCACCGTCTTGATCGATCCGGTAAAAACGTCCGTCATTCCGGTTATAATATTGGACCGCGCCGCCTTTGGATAAGGTCGGAGAGCTGACTGGCGAGTCGGTCAAAGCCGCGGTTTCCGTTACGCCGCCGACGGCTACCGGGCTCGGTTCGTTCGGGCCAGCGCCCTCTGTCGCGCCGGGCAAGAGTCCGGTACCGGTCGGAGTTCCCGGGATTGCGCCGCCTGATCCGGCGATCGGCAAGCCGCCGCCCGTTCCGGGAGGGACAGTTTCGCTCGGGAGTTGGCTCGGCGCGCGGAAGAACAGGAACCAGATAAAATAGCCGATCAGGGCGACAAGGATCAGGAAGCCGATGATGAAAAAGATTTTTTTATAGCGGCTGAAGAAGTTCATATCGCTTGTTTAATGTTTTTAGATATTGTATACTTTATTATATACTAAGCGGAGAGATAATTCAATTTAAATCCGGCTTTTTGGTGTATTAAGTTTAGCGATAAGTCTATGAGCTTGTTTTCATTTGGCGGCGATAATCTGTTCTTAGGGGTTGATATCGGCGACTCTTCTTTGAAGATGGTCGAGTTGAAGAAGAAGAACCGCCGGATCTATCTTTCCAATTACGCTTTTAGCGAGAATGTGTCTGAAGTGAACTTCATGAAGATGGACGATGTTAATTATCTGGCGCGGGCGATCAGCAAGGTCAAGACCGAAGCCGGCATCATGGCTACTAAAGTGACCGCATCGCTGCCGACTTTCGCCGTCTTCTCTTCAATCATCAATATTAATGGCAACGATAAGAAAAGGATCGCAGAGGAGGTCAATGAAGAGGCGAAAAAAGTCATCCCCTTGCCCCTGGAAGAGATGACCCTGGACTGGAAGGTCATCCCGGATGGCGGCGCCAAGGGCGGCCATAAAGGCGATATGCAGATTTTTTTGACCGGCAGCCCGAAGAAATTGGTGCGTAAATATATCGATATTTTCAACGCGGCCAAACTGGAATTAGCGAGCTTGGAAACGGAAACTTTTTCCCTGGTCCGCTCTCTCGTCGGCGACGATAAGTCGACAGTGATGATCGTGGAAATCGGCGCTAATAGCACGGACATCTCTATCGTCAAGGAAAGCATCCCGGTCTTGAACCGCAGCCTCGCGGTCTGCGGCTCTACCGTTACGAAGGCTTTGGCCGAGAAATTGGGCGTGTCTTTCGTCCAGGCGGAACAATTCAAATTCGACCTCAGCGTGTCTTTGCATAATGATAACCGGGAAGAGTTGCCGCAGCTCGTGATCCAGACGCTGGAACCGATCGTGACCGAAATCCAGTATATGTTAGATTTTTTCCGTTCCCAGGCGAACGGGGAAGTAGAGAAGATCATCTTATCCGGCGGCAGCGCCCTGCTTTTGAATCTCAGCGAATATCTGGCCAAGCGCTTGAACCTCCAGGTCATTATCGGCGACCCTTGGAACCGTATCCATTACCCGGCGGAATTGAAGCCGGTCTTAAGCGAAGTCGGGCCGCGCCTGGCCGTTGCCATCGGCTTGGCGATGCGGGAAATCGAATAAGAAAAGCATGTTTTTACTGAAGAGAAAACCGAACAAGACAGAAGGACGAGCCGGCGGTTTTTTGCAGAATCCGAAAATTTTAGACGTGAACCTGGTCAAAGACGAGGTCCAGATATCTTTTGATTGGCGTAAGAATGGATTGACCTTGTTCTTAGTCTTGGCTATCGCCGCCTTATTCGTCGGCGAAATATATTTCGGCCTGGACCAATGGGAAAAGCAGGAGGCACGCCGCACCCAGATCCTGGAGGAACAAGTCGCTTTGACGAACGCGGAAATCAGTAAGTTAAAGAATCAGATCGGCGCGGCCCTGGCCTATAAGGAAAAATCAGCGGCTTTCAGCGATCTCTTGGATAACCACGTCTATTGGACTAATTTTTTCAGTTGGCTGGAAAAAAACACCCTGAGCTCCGTCAAATATGAGCAGTTTTCCGGGGGCTTGGACGGCCTTTATGTCCTGAACGCGACCGCTAAGACTTACGCTGACGTCTCTTGGCAGGTGCGCTCTTTCTTGAAAGATCCCTTAGTTGAAAAAGCGACCGTGGCGAGCGCGGAAGCGACTAGCGAGGGAGAGGATCTGACCGGCGACCTTAATTTTACGATCACTTTGCAGGTCAAGCCGGAAATTTTTAAAAAATGATTATGGCTAATCCGCGCAACCAAAAGAATAAGAATGCCCTCAATCTTTTCTTAAGGAATTATTTTCCGGCGCTTATCGCGGCCGCCTTGGTCTTGTTCCTTGGTCTGGCTTATTTCTTTTTCCTGGGGCCGAAATTTTCCGCGGCGCAAGCCAGCATCCGCGCTAATCTAGACAGCGAGCAGAGACTCTACCTCAATAGCTTGAAAAAATTAGCGAGCTATCGGTCGATCGAAGAGCTTTATAGGAAGATTGACGCGAAAGATCTGCAGCGCTTTAACGGCGTCTTGCCTGATAATTACGTGCCGGAAAGACTTTTTGGCGAAATTGAAGAGATGGTCGCGCAGGGCGGCTGGCTGATCGGCAGTCTGACGATCAGCGCGCCCGGAGAAGACCGAGCCGGAGATACGGTTGAAGGCGAAGTCGCCGCCCCGGACCTTGTTTCGGCTGGCCAGAATCTTGGCCTTTATAACATCAACCTCTCTATCGCCTCCATCGATTATGCCGGCCTGAAGAAGCTCTTGAAGATTTTTGAAAATAATCTACGCCTGTTTGATGTCACAACCGTCAATTTTTCACCGGGCGATGACAGCGCGGAGATTGTCCTGAGCACTTATTATTATAAAATCGCTCCCTGATTATGATGAGGCAAGGTTATAACATCATTCTGTATTCCTTGGTCGGCCTCCTATTGGCGGCAGGTCTTTTATTATTCTTATTCCAGGCGCGTATTTTTGATTATTTATTGGCGGGCATGGATCTCGGCGACCCGTTAGCGACGAGCACGATTACCGTGCCGGCCCGCGATACTTTGGATCCCGAGGTTTTGCAGGCGCCGCGCTTTACCGCTCTGACTAATTACGTTGTTAATTTCGATTTTGATAATATCTGCTGGCGTCCGGATGCCACGCCGAATCGGCTGATCGCCCGAACGCCGGCCAGCGTCGCGACCGGCACGGAAATCGCGACCGGCACAGAAAGCGCCGTCGGCGCAGCCGCTGTCCCAGCGACCCTGGATTGCCGGATCGGAAATGATCTGCCCTTCCAGGCTAAGAAGGAATAGCCCTATGGATAAGACCGAACAACTGCTCGGACTGCTGACGGCGCGCCAGTTGCTGGATGCCACCCGGGCGGACGAGATAAAAAAATTGATCCTGAAGGAAAAGGCCGATCTCGGCGCCTATCTGATCAGCCAGAAGATAGTAGACGAAGAGCAGCTGACTGAATTGAGGTCGGCTCTTTATAATTTGCCTTATATTAATCTGAGCAGCACGGAGGTGCCGGAGGCGATTCTGACTTTCTTGCCGGAAGAGATCGCTAAGACCTATAAGATCGTCTGCTTCGGCCGGGATAACCGGTCGCTCAAAGTCGGTTTAGTTGAGCCGAATCTCAAGGCGATGGAGGCGGTTAATTTCTTGGCGACGGATGAAAAGCTGCAGGCGCAGTATTTTTTGATTTCGGCGTCGAGCTGGCAGAAGATCTTCAAGCAGTATCAGAAGATCGAGGAAGAGGTTTCCAGCGCTTTGGAGGTCAAAGCTAAGGAAGAAGGGGAAGACCTGGTCGCGGTCAAGACGGACGCGGAAGACCTGAACAGCGACGAGATCAATTCCGCGCCGGTTTCGCGTATCGTTTCCGTCATCATCCGGCACGCGGTGGAGGCGCGCGCCTCCGATATCCATATCGAGCCATATGCGCAGGAGAGCCGGGTACGTTATCGGATCGACGGTATTCTCCATACTTCCTTGACCCTGCCGAAAAGCATTCATAAGGCGATCATCGCCCGTATCAAGGTTTTAGCTAAACTGAAATTGGACGAGACGCGTATCCCGCAAGACGGCCGTATCCGTCTCGTCGTCAATGGCCAAGAGATAGATTTTCGCGTTTCTACCTTGCCGCTCGCTAGCAATGAAAAGGTGGTGATGCGTATTTTAGATGTCTCCAAAGGCGCGCCCGGCCTGGAAGAGCTGGGTTTCAATAAATTAGCCCTGCGCCGGATCGCTTCCGGCAGCGCGAAAACCAGTGGCATCTTCCTGGTTACCGGTCCGACCGGGAGCGGTAAATCAACGACCTTATACGCGATGCTTAATATATTGAATAAGGAGGGAGTCAATATCTCTACCCTGGAAGATCCGATCGAATACGAAATCAAGGGGATCAACCAGTCCCAGGTCCGGCCAAAGATCGGCTTCTCTTTCGCTAACGGCTTACGCTCTCTATTGCGCCAAGATCCGAATATCATCATGGTCGGCGAAATCCGCGACGAAGAGACCGCGGAATTGTCTATCAACGCCGCTTTGACCGGGCACCTCGTCCTATCAACCCTGCATACCAATGACGCCTTAGGCGCGGTTTTCCGTTTATTAGATATGAAGATTGAACGGTTCCTGCTATCCTCTACTTTGAAGACGGTCGTTGCCCAGCGCCTCGCCCGTCGCCTCTGCGAGCATTGCAAGCAAGAGACCAAGCTGACTGCGGAAGCGGTCGAGGAGATCGTCGCGGAACTTAAAACGACGCCGCCGGCAGTCTTGAAAGAAGAGCTGCCGCAACTCGCGGCGTCGGAATCACCACTCGCTAATTATAAAGCTTATAAGGCGGTTGGTTGCGCCCGCTGCGAGAACACCGGCTATCTTGGCCGCGTAGCGATCGCGGAAGTGATCGAAATAGACGATCGGCTCCGCGAGATGATCGATAGCGGTGAAAAGAATCTGAATCTTGAGACTGTCCGGTCGGTGGAAGATTTCTGCACGATCAAGCAGGATGGGATCATCAAGGTCTTGCAGGGCAAGACGACGATGGAAGAGGTCCTGCGCGTTATTGAAAGTTAAAGCCAGACATTATGCCTATTTTTAAATATCAAGCGGAAGACACGAGCGGCCGGAAGAAGCGCGGCCAGATCGTCGGCCTCTCCGAAGCTGAGGTCGTCTCGAAATTGCGCAAGAAGGATCTGAACGTTTTGAATATCCAGGATGTGACTTCGACCGGGCTGAATAAATTTTCTCGGTTGATCGCGCCGGTCCGCGGCAAAGATCTTGTGATCTTTTCCCGCCAATTTTCCGTCATGATCTCTTCTAACGTGCCGGTCGTGGAATCGCTCCTCGTGTTGATCGACCAGACGGACAACATTTCCCTGAAGAACCTGATCGCGGATATCGCTTATGACGTCAATGCCGGCGCCTTCCTCTCTGACGCGCTGGCGAAATATCCGAAGATCTTTTCGGAATTTTTTATCAATATCGTCCGCTCCGGCGAGACTTCCGGCAAATTAGACGAAGTCTTGAATTATCTGGCCGATGAGATGGAAAAGAATTATGATATGGTCTCCAAGATCCGCGGCGCGATGATCTATCCGGCCTTCATCATCACCGCTCTCTTCGGGGTCGGCATCGTCCTGATGGTCTATGTCATCCCGAATCTGACCGCGATCCTGACCGAGACCGGTGCCGCCCTCCCGCTCTCTACCCGCCTAGTCATCGGCGCTTCTAATTTTATGGTCAATTACGCGATTTTACTCGTTATCGCCATCATCGCTCTGGCCGTCCTTTTGCGCCTTTACCTGAAGACCTATGCCGGCCGGCGTCAATTAGATATTTTGAAATTGCGCCTGCCGATTTTCGGACCATTATTTAAATATATCTATCTGATGCGTTTTTCCCGTTCCTTGTCGACGCTCCTTAAAGGCGGCGTGACGATCACCCGCAGCCTGGAGATCGTGGCTGAAGTCGTCGGTAACAGCATTTATCGCGAACTTATCCTAGATACCCTGGAATCGATCAATGACGGGAATCCTTTTTCCACGGTTTTCGAAGCGAGCGACTATGTCCCGAAGATGGTGCCGCAGATGATCGCGGTCGGCGAAAAGACCGGCAAGATCGACGCAGTTTTGGATCGCGTCACCAGTTTCTATACGCGGGAGAGCAGTAACATGCTGGATAATCTGAGCAAGTTGATGGAACCTTTGATCATGGTGATCATGGGTATCGGCGTCGGCGTCATGGTCGCGGCCGTCCTTTTGCCGATGTATAATCTGGCTAGCCAGTTCTGAGTCCGGCGCGCCGGATATTGCGGCTGTGGCGGGGAAATGCTATAATTTACGCAGACGATAATTAGATAATAATTAATCATCGAATAAAAAATCGTATGGCCACTAATCACAAAGGCTTTACTTTGATCGAGCTCTTGGTAGTCATCGCCATCATCGGCTTGCTATCGACTCTTTCGATCCTAGCCTTGAACACGGCGCGCGCTCGCGCCCGCGATGCTAAGCGCGTCGCTGACGTCAAGCAGATCCAGACCGCCCTGGAGATGTATTACAATGATGTCGGCAGCTATCCGGCGGCTGGCTCGGTTACTCCTGGCGTCGCGATCAAAAGCGCGAACGGGACTTTCTTGGCCGCTGTGCCGACTCCGCCGACTCCGGCTGACGGCAGCTGCGGCGCGCAGCCCGCTTATACGTATGCTATCTCCGGCTCAGCTCCGTATTCTACTTACCAGATCAGCTACTGCTTGGGCGCCCAGACCGGCGGCGTGAGCGCCGGCGCTAAGACCGCTACTCCGGCCGGCATCCAGTAAGCCTTACCGCTATTGTCCTTTCCCATAGGTATGGTATAATTTTATTAAGATATTTTTTTTGGCGGTTTAAGACAACATTTAATTTTTCAATTAGCGGCGTTGCCCTTGCTGCTCCGCGGTTGAGATAAATCATATATTTATGAAAAGAAATCACAAAGGCTTTACTTTGATCGAGCTCTTGGTAGTCATCGCCATCATCGGCTTGCTATCGACTCTTTCGATCCTAGCCTTGAACACGGCGCGCGCTCGCGCCCGCGATGCTAAGCGCGTCGCTGACGTCAAGCAGATCCAGACCGCCCTGGAGATGTATTACAATGATGTCGGGACTTATCCGGCAACGGCCTCAATCACGGCCGGCGGCGCGATTGCCAGCCCGAATGGAACTTTCTTGGCCGCTGTGCCGACTCCGCCGACTCCGTTTGATTTCGTGACTGGAGATTGCGTCGGCCAGCCCGCCTATACCTATACGAGCGCTTCTCCATTCACTACTTACCAGATCAACTACTGCTTAGGCGCCCAGACCGGCGGCGTGAGCGCTGGCGCTAAGACTGCTACCCCGGCTGGCATCCAGTAAACTCAGGGATATTTCAGATTTTTTTACTCAAGCCCGTCGCACCACGTCGGTGTCGGCGGGCTTTTTTAGTTGTTTGGTTTCTATGATATACTGGCAGTATGGAAATATTTTATTTTACAGCTCAGGCAGAGCTTGATAGCTTTATCACCAGCGTTTCCGGCGGATTAAATGGTGATCAAGCGGCCAGCCAAATCAATAGCTATGGCGCGGAATATCTGCAAGCCTGGTTCTGGGGGGATATCTGCGTTGCGGAGGGAGCGGAAATCTGTCGGCTCGGCGCGCGCGATCAAAAGGGAATAGCGGCCGCCCTGACTCTGACCAAGGCTCGTTTAGCTGGCGGCTATTCTTATTGGTACGCGCCGCGCGGGCCGATACTCAGGAGCGATATCAGAGGCGACGCGATCCAGACTGCCTCCTGTTTAGATCTTTTTAGCCGGGAATTGCGGCGCTCTGATTCGCGCGTCGTTTTCTGGCGCTTGGAGCCGGCCGTTCTTCCGGCACGGACGGAGCAACCGTTAGCCAAGACTCTAGATCGGCAACCGGCCCGGACTCTGATCTTGGATTTAGGGCGGAATGAGGCGGAGTTGCTCGCGGGGATGCATCCGAAGACGCGCTATAATATCCATTTGGCGGAGAAGAAAGGCGTAACTACCCGCGTCGGCCGCGCGGCCGACCAACCGGATTTCTGGCGTCTCTTGCGTTTGACCGGCGAGCGGGACGGCTTCCGGATCCATGACGCCCGGCATTATGAAAAGCTCTTAGCCGCGCCCGACGAAACGATCAAGCTGCTCTTGGCCGAGTACGGCGGACGCGTGATCGCTGCCGGTCTCTTCTGTTTCTGGGGCGGCCGCGCGACTTATCTCCACGGCGCTTCTGATAACGAATACCGCAACGCGATGGCGCCCTATCTCCTGCAGTGGACGGCGATCCGCGCCGCCAAAGACCGGGGTTGCCGCTCTTATGATTTTTACGGGATCGACGAGAAGAAGTGGCCGGGCGTTACGCGTTTCAAGCTAGGTTTCGGCGGTGAACAGGTCAACTATCCGGGCACCTACGATTTAATTTTAAACCCGGCGCTTTATCGAGTTTACAGCTGGCTGAGGCGCCTGAGGAGGTTGATATAATAAAAAATCTCCCCGGAGGGGGAGACTTTTATGATTCCGTTGTGGCCTTAAATATTGGAACCGAACTTGACATTAATATAATTATAGCATAAATATTTTTTTGGTCAAGACCGATATTTGGTGATTTTCCGGGTGTGGACCCGCGGAGAGTTGAGCTCCGGGAACCAAATGTCAAGTTCGGTTCCGAAGGCCGCTTCCGGGCCCACACCATCAGTCAATATAACAAACTAAAGTTTAAAAATATCTTAAATTTTTCTAAACTCAATCCACACCTTAATTTATGTTAGCTGTTAACAATACTACCAAGTACCAGATTAATCTTAAAAAGATCAGCGGACTGGCGGAAAAATTTTTGCGCGCTTATAAAAAAACCGACCGCGAAATTTCTCTAGCAATCATCGGCGATGCTCGGATGAAACGGCTGAACCGAGAATATCGAGGTATCAATAAAACGACTGATGTCCTATCTTTCGGGGCGGAAAAAAGAGGTCAGGAGAAAGCGCGTCCCGCCGAGCCGGCCAGGAGTAAATATCTGGGCGAGATCATCATCAATATCCAGGAAGCGCGGCGAGTAGCTAAATATCAAGGAATGTTCGCTGAATTAGGCCTGATAGATCCGGCCGACAAAATTAACGCCAAAATTAAAAAGATTAGCTCAATACGTATCCAGGATTATCTTTTTTACTTCTTATTGATCCACGGCCTCTTGCATCTAATCGGCTATGACGACGCGACGGTCCAGGGCCGGCGGGAGATGCTGGAAAGAGGACAGAAATTCCTAAGCAAAAATTTATAAAAGTGCTATAATTAAATCAGAAATAAAGGTTCCGGCGGCCTGGTTAAGAGACTTTAGCCGCCGAGTTTAAAGACTCGGGTAACCGAGCTAAATAGCGGATGTTGAAGCAGATAAAAAATCCGATTTTGCTAGCGGCGTTTTGCCTCGCCGCGGTTTTGGCTATGGCCAAAGACGTCCAGGCGGTTTCCTATATCCACGGCGCGGCCTGGTGGGGGGATGAGACGCAATATGTCTATATGGACTGTTTAGATGATGTCACCGGCGACCAGCTGGACGCGCCAGGCAATCTGACCGTTCCGCCCGGCTTCCGTTTTTATTCCGTGCCCTGCACGAATTTGGTTCACCACGTCTCGATCGATGATAACGGCAATTTTGCCGGCGAGGCCTGGAATTATTCCAAGGGGCTCATCACTTTCGCGGCCACGAGCACGCCGCCCGATAATTATGCTTTTAACGCGAACTGCCTTAATACTTGTAATCTGAGTAATAGCTGTTCGGCTTGCTATAATGAAACGACCCAGAGAGTTTACGGCTGGGCGCGTGTCCTAGGGGACGGAACCTGGATCAAGTTAGATAGCGCCGCGTCCGCGACCCGGACACCGACGGCGATCCAATCCTGGAACTTAAGCAATCCGGTTTTCCCCGGTCACGGGATCCAGCCGGGCGATTTTGTCGGTTCCGCGACGACCACTAGCGACGCGCTCAGCTTCAATTGCGAAAGCGAATGGAACGGAACTGATTTCGGCACTTGCGCGACGCGGAATTATAAGGCGTACGTCAGCAATCTGGAAATCGGCCATCTTTCCGCGCCGCATTGGAGCTATAGCGACGCCTGCGATTTCGGCGCGCGGAAAGCGGTCTTGAAATGGCTCCTGTCGAGCGGTACGCAGACAGCTTACCGCATCATCATCAATACCGCGAACTCCACTTCCAGCCCGGTTTTTGACAGCGGCAAACAGGTTACCGCCGACACCCGCCAGCTCACTTGTCCGAGCGCGCTGTGCGTCAACGCCCTGGATTCTTCTCTCTGGACCCCGGCTTACGGCACGAATTATTATTGGTGGATCCAGCTCTGGGACGAGCAGGATCTGCCGACGACCTGGTATCAATTCGGCGTCATCGATGGCCACGGCGGCAATCTTGATGAGCAGACCGACGGCAATCCGGACGGCGATAACCGGACCTTCACCACCTACGCGCACGAGTTTCCTAATCCTTTTTTCACCTGGGAGCCAGCCGAAGTCTTAGTCGGCACTTCCACGCTTTTCATCAGCAACTACGCGAGCGGCGACCCTTTGCCGCGCAGCTGCTATGGCGACTGCACCTATCTGTGGACAACGAGCGACATCAAGAATATCATCAGCGATCCTTTCGGGGCGACGACTTCCATCAATTTCTTCCGCCGTTCGACCAATACCGTCGTCACCTTGCGCGTGACCGACGCGAATAATTATTATTGCACCAAGTCTTCGACCCTGACGATCAATTACGGCCTGCCGATCTGGCGGGAAGTCAAGGCGGAAGAATATTAACGGACTGATCAGGCCTATGAATAAGCATATGAAAACCAGAGGCTTTACCTTGATTGAGATGGTTATCAGCATCTCGATCATTTTGATGATCACCGTCTTATTCATCGTCAACTATCATTCCACAGATAAGCGGTCCGACCTGGTGATGGCCGCCCAGAATCTGGTCGCCGATCTGCACTTGGCACAGAATAATACCTTGGGCCTGGTGAAATATAATGGCGATGCCGGCGGCGTGCCGCCCGGCGGCTGGGGGATAAGCTTCGATACCGGCAACAACGCCTATACGCTGTTCGCCGACCTAGACCGGCCGCCCGCGCCCGGCAGTCCTAGCCCGGGCTATATGAAATATGATCCGAGTTCGGAAGGGAATATCCGTTACGGCGCCCGCGTGACGCAGCTACCGTCCCAGATCGAAATCATGGAGCTCCGGACCGGCGGCGGCTTGCTTAATCCGCGCGTCAACGTGAGCTTTCTCCCGCCGGATCCGCAGACTAACATTTATCGGGTCGATACGGCCGCGACTTCGACCGTCCTAGAGATCAAGCTGCGCGAAACGCAGAGTAATTCTACTAAGACCGTCCGGGTTAATTTCCTGGGCTTAGCTGAGGTCGTCGATTAAATTTATGAAAAGAGGCTTTTCCCTCGTGGAAATAATCACTATCCTATTTATCATTTCATTGGGCCTGGTCGGCATCCTCTCTCTTCTGATTCAGAATATCCAGAGCCAGGGCTATAATAAGAATAACCTGATCGCCTACCAGCTGGCGCAGGAGGGAGTAGAATTGATCCGGAAAGTCAGGGATTCTAATTGGCGCACGGCGAACGAACCCCTGGACGAATTATTTACGGCCGGGCAATACTATATGGATTATCTGGATAGCGAGCCGCAGCCGTATTCGGGTTCGCCCGCGCAGCTGGTCTTGAAGCAGGATGCGGCCGGTTTTTATTTCCACGATCTGGCGTCCACCGCGACAAGCAGCATCTTTTCGCGCCTCATCGTCTTACAAAATGTCAGCGCCGCTTCGGTCCGAGTCATCGTCCGGGTTTCCTGGGAGGATCGGGAGCGCAATTACGCTTATGATTTGGAAACAATGCTCTACAATTGGCGCTAGGCGTCCGGCTAAGGTCCGGGCGCGATTTCTCCGGAAGCGGGCCGATTCCTCCGCGATGTCCGGTTTTTCTCTGATGGAAGTCGTGGTTTCCGTCTCGCTTTTCGTCGTGATCATCCTTTCGTCTACGGAAATCTTCAAATTGGTCATCGATAGCCAAAGGAGCGCGCTCGCGGCGCAGAATGTCCAGGAGAGCTTGAAATATTTTTTGGAAGTGATCGGCAAGGAGATCCGGATGGCCCAGGTCAATAAGGGGGTCTGCCCGCTCATTCCGCCCAGCAAGGTCTTCTTAGTGACCAGCGGGACTCTGGGCGACACGCTTTCTTTCAAGAATTATTATAACCAATGCGTGACCTACTCGCTGGTGGCCGACGGCTCTAACCAGCGTTTCCAGATCGCCCGCAATACCGCCGTTGATTTTATTTCGCCGCTCAAAGTCCAGATCGATAATCTCAACTTTACTTTGAACGGAGGCGTCGGATCACAGTCGATGGTAACAGTCAATCTGCGGGCGCACGCGCTCGATGAAGCGAAATCCAAGTCGGATATGGTCATCCAGACCAGCCTGACTTCGCGGTATTATAAGGAATAAGATTATGATGAGAATTGACCAGCTCCGTAAATATAGCCAAAAATATAGCCGAAAAGACAGGCCCGCCAGCGCGATGATCTTGACGATGTTTATCTTGTCCGGCATGCTGATCGTCGCGATGAGCGGCGCCTATGTCGTTTGGCTGGGCATCAAGGCCGGCGGCATCCAGGCGCAGTCGACCAAAGCCTACTACGCGGCCGAAGCCGGCGCGGAACGCCTGCTCTATGAATTGAATTATGGCGCCTTCGTTTATGAAGATCCGTCCACGGCCGTGATTTTCAGCGACACCCTGAATTCCGGCGCCGTTTATAATGATTATTTTATCTCTTCGCCGCCTCTGGTTTTCCAGGCAATCGGCGATTACCAGAGCACGAAACGGAGCGTAGAAATCCGTTTCGGAGATTGATTTATTATTAGCTCTTTTTTAAGGGCTTTTTTGCTTGGCAAGCCGGGCGGGAAATGGTATAATTTAAGCAAGTAAAAAAAGTTGTAAAACTTTAGTTTTTAATGCCTCGATTTCATAGGTGGCAATCAAAAATTATCATAGCCGTTTTATTATTAAGCGGTAGTTTTTTGTTATTCTCTGACGCAGAAAACGCGCAGGCCTATCACGCTACTTCCAGCTATAATAAAGCTTTTAATGATACCCTGACTTCTGAGAATTGGAACGACCTGTTCAGCGATTTCGTTAATACCTGGCTCCCGGTTTCTCTGAACGGTCCGGTCGGCATCGCGACACCCGCGCCAGCGGCCGGGCTTAGCGTCAACGGACCGATTAATGCCACCAGATTATTTACGACCAGCAACGTCGGCATAGGGACGACAAATCCCGGCTCCAACTTGCATATTATCGGCAGCCTGGACGCGACCGGCACGGTCAACGGCACCGGCCTTTGTATCGCCGGCGTCTGTAAGACCGATTGGAGCGTCGTCGGCGCGACAAGCGGCTGGACAATCAACGGGACGACGGTCTATAAGACTGATATTAATGGCAATGTCGGGATTGGGACGACTAATCCAGCCAATAAATTAACTATTGTTGGCTCTCCAGCCAGTACATGGGAAACAGCAACACTACGAGTCAACGGATCTGCAACCGAAGGGCTATGGTTCGGTTATAATACGACGAATGATGTCGGTTTGATCGGAGCGGCTGAAGATAATATTGCTCATAGAAATTTGTCCTTAGCGCCTACCGGCGGCAATGTTGGCGTCGGGACGACAGCGCCGACGCATAAATTAGAGGTCAATGGGAACATATCTATCAGCGGCTCCAGTCCGCAGACGCTTAGGATGGGGGCCGCAGCTACGCTTACTCGTGATACGACGACTGGCCTTACTACGCTGGCCACAAATAACTCTCATATCGCCCTCATGCCGGTAAATGGCAACGTCGGGGTGGGGACGACTGCGCCTAGTAGTAAGTTGCATGTTAATTTAGGAAGTACTGGTGCGTTAGGTTTTAACTCTGGACTTTGGATACAAAATAATTTTGGCGATGTAGCGACTAATCGTGGCGCAGGTATTACAATGCAAAATCACGATGTTTATGTAGGTGGTATTTATGCAATCAGACCAGTTTCCAGTTGGAGGGGTGATTTGGCATTTTATACCCATAATGATAGCAGCGGAAATACTTTTGGAACCACTTTTACGGAAAAAATGCGGATTCAATACGATGGCAACGTTGGGATTGGTATAACCAATCCGAGGGCGAAGTTGCAGGTTCTGGGAACCATACAGTCTGATGTGACTGAAGGCGGTAGCGCGTTTATAGCTAGAAATTCATCCGGAGTAAACCGGTTTGCCTTGAATACTATTTTAACCGGAGGATGGACCATGTATGACTTTGGCGGTAGCGCTTGGAACGCCGGAATCTCTCAAGTAAATGGCAACGTCGGTATCGCCAAGACCAATCCCACCGCTACTTTAGATGTCACCGGCTCCATCAACGCTTCCGGCACGGTCAACGGCACTGGCCTTTGTATTGCTGGTGATTGCAAGGTTTCCTGGCCGTCCATCGTCTCGGCTGGCGGCGGCAATCTCTGGAACGGCACGACGACCGGCGCGATCTGGAATGCTAATGGTGTTAACAATGTCGGGATCGGTAAAACTAATCCAGAAAATTTGCTTGACGTCGCTGGCGCGACAAAAGCTTATAATTATTTTACCAATTCAAACAATGCAGGCTTTTTCGCAAGCGGGAACAATGATTACGGAACAGGCTTAATCAGTGATGCGTCTGATAATCTGTATTTGAGGGCCGGAGCGTCAAGTAATGGCAAGTTTACTTTATTAACTACCGGCAACGTCGGAATTGGGACGACAACCCCTATCCGTAATTTAGAAGTTAATTCCGGCAGCAGTGGAGTGGTGGCCCAATTTACTTCCAGTAATACTTCTAATAATTATTCTTTAGTTGACTTATATAATGCTAGTACTGGAAAATATTTTAGATTAGGTTTATTTGATAGTGGAGTCGCCGGTATCGGGGAGGGGTCCAGTATTATTCCTGATATTTCTATTAATTCATCCGGCAACGTCGGAATTGGGACGACTACGCCTTCTAACAAGCTACATGTTTATGGTACATCTGGAAGACTTGCGGTTTTTGGTGATGTCGGAGTTTCTACCCCAACCGCGACTCCTGTTAATATTTCTTTCGGTTCAACATATGGAAATAGTACTCCAGGCAGTGTTAATAATTTAAAATGGGATTTGTTTTCCAGTAGTTCGTCTGGTAGTAGGTATGGTATAGGTATGTCGGCCAATTTAATGGAATTTCAGTCCGGTCCAAGTGGAGGATTGGGTTTCTTTGTAAACCAGGGAAGTGAAGCGATGAGGATTATTTCAAATGGCAACGTCGGCATCTCTAAAACTAACCCCGGCGCCACTCTAGACGTCACTGGCTCCATCAACGCTTCCGGCACGGTGAACGGCACCGGCCTTTGTATCGCCGGTGACTGCAAAGTCTCCTGGCCGTCTATCGTCTCGGCCGGTGGAGGTAACTTATGGAACGGCACGACGACCGGCGCGATCTGGAACGCTAATGGCGCTAATAACGTGGGTATCGGGACGACCGCGCCGGGAGCGAAGTTGGAAGTGAAAGACGGAGATGTCAAAATAAATAGTGGAAAACCAGTGGTAGATTTACGGGAATCTGACCAAACATTGCCTGCTGGATTATGGCGGATTCAGACACAAAATAATCAGATGGGTTTTGTTCGTAATACGGCTGTGGCAGGAGATTTTTCTTCTGGTTTCACGCCTTTGTACTTTGATGCAAATAATTATGCGATTTTTAATGCAGGCAACGTCGGTATTGGGACGACTGCACCAGAAGCGAAGTTGGAAGTTGCAGGAAACATTAAAACGACAGGGGCAATATATAATTCTTATAAACAGTTTATATTTGACCCAGGTGCAGTTTCTACAAAATATACTCAATATCTTGGAACATTTAGTATTTCAAATGGAGTAGTTGAAATTATTATAGAAGATAGCGGAAATTCTCACGGTGCAAGTAGCTTTTTTAGAGTAACCCGTCACTATGACAGAACCCCTATTGTCCAAATCCAAAACAATGGACTAATGGGAGTTAATTATCAAATATACTATAGAAATTTGACACCAAATAATTATGAGTTATTTTTTGTTGATGGGAGAGCGAGTAATGGCAATAATGTCACATATAATGTATATACAAGACAACAAGGAGCTATTATCAGTGAAAGCATAAGTGCAGCTAATGACACCGGTATCAATTTGGCTAATATAGGAGTAGTAGTATCAGAATCCGGCAACGTCGGAATTGGGACGACGGGACCGAGTGAGAAATTGCATGTAAATGGTGGTAATATTCAGGTAACAGGAGCTACTGATTCTGCTTATTTCAAAGCGCTTGACACCAGTAATGGAGTTCAGACTTGGTTTGGGGTCTCCTCGGCAGCAAGAGGTTTTATAGGGACAATTACTAATCATGCTCTTGGTTTTAGAACAAATAATGCCGACAGACTGCTAATAGATGCTTCTGGCAACGTCGGTATCATGAAAACAAATCCCGGTACGACCCTAGATATCGTCGGCGGCATCAACGCCTCCGGCACAGTGAATGGCACCGGCCTTTGTATCGCTGGAGTCTGCAAAACCGATTGGGGCGGCGTTGGCGCGACAAGCGGCTGGACGGTCAACGGCACGACGGTCTATAAGACTGATGTAAATGGGAATGTCGGGATTGGAGCGGTCGGCCCGGAATCTAAGCTAGAGATTTATGAGGCAACTCCGCTTGGCGGGACATTAGGAAATTATCAGATTTTAACAACGCTTCGAAGTCCGGGCGGATCAGGCGGTAATAATGTATATAATCGAACGTGGTCACTTAGAGATGCTGCTGGAACGACTTGGACGACTTGGCGAGAGCATAACGGTCTAGGAATAGACACCTCATATGCTACCCCGTTGACGGATCGTGTATGGTGGGAAAGAGACCCGTATAATCAGATTCAGTCATGGGGCTCAGAGAGTTCTGCTTGGCTTACTATTAATAATGGCAACGTCGGCATCGGGACGACTAATCCTCGGGCTCCTTTAGAAATTTATAAAGATGGCGCTGCTAACATTGGAAGTTTTTTGTTAGACCAGCCGACTATCCCTACTGGTTCAACTAGCAAAGGCCCACATTTTTTCTTTAAATCAGGTGGTATCGATAGGGGTTGGTTTGGTTTTTTTGACAACTCTGCTCATGGAAATGGTACGGCCCTGAATCTGCGTTCGGCAGGCGATGTTAGACTGGGCGCATCTATCGCCAATGCTCCAGATATGATTATAAAAGTAGGCGGCAACGTCGGTATCTCTAAAACTAACCCCGCTGCGACTCTAGACGTCACCGGCTCTATCAACGCTTCTGGCACAGTTAACGGCACCGGCTTATGCATCGGCGGCGACTGCAAGGTCTCCTGGCCGTCCATCGTCTCCGCCGGCGGCGGGAACCTTTGGAACGGCACGACCACTGGGGCGATCTGGAACGCGAATGGGACGAATAATGTGGGCATCGGGACGACGAATCCGGATTATAAATTGGTAGTTAATGGCGGAAATTTGAGAATTAATGACGCTGGTTATTTGATGTTGACAAATGATGCTGAGGATTCACATATATATTTTCAAAACACGGGTACTTCGGCACAAAGACAGTTGGAAATTAAATATACTGGAGCAGGGACTCCAGTTATGGTCATAAATAATGCAGGCAACGTCGGCATCGGAACAACAGCTCCGACCGAAAGACTGCAGGTCGCGGGCACTTTCGAAGCCCAGCAGTATAAATTGCCTAAGCAGTTTTATGGCCAGTATAATGATCTCTCAAACAGGATAGTCAGCACCGCGGCTTTTCAGGGTTGGTCTGACGCCTTTCAATCTAAGCCGATCAGCGATGTGGAATATTGGAACGGTAGCAGCTGGGTGGCTTGGACGGATAAGGATATGACACCCTTGTTTAGCGGCAATCGGAGCACCTCCGTCCCTATCCCGGTAGACCGTTCCCGATTCCGCCTGACAGTCCAGGCTGGATCTTGGTTCGGCGGCGGATTGCTTAATATTTATGAAGAATGGACCAGCGCGCATACCGGATATTCCTTCATCGTCGAAAGGAGCACCGATAAAGTTTCGTGGACGACGATAGACACCGGCACCGTTCCTAACGGCACTTATCAGGCCTATATCGCTAATTTGCCGCATGTCGTTGATGGTTATTTCAGAATCACTTTAGATTTTGGGACGCTATCAGTCCCTCAGACCCTGGTTTGGATAAGAGCCCTGACTTCGAGGTTATCATACGGCGTCCAGCAGGGGTTGCCTCTCTCCACCTCCTATAACAAAACCATAACTATGCAGGGTGGGCTAGTCGTACAAGGGACCAGCAATTCTTCAGTCGCTGGTAATTTAGGTATTGCCAAGACTAATCCAGGCACGACCTTAGATGTTACCGGCTCCATCAACGCTTCCGGCACCGTGAACGGCACCGGCCTCTGTATCGCTGGCGATTGCAAGGTTTCCTGGCCAGCGATCATCGCGGCTGGCGGCGGCAACCTCTGGAGCGGCACGACGACCGGCGCGATCTGGAACGCGAATGGGACGAATAATGTGGGTGTCGGGACGACGGCACCGGGGGCTCGTTTGGAAGTCAAAGATGGTGGTACGGCCGGCTCCGTAGTTGCCTCTATACGACAAGATGATGACAGTACCTATGGGTTGGTTATTAATAATGGATCCTGGTCAGGGACCCTCACCAATGGTTTAAGGCAGTACGTTAATTTAGCGGGAACTTATGCCGCGATTGACCACTATGAGGCAGGGGGGGCAAAATTAATTTTGAATCCTAGCGGCGGCAACGTCGGCATCGGCACCACCGCACCCGTATATAAATTAGACGTCAACGGTCCAATAAGAAGCAACGCCACGGTTTTTGTGCCGTCTTTAACCGCCGATACCAGCGGCTATGGGCTTCGGGTAGGAAGCAGCTATGCCACCCAATTAGCTATGTCGTCTAATATGGGAGCTGATTTTGAAATGATGCACAATACCTTAATTGAAAGAAATGCTGCGAATTCATCTGTTTATAAATGGGTAACCAGCCACGCATCCTTCGGTAGTCGAGGCATCCGTTTCGATTATGGTGGGGCTGGGTCCGGCATCGTTTTTTTTGCTGATAGCGTTACTACAACCGCGGGCACCGCCTTTACTCCTACCCAGAGAATGATTATTCAGAATGACGGCAATGTCGGTATAAATAAACTTTATCCTGGCACGACCCTTGACGTCACCGGCTCCATCAACGCTTCCGGCACGGTGAACGGCACTGGCCTCTGCATCGGCGGCGACTGCAAGGTCTCTTGGCCATCTATCGTCTCGGCTGGCGGCGGCAATCTCTGGAACGGCACGACGACCGGCGCGATCTGGAATGCTAATGGGGTTAATAATGTCGGAATTGGGACAACGGCGCCGCTCGCGGCCCTGCATGTCAACGGCGGCTTGATCTTGAAGCGGACAACGGTTGCGGATACGGATTATACCGCTCAAGCTACGGATTATATCATCGGCTATAGTTCGCTCAGCACGAACCGGACCGTCACTTTGCCTGACGCCTTATGCACGCCGGGACGTTTCTTCGTTGTCTTAGATGAGAGCGGCAGCGCCTCTAACGCCGTCAAGATCATCATCAATCCGGAAGGCGCGACGCCGATCGTCGGGCAGGCGAGCTTTTCCTTGTCCGGTCCTTATAATTCCGTCTATGTTTTCTGTGGCAGTTCGGCCTGGTATGTGTTATAATCATAGTAATAATAAAGCGGACGGGAAATCCGCGCGGGTTATATTATGAAGTTTAGAATCATAAATTTAAAGAGAGCGGCAGTCCTCAGTTTTTTTGGTATCCTCAGCCTCTTTTTCGGCCTGTCTGGCGCCGAAGCCGCTTTCATAACTTCCGGCGGTTCGCAATGGACCGATGTCTCCGGGGGGATCTATTATAATAGTAATGTGGGTATTGGGACGACTAGTCCGGGAAGTGGGAAGTTGCAGGTTTTGTCCAGTGTTAATTCTTTGTATCCGACAATAGGATATTTTGAATGGAACGGCACGACAGGACTCCCCCATTTTGTGTTAAGGAATAATTCTGCGAGCACCAGCACTAACAGCATGGTATTGCAAATATGGGGGAACAATAGTTCTGGTGTGGCTAAATTTAATAATATTGTTTTTAATGCAGATAATTTATCATATAGCTTCAACGGTAACGCTACGCAGTATAGTTTTGCCAGCAACGTCGGCATCGGAAAGACTAATCCCGGCACTACTTTAGACGTCACCGGCGGCATCAGCGCTTCCGGCACGCTTAACGGCACTGGTCTCTGTATCGGCGGCGATTGCAAGGTCAGCTGGACCTCTATCGTCGCGGCGGGCGGCCTGCCTGTTGGCACGAACGGCCAGACGATCGCAAACAGTAGCGGTTCCTGGGTAGCCAGCTCCAATCTTTTTAATAATGGCACGAATGTCGGTATCGGGACGACGAATCCGAGGCAGAAATTAGAAGTTAATGGAAACATCAGTTTAGGTATGCAATCTACCACTGGCGCTGGGACTCCATATGAAAAGTTTATTGGAACGGTGAATTTGGATGGTAATCCAGGCGCTGGTGGAATGTTTATTGAGCAAGATGCCAATGGAAATAACTATTTAAAGTTTCGGGTTTTAGAAGCAGGAGTTGCATATCGTGATCCTGTAACCATTAATTACACGGGCAACGTCGGTATTATGAAAACCAATCCCAGCACGACCCTAGATGTCGTCGGCGGGATCAGCGCTTCCGGCGCGGTGAATGGCACCGGCTTATGCATCGGCGGGGACTGTAAGACAACTTGGCCGACAATCGTCCAGGCCGGCATGCCGACTGGCACGGCCGGACAGACTTTGCGGAGCGACGGGACGCAATGGCTGACTAGTTCCACGATATTTAATAATGGCACGAATGTGGGGATCGGGACGACTAATCCGGGACAAAAATTGGATGTTGTCGGGACTGGCAAATTTTCTACTAACGTTGAAGCGCAAGTCGCCGTAAAAGCGAAGGATTATTTACTAATCGATAGCGATGGAGATTTTACTGGCAGTAATTATTGGACATTTAGCCAAGATTCCAGTACTCGCCATCTAGAATTCGATTACGGAGGAGTGGGCTCGAGCGAAAAGGTAGTATTTACGAGCAGCGGAAACGTCGGTATACAAACTATCGGTCCTCGCGCGCCGTTAGAAGTAGACGCTAACGATGGGAGTGGTGTTAGCATTCTGGCATCTAATATTATAGAAATAGCCGGGTATAGAGATGTTGCTCAATCATCATCGGTCACTGTCAGTAGCGGGAATTTAATGTATGGCGGACCAACAGCAAAAAATGGCAAGGGATATTGGCAAATCTCATCTTTTCCGGCTACGATTACTTTAGATACTCGTGGTTGGTGGTCTTATCCCGGCATATCGTTTACTGCCGAGAATGTCCATAATTATCCAAGCGGGGGAGGGAGAAAATTACCAGCCAGCTTTTTAGTAGAAATGAGTAATGACGGATCGAATTGGTGGACTGTTGATGACGTAACTAACCAGACTTCCGCTTTATATTATAAAAGTGAACAAAGTGGTTCCGGGAAATATGTTAGAATAACCGCGAGGGCGCCGCAGTCGGGTGAAACGTCAAGCAGTATTGCTAATATACAATTATTTCAAACTTATAGAGCTGGCAAGGGCCCATTTACGGTATCGCCAGAAGGGAATGCCGTTTTCATAGGCGGCAATGTTGGTATAGGAAAGCAAATTCCTATGGCTACTTTAGATGTCGTTGGTGGCGGCAACTTTACTGGCACGGTGAACGGCACCGGCCTCTGTATCGCCGGCGTCTGTAAGACCGACTGGAGCGGCGTCGGCGCGACGAGCGGTTGGAGCAGTGATGCCGCAGCTATCTACGCCGCTGATACTACCGATAATGTCGGAGTGGGGACGACTAATCCGGTCGGAAAATTTGATGTCCGGACTTATGGCGGCGATGCCAGGATCACTTTTTCTAGCACCGATGATGAATATCCGCGGATGTATCTAGGCGGAGATAGCGCCAGCATCGCCGGAGTGATCAATCGCAAGTCTAACGCGACGCTTTATTTCGGTGAAGAATCTGATACCGGCGGCTATGTTTTCCGGGGAACCGGTGGCTACTCTTTCGCTGGCAGCCGGCTATCCCTATCTTCCGGTGGCAACGTCGGCGTCGGCACTACGAATCCCTTATCTAAATTTGAGACTTATAATGGCAACATCGGCGTTGCTAATAATGTCGCCTCCGGCGCTAACGCGAGCGGGCTTATTTTCTATCATACCGCCGGCTTAGGCAGCAATTGGTACTCCGGCCTGGTCCCGTATGTGACGACCAGCTACGACCGGGTCGGTTTGAAATTCTTGACCGCGAATTCGGGCGCGGCTACGGAGAAGATGGCGATTACGCCGGATGGGAATGTGGGGATTGGGACGACGGCACCGGGGGCGAAACTTGAAGTTTTAGGAGATCACCAAGCAATCCGCGCGCGAGGGACAGCTACTAGTACAAATTGGTCGGGCAGAATTATCGCGGGTGGTCCCAATGTCGCATTTTTAATGGGTGAATATAACACTATGGCGTGGCTTGGAGCTCATAACGCAGCTCTTAGTGCTTGGTCGGATTTTTATATTAATCCAGACGGAAGTAATAAATTGTATCTCGGTGGTACTGGCGATGGTAATCCGGCTACGCTTAATCCAATCGTAACTGTTAATAACGCAACCGGTAACGTGGGCATCGCCAAAACTAGTCCCGCCGCGACTCTGGACGTCACTGGCTCTATCAACGCCTCCGGCACGGTCAACGGTACCGGCCTCTGCATCGCTGGCGTCTGTAAGACGGACTGGGGCGGCGTCGGCGCGACAAGCGGCTGGACGATCAACGGGACGACGGTCTATAAGACTGATACAGCGGGAAATGTGGGGATTGGGACGACGAATCCGACAGCAAAGATGGAGTTAGTTTCCAATGATGCAAATCCTAGCTTGTATATAAATACTGGTGCAAGTCAAACCGGCAATTTGATTTCTGGAAAAGTAAATGGAGATCAAAGATTTTATTTCAATTCGGATGGAGATCTGTATTTTTCAAAAGGTTCGGCTGCGCATATTTATAATGATGCATCGGGCGGTCTTGGACTAAGTGGAAGGAGCACACTAAGTGATATATATCTTAATGGTACGGGCAACGTCGGGATCGGCACGACCACGCCAACGTATAAATTAGATGTTAACGGCACTTCTCGTTTCCGGTCTACAGGTTTATTTGACGGCAATTTAACTACTTATGGCACGTTAACAACCGCCTCAAACCTCATTGCTAATTTTGGAGCGACTATTAATAATAATGGCGGCGCTACTGCCTCTTATGATTTTGGCGTCAAGAATGGTCTGAGTGGATATTCTTTGTATGCGCAAGCTTCATCTGGCAATGTCGGCATTGCCAAAACTAATCCCACCGCTACTTTAGACGTTACTGGCAGTATCAACGCTTCCGGCACGGTTAATGGCACCGGTTTATGCATTGGCGGAGTATGTAAGACCGACTGGGGTGGCGTGGGCGCGACGAGCGGCTGGACGATCAATGGGACGACGGTCTATAAGACTGATACGGCTGGGAATGTCGGGATTGGGACGACGGATCCAAGCTCAAAGTTTCATGTTGTCGGGAATTCATACTTAAATGGGACATTGAATGTTTCAGGGAATACTTCATTTTCTGGCAATACGCATAATTTTTATCAGTCGGTAAGCCCTTATAGTACTCTTAATATTGGAAGATCTGGTATGCAGCGTTTTTCCATGACAGTAAATGATATGACTGGAACCATGACATCCTATCAACAAGATGAGACCACGGGCGATCATATTTGGGCTTTTGATATTGTCTCTTCGACTTCCGGCCGCCAAGACTACAGGTTTAGAAATAATGGTTCTGAACTTTTTGCCATTGATAAAGTTGGCAACGTCGGCATCGGCAAGACTAACCCCGGTTCGAACCTCGACGTCACCGGTAGTGTCGCTGCTTCTGGCACCGTGAGCGGCACGAGCCTTTGTATCGCCGCTGATTGCCGGGCGGCCTGGCCTACCGGTGGTGATGGCGGGATAACCTCTATTAACGGCTTGACCGATTTGACCCAGACTTTTGCGACCGGCACTTCGGGCACGGATTTTGGGATTTCTTCTTCCGGAACAATCCATACTTTCAACCTGCCTTCCGCTTCCGCCGCTAACCGCGGCCTCTTGACCGCTGCGGACTGGAGCAGTTTTAATGCTAAAGTCTCCAGCCAATGGACGACTAACGCTTCCGGCATCTACTATAGTTCCGGTAACGTCGGCATCGGGAAGACCAATCCCGCCGCGAACCTGGACGTTGTCAGCAGCATCAACGCTTCCGGCACGGTGAACGGCACGAGCCTCTGTATCGGCGGCGATTGTAAAGCGAGCTGGGCGGCTTGGACCAATAGTGGCGTTAATATGTACAGCAGTAATTCTGGCAACGTCGGCATCGGTATAACCAATCCGGCCGCGAAATTGGATGTGGGCGGCGTGGTTAACGCGACCGGCGCTTCCTTGTCCGGCGATTTGAATATGAACGGCTATGATATTACCAATATTGATAAACTCTATGTCGGCACGATCGACCCGCTCTATAAGTTAAATGGCGTCAATTACGCGACCTATGCCGCCTCTGTCGCCGGCGGCGTCAAGGAAGAATATACCGGTCGGATCAAGCTGAGCCGTCAGAACGCGGCTGGAGAATATGAGGCGGCTATTGATTTTACCGCCGTAGCCGAGGGCGGCGATCTCTGGGTTTGGCGGCGGATTGTTGACTTTGATCGGGACAACATCGAGGTCTTGATCAGCCCCTATGGCCGATTAGCCCAGATTTATTATATAATAGAAGGAGAGAAGATTATCTTCCGATCCAATCGTCCGGTTGAAGCTTCCTATCGTCTGACTGGCAAACGCTTTGACTGGCGCGACTGGCCGACTCGCCCTGCGGATCAGACGCTGCAAGGCCGGGAGGTCGAATTACCGAACTAAGGGATGGAATGGCCACATTAAATTATTTAGAGATTAATAAATTTATATATTAATAATTAAAATTATGGACAACAAACCAATGGACAGCAAGCCAGCGGAGAGTAGCGCCAAGAAGATTTGGATCCTCTTGGGTGCGCTGGTCGTGATCGTGATCATTATCATTATTGCGGCTACTCAGGGGAAGAAGGCCCCAGCCCCGACGGAAAACACGCCGGCGGCCGGAGGTGAGACAACGGAAACCGGAGAGACGACGCCGGGGGCCGCTGAGACCGGTGCCGAAGCGCCGGTTCAGAATCTGGAAGACAGCAAGGTCTATAGCCTCGATAACGCTCAGGCAGCCATCCCGGGCGCGAGCTTAGTCACGGCGGGAGAGAACAAGGTCGTGACGCCGGAAGGCAAGGCCGTCAAGAATGACGCTATCCCGAATAGTCCGGAGGCGCCGAAGCCGGTCTTAGTCGCTAAGGATCAATTGCCGGCGACCAGCATCAAGCTGGACATCGGCAATGGGAAGATTACTCCGAGCTCGTTTACGGTGACTTCCGGCCAGGTCGTTAATCTGGCGGTTTCTTCGACGGACGGCCAGGTGCACGTCTTCATCTTCACTAATTCCGCGGTCGGCGCGATCGCGATGGGCGTCGGCGGCGGCGAAACCAAGGCCATTACTTTTAACGCTCCAGCAGCCGGCACTTACGAGTTCCGCTGCGATGTCCCCGGACACAAGGAAAAGGGCGAAGTCGGGACGATGATCGTCAAATAACAATAGAGATTTCCGCAAAGATAAAACATCCGCTTTCGGGCGGATGTTTTTATATAGGAAAATATGCTATGATTACCATATATATACGCTAGCCATAATATAAGCTAGCCATGCTTATGCCTCATTTTCCGTCGCTCGCGCGCAAATTATTTTTTATCTTCATCATCGTCATCGTTTTTGCTATCCCGCTGTCGCTCAGCGTCCTTGATTGCGCGCCGTCGCCCGTCCTTGATCAATCGCCTTCGCTGACCGCGACCGCCGACTCGGTCAACTCGGCTGATCCGGTTAACTCGATTAATCCGGTGGGGCCCTCCGTCACGATTGGATCGTCCGCCACAATCGAATCAGTCGCATCGTCAGCGTCGTCATCGGTGTTCGTATCGCCCGCATCGTCAGAACCGGCCGGATCGTCTGAAACAGATGAGCCGCAATATTTCAGTTCATTCGCTTATAGCTCGGTCAATTTTTATTTGGAAGATAGCGCCATCCGTTTTGATAACGATCTGCGCGGCCTGTCTTTCTATCCTGATGTCGAGACCCGCGCCGCCGCGAGCCGGGAATTGGACGCTGCCGCCAAGAAATATTTGTCCGAATTCAAGTTGAATCCCATAGACGGGTCATTTTCTGATCGCCGCTGTCTGGGCGATAATTGCTTAGAACAAGAGGGACCTGCGTTATCCTATAATGGAGAGCCGCTGGCTCTGCCAGCCGGGGTCAAAGAGGCGGATATCGCTGTCGTTTCTATCGCCGCTCTTAAGAAGATCTGGCTGATCGGCTTTACTTTGCAAGACGGTGAAAATTACCGCGGCCGCGCTTTCAGTTTTGACGGACGAACTATGGCTGAGATAATCCTGCCCGCGCCAGTCACTTCGCGCTACCGGGGGATCTTCGGTTTCGGCGGCGAAGATAATGATTTTTTAGTGCTTTACAGCGCGGACCAGGGAACCGCCTACCGGATCAAGACCGGCCAGTTTACCGAAGCGATAAATATCAGCCGTTTTTTCAATATCCGGGGGCAGAGCGCTTCTTTCAAGGCGGAGGCGATCAAAGTCGCTAGCGGCCGCGAGGTCGATTGGTATATTTTCAGTTCGACCTTGTCCCGTCCGCGGCTCTTGAAGTTATGGCAGAACCGCACAACGGAAATCGTCGGCGCGATTTCTTTTGAAAATTTTCCCGGCAGCCAGGGAACATCAGCTGTCTTTAAGAAGCTGTCATTCGGATCGGGTGAGATAAGATTAGCCGCCCTGGTCCGGGACGGGAGCGGCCGGGATGATTGGCAGATCTTTGCCGACCGGGGATTTAAGAATAATAGTTCTGCTTCGCTTCTGACCGTGCCGCTCGGCTCGCTGGCCGAGGGCGGACAGTTCCGGATCGTCAGCATCGCGCATAGCGCGCTGGAGGTCGATGCTTCCGGGCGCGCCGCGGTCAAATGGCTTTTTTCTTCGGATCACGATAATTGGCGGGCCGTGCCCTTGGGTCGGAATCTTGAGTTCGAAATTCCGCTGACCGGCTCTTATTTTTTCCGCCTGGATTTTTCCGCCGCGTCGGATAAATTTTTTTCTCCTTTCATCGGAGCGATTTTCTTTGATTATTATTTTCAGAAGTGATATAATTAGCTTAGCCTGTAAATAGGTCTAAATTTAGTTAAATAAATATAAAATTTAAAAATAACCTCATTATTATGAGCAAAAAAACTTATCTTTGGCTGGGAGTGGCGATCATCATCGTCATCGCGGCCGTCTATGTTTTAGCCTCGCTGAACTACCCGGGCGCTAACGGCCAATACGGGAGTCAGGAGCCAGGCGCTAAGACCGGGGTCAATCCCGCGGCCTTAAACGCCGAGAACGCCGCGGCTCTCAAGAAGAGCGAAGTCTTGCCAGGTTACGCGACGGAAAGCGCTTCAATCGAACAGGCGCCGATGATCATCGTCGTGGATGAAAAATCTTTCAGCCCGAAAAATCTGAAAGCCAAGATCAACTCCAAGGTCACTTTCGTCCTTGAAGCTTCAGATGAAGAGACTCATTCTTTGTCTTTCTCGGATAAGGTCTACGCCTATATCAAGGATGTTGAGTTCTCTAAAGAGGGCGGCCGGAAATCCATAACTTTCCCGGCTAACGTCAAAGGAGTTTATAATTTCTATATCGATCAGGAGAGCAATAAGGGAACTTTGGCAGTCGAGTAGCGTTTAATTTTTTAAAATACCCTTATGAATTTTAAAAAACTCAGACTAGGCAAATTATCCTTTTTTGCTCTAGTCTTTACCGTCGTAGCCCTGGCCGGCGCTTTCTTGGCCTGGCGGGGAGCTGGACCGTCAGCTTCGGCGGCCAGCGATTGCCGGCTGAACGTTACGGCGAGCGGCAACGTCTCGGTCGCGCCAGTATCGGGCAATAACTGTTCGATCAGCAACGATACGATTGAAGGAGTGGATGGCGGCGACCTGACTATCCCGACCGGCCGGACAGTGACGATCGAACCAGGCGCCCAATTGGTCATCAACCCGGGCAAGCAGATATTCATGACTAACGAAGATACTCAGATCATCCTCGGCAAATCCGGCGGCCGGAGCGGCGCGATCGTCAAAGGCTATCTCTGCGCGGTCGATTCGGACGGCGACGGTTATGCCGATAAGGTCGGCAATAGTTCCGAGCCCGTTTATCAATATTCTTCTTCTCCTACTTGTCCAGCGCTCACGGTCCGCAAGGCGAATATCGTGAATATCGCGCAACTGGACTGCGTGGCCGGCGCTGGCCAGAAGGTAAACGCGACTTGTTCGCCGAAATTAGGCTCTTGGGAGCGTGTTGGTTCGTGCGGTGAGTATGAGCCCGGTATCCAGTATATGAAAATGGATTGGACGCGGACGACCCTGACTCCGGCGGGATGCGGCGGTAATGATTGTGTCGCTTCCGGGACTGACTATGATTATACTTTAGATTGCGAATGTAATCCTAATGATACAAAATATATTTCTTGCGGTGATGGCAATTGCGCCCGGACATCGGAGTTGTTAGTTTGTGATAGTTCTGGACATTGGCCGACAAATATTTCTTGCACTCCCGGCACTCCGGGCACTTGCGCTTCTTTAGGCTATGATTGCGGCAACAATATGGATGACGGTTGCGGCGGGACGATCGATTGCGGCGATGATAACGGATCTCAGAGCTGTTCAGTCGGCGTGGGCGGTTGCGTCCGCACCGGTACGCAATGGAAAACTTGTTCTAGCGGTTCTTGGAGCGTCTGGGGGGCTTGTTCCGCGACCCCGGGGACGCCAGGCACGGAGAGTTGCAACGGCGTTGATGATGATTGCGATGGTTCGACTGATGAAGAAATAACTCCTCTTACCCAGAGCTGTACAGTCGGTTATGGTATCTGCCAGCGCACCGGGACGCAAACCAAGACTTGTTCTGACGGGTCTTGGAGCGCTTGGAGCGCTTGTTCTGCGACAGCGGGCACGCCGACGGCGGAAATTTGTAACGGCCTTAATGATGATTGCGATCAAGATGGTTCAGTTGATGAAGGCCTAACCGCCCCGTCCCAGAGCTGCACAGCCGGCACGGGTGATTGCGAGCGCACCGGCACGCAGGTCAAGACCTGCAACGGCGCTTCCGGCTGGAGCGCTTGGGGCGCTTGCTCCGCGACAGCGGGAACGCCGACGAAGACTTGTGCGAATCAAGGCGATAAAAATTGTGATTATATTTCTGACGGTTGTGGCAGTAGTATATATTGTGGAGCATGTACCGCGCCAGACACATGTGGAGGGACGGGGATTGCTAATGTCTGTGGTAAAGCTTGCACCTCTGGCTATATTGATTTAGATGGAGATGGCTATGGCAATCCGGCTCAATATAATTGTTGGGGCAGTGAAACCCCCAGTAGTAATATTTCCAGTAACGGTTATGATTGTGAAGATTCTAACAGTCTCATAACTACCTATGGTCAGAAGAATCATACCCCGCCTACGTGCGACCCAAACGCCTACTGTGAGGGCCTGTATACACAGGATATTTGTCAAAATGGCGACTGGAATGAGGGAACGTGTGCCTATCTTATACCACGGACCTCACAGTGGTGCACCGATAACAATAAATGCGGCAATGTCGCAGCCTGCCATGATTTGTGCAGCACCAGCACTATGCCATGCACCGCTTTCACGAAATACAATATGCCGCCGCATTGGATAGATTGCGGTTCTTCTACGTCATACTCTTGTGATAGTAACGGTGACGGCATGTCTTGCGGCACAGTGAGCTGTGTGCCGGATTGGCCCGGCTTTGCTAACGGCGGGACTTGGAGTTCTTGTACCGGCGATACGGTTCAGGTTTATTATGTTGATCGTGATGGCGATGGTTATGGTAATCCTGATGAAATGACTTATGCTTGTCCCGGGAATCCGCCCGGTTACCTGGCCTATGTAACTAATAATTACGATTGTAATGATAATGATGATAGTATAGGGAATTCGTATAGCACCGGGGGTTGGTGCTACGCTGGCGTTGGCGCTTGTATGCGTCAAGGCTCACAAGGACAGACCTGCACAAATGGCGTTTGGGGAGCTTTGAGTGCTTGTTCCGCTACTACAGGCACACCAACCACGGAAACCTGTAATGGCATTGATGATGATTGCGACGGATCAACGGATGAAGGTTTGAATTATTCCCAATCTTGTTCGGTCGGCACCGGCGCCTGCTATCGTACCGGTACCCAGTCGGTAAACTGTTCTGGCGGCTCTTGGAGCTATGGCTCATGTTCCGCTTCAGCCGGTTCGCCTTCTTCAGAGAGTTGTAACGGCGTTGATGATGATTGCGACGGATCAACGGATGAAGGCTTGAGTCAGTCCCAGAGCTGTACGGTCGGCGTCGGCTTATGCGCTAATTCCGGCACTCAGAGTCGGTCTTGTTCCGGCGGTTCTTGGAGCGGCTGGAGTTCCTGTTCGGCCACAGCTTTTTCGCCCCCACCCTGCGCCTACTTCGGCTATGTCTGCGGCAGCAGCGTGTCCAACGGCTGCGGCGGATATATGAATTGCGGCGCGAACTCTGAGTCCACGAGTTGTTCGGTCGGCACCGGCGCCTGTTATCGCACCGGCACCAAGACTAGATCGTGCTCGGGCGGTTCCTGGGGTAGTTATGGGGCATGCTCCGCTACAGCTGGCTCGCCAGGGACGGAAAGCTGCAACGGCGTCGATGACGATTGTGACGGCTCAACCGACGAGGGAACGAATTATAACCAATCTTGTACCAATGGTCAGTCTGGCAGCTGTTACCGGACAGGCACCTATTATATGGCCTGTAATAACGGATCATATATCCAAACCACTTCTTGTAACGCGCCATACGTTGCGCCCGGCACCTGTTCTTCTTTAGGCTATTCTTGCGGCAGCAGCATGTCTAACGGCTGCGGCGGCTATATAAACTGCGGCGCTAATTCGCGCACTAGGTCTTGCACGGTTGGCGGCAGCCCCGGCTACTACTATGATACCTGCTCCGGCGGGAGCTGGTCGAATGGGACGACCTGCTATAAGAGTTAAGGTAAATTTAGATAAAGAACAAAAAAGCACCTTAAGGTGCTTTTTTGCTTTTATTAGCAAAATATTTTTATCAAATTTGACAAAAATTAGTAAAAATATTGACAAAAGATGAAATGTATAGTATAATATAATTAATTAATGAAGTGTGTCGGGCGCTAGTTAAAGCCCTTTAAAAATTGAATAAAAAACAAAAAAATAAATAATTATCCAAGGAGGATAAGATGAAAAAGTTAATAGTGTTCTTATTTTTACTTGTTCCGCTGTTTGTCAGCGGCCAAGTAAAAAATGAAAAGAATTTCGGTTACCCTCTGATGAAGTTAGAGGCTATAGCCGAAGAATTACCGGCCGGTAATTATCTGCGCCAGGTCGAGAGATTAGCCAAAACAACCGTTGTTCCGTCAGTCGACTATTCTCACCTAGTTACTGTCCGAGACCAGTTGAATGGTAATACCTGCGTCAGCTTTGTTACCGTTGGAGCAATGGAGCTTTCCTATAACTTGAAGTTCGGGAGCAAAGTATCGCCTTTATCTAGCCCGGGTTTCATATATAATCTTGTGAATTTGAATAATTCAGGTAGTGCCTTTGGCATGACCTTGAATTTGTTGCAAGATTTAGGCTGCCCCGAGGAAAATAAATTTCCTTATAATCCTGATGCCTATAAAATTTTACCAGATTTTTCTATTATGGAGGCAGGGCTGTCTAATAGGATAAATTCTTGGGACTGGTGGTTCGTAGGTGATACCTTGCCTAGACCTAGCCCCGGTTCAGTACCAATATCAACTCCCGGCTACCTAGGAGTAAATATAATGAAAGAGCAGTTAGCAGCAGGGAAGCCAGTTATGATAGAATTTTCTACCACCGTAGGGTTTGGTGGAAATTTAGCGAATGATAATTGGATTTACTCCTATGACGCCTATGGTCAAGCGCCTTTCACTGGCGGTCACTCCTTGTTGGCCGTTGGTTACGATGATAATAAGCCGACACGAGACGGCCCAGGAGCAATACGGTTCTTGAATTCTTGGGGAAACCTGATGGATAATGGGTTTGTCTGGATTTCTTATAAGGCGCTTGCTTTACAGCAGTTTAATTCCCGCGCTTATGTGTTAGAATTGCGCGATAATTATAAACCAACATTAGTACTGGAAATGACCGTTGATGGTTTAAATGGCGCGCAGTTCAGGAATCAGGATTGCGGATTAGTAATTGATGGAGCGACAAGCTCCCAAAAATTTCTTAGGTTTATTGGCAGCTATGTTAACCCCACTCAAATACTGATTGATTTAACAGACCTTAATTCGTCTATGTTTAACTCGGCTAGTTTTTTCATTAGAGTAAGAAATCCAGAAGGCACATCGCAAAATTTGATTATCAAATCTTTACATTTTGTTGATGCCTCCCGTGACATAGATTACTATTTTGCAGCCAATCAACAGCTTAACGGAGGGGAAGTAGATGTCGAATGGAATTTTCGGTCGACGGATTTCAGCTTGTCAATTCAACCGTCCGACTCCGTGATGGTTAAGGAGAAAAGCCAACTGTTAGTAAAAGTTGGTGTTGATCCCGGAAAGCCTTTGAGTTACAGCCTGACTACAATCCCGGTTATTGAGGGGCTGAAGATAGACACGGCTGGAAATATCTCTTGGGTCCCTGATTACAATCAGGCCGGGGTCTATAAGTTTGTAATAAAAGGGACAGACACGGAAGGTGCAAGTTCTACTACGGAAGCTACTATTACCGTTCTCCACACCAATCGTTCTCCAGTCTTTTCGGAAGTCCTTACAAGCCAGACTGTTCTTGTCCATAACATTGGACAACAGCCATTCCAGTTTAGTTATTCGGCTGTCGATCCGGATAACGACCAAGTTACTTTTACCTTATCTGAAGGTCCGATTGGCAGCTCTATTAGTACTAGCGGCCAATTCACTTGGCTGCCGTCCCCGGAACAAGCTGGTCAAGCTTTTCCAGTCGTGGTTTATGTCACGGATGGGGAATTGGTTGATTCAACCAGCGCCATCCTCACCGGCTCGACTCTCGTCGGCGTTGAAGATTTGGCCGGTATCCCGACAGAATACGCCTTGAGTCAGAACTATCCCAACCCATTCAACCCCGCTACCACTATTCGCTTTGCCTTACCGAAAAGCGGGCGTGTTACTTTGGTAGTATACAATCTTCTTGGCCAAGAAGTTAGCACCTTGGTCAACGAAGAGTTGAGTCTTGGAAGTCACGAAGTAAAATTTGATGCTAACAATTTAGCCAGCGGCATCTACATCTATCGCATTAGCACCGCTGATTTCACAGCCAGCAAAAAAATGCTTCTCACTAAGTAGGAGCCAATATAAACGTTTAACCCCCTCTGTTTTTTAAAGCAGAGGGTTTTTTATTTTCTTGACATCAAGGTTATCTTTTGTTAAACTATAGTTAACCTTATTTATTAAATAAAAAATATATGGAAAGCCTGATTGCTTTAAAAGATTTACGGCTTAATATGGATAAATATGCCACCGCAGTCAAGTCCGGTAAATCTTTTATTGTTTTGAAACAGAGCAAGCCTATCTTCAAGCTGACCCCCGTAGATGAAGATGATAGCTGGGAAGAAGTCGTCAACTTCGCCAAGATTAAAAAGGGCGGTGTTAATATTGACGAACTTTTAGCCGCTTTGTAGCTAATGTCAAAGATATGGATAAAGTTGCTAAAGCGTTGCAGAACTTATCTGTTAAGGAAAAGGAAATGATTAAGATTATTCTTTTCAGAATAAAGAGTAATTCTTTATCCGGGCTTGATTTAAAAAAACTAAAGAATCGTGATGATATTTTTCGTATTAGAAAAGGAAAGTTGCGGATTATTTTTAGAAAGCAAAAAGATGGTCGATACTTTATCTTAGCCATCGAAAGGAGGTCGGATAAAACTTATAATAACGTTAAAAGGCTTAGGCCAGTAAAACTTTAATTAAGTATTAATTATGAGATCTGCCGGAATCTGGATATTTGGCCTCTTGACAATTTTTAACCTTGTGTTAATATGTTAATACATTAATACAAAAGATATGACCGAGTTTAAATTTAACGATCGGACGACCAGCCTGTTTGAAGCTATTTTAAGCCTGAAATCGCGACGTGAAGCCGAGGCTTTTTTCCGTGATTTATGCACCGCTGAAGAGCTAAAAGAGATGTCTGACCGCTGGCAGATGGCGCGCCTAGTCGCGGCCGGCGAGCCCTATCGCCAGATCGCGGCCGAGTTGAAGACCAGCACGACTACCGTCAGCCGTGTCGCCAGCTGGCTGAATAACGGACTCGGCGGGTACCGTTTGGCCTTGGCCCGGCTGGATAAAAAGACTGAGACTGCCCATCATCACGCTTCTTTTTCTAAAAAGAGATCGTGATGTTATTTTATTAGCCTAATTATAGATAGCGCCCCGATCCCTTTTTAGAAAAAAAGGGATTTTTTTATGTGGCGGGATTTAAGCTATTAATTTATGAAAACGATTATTTTTGATCTAGATGGCACGCTCTATCGGTTTGGGAACGGCTCGTATCATGGTTCGCGCCTAGAACGCGTCGTCCTGAAAAAAGCGGAAAAATATATTGGAGCCAGATTGTCGAAGGCTCCGGACGCGGCGCGCCTTATCCTCCAGGAGATTATTGGTAAATATCGGGAGGAGATCAGTCTGGGCCTGGAAACAGAGTTCGGCCTCAATCGTGATGATTATTTCCGGACGGTTTGGGATATTCCGGCTCGCGGTCTGGTCAGGAGAGAAAAAGCTCTGCGGGAGACACTTTTGAAATTGCAAGAAAAGTATCGTCTGGTTTTGCTTTCGGACTCGGCGACGGCCTGGATCCTTAATGTTCTGCGTTTTCTCGAAGTCCAGGACATTTTTCAGAGCCATATTTTTTCTGGTGAGAAAGATGTCAGTAAGAGTTTATTGAATGCTTTTCCGGAGATTGTCAGGCGGTTACGGACAGCGCCGGCAGACTGTATCGTCGTCGGGGATCAGGAGGCAACCGATATCATTCCCGCGCGCTCTATCGGCATGAAGACGGTTTTTATCCATCCGGTCCGTGAATCTCGCGTGGCTGATCTGAATATTACCGCGGTCCGTGACCTGTTGCGCCACGATTTAGGCTGATTTATTTCCATAGTTCTTTATAAACTAAAAAAAGGAGGAGCTGATGCTACCTTATGTCGTTTCCGCAGACATCTATCTGCTTTTAGCCGCCTGGGCTCAGGCAAAAGGCTTTATCTTGCCGGATGATAGTTTTTTTCTAGCCTTTAGAGAAAAATTCGTCGATCAATTAATAAAAATATTCTCGCAAGTCGATCTCTTAGCAGAGATGGATTTACTATTTTCCCTCAGGACTTGGCTCGCCGGCAATCGATTGCCCATCGTATCTTTAGACCGAGTTTATCTGCCCAGCCTCTGTGCGGCCTATCACCCTCTGGAATTAACCAGAGCGGTGGGTCAGGCTAATCAGGATTTAGGCCTCCGACCCCGGGCCGGAGCGCCAAACCTTATCCAGCAACTCGCGTCTTTATCGGTTAGCGGCCAGACGGAGGTCGCTCTGGTCGATGATGTTATCTTTTCCGGCGACCTACTATTCAAAGTAATTACGGTCTTGGAGCGACGAGGAATCAGGGTCGGCGGAATTTATGCGGGAGTCGGTATCGCCGAAGGTCTGGAGAAGATTGCCCGTCTCAATGTCCCAGTTTCTTGCGCTTTCGTTTATGACCAAGTCGTAGATGAGGTCTGCGAGCGGGATTTCTATCCCGGCGTGCCTTTGGCTGGCCGTCTTTTAGTCGGCAGCAATAATGTCGGCATTCCCTATATCCTACCCGACGGGCAGCCTGGCCGCTGGGCCTCTATCCCAGAGGAGCGCCAAAGTTCTTTCTCAAAATTTTGTTGGCAACAAACCAGCGACTTATTCTCGGCGATCGAGGAATGCTCGGGATGGCCGGTCCTGATCCGCGATCTGGGCCGCTCGATCTCTAGTTGTCCCGTCCCGAACGCCCGCTTCAGCCGGCTGATTCAGGAGAAGACTATCTTTTGATAGTCTTCTCCTGAAATCTATCATTAAAATATTATTCAAACATTATTCAAAACAATTTTATTATTTAAACTAAAATCATTATGAAAAAAATTAAAAGAAGATTGCAAATCGGAGTCATGGGTTCGGACGCGGATTTAAACTATTCCGCCGACCTGGAGAAGCGGGCTTTTGCGGTCGGCCTGGAGATCGCTAGAAGCGGCAATATTTTGGTTTATGGCGCGGAGAAAGATGGCGATTCTTTGTCTACCGCCGCGGCCCGAGGCGCTAAAAGCACCGGCGGATTGACCGTCGGGGTCACTTACGGCCGCGGCAAAGATATCTGGGATAAGGATGGCAATACCGATATCGTGATCGCTTCCGGTCTGGAGCGGGGCGGTGGCCGGGAATTCGTCTTAGTCAATTCCTGCGACGCGATCATTATCCTTGCCGGCGGCTCCGGCACCTTGTCGGAAGCGGCGATCGCTTATCAATTAGCTATCCCGATCGTCGCCTTAGAAGGCAGCGGCGGCTGGGCGGATAAATTAGCGGATACCTATCTTGATAATCGTCGGCGTCTACGGATTATCGGAGCGACTGATCCGGCGGCGGCCGTACGTTTAGCTATTTTCTTGACCCTTAAATCCAAAATTGCTATAATATAATAAGTTTTAAATAGCTAGCTTATCAGTCCGTCCCGCCTCGCCGCGAGACGCCAAACCATTATGAAAAAAACATTAATCGGTCCGATCCTGACCGTGATCGCGATCATCCTGATCGGAGGCATGTTCGTCTATTTTTATGTTTCGCTCAACCGCTTGGAGAAGAAACTGACGACGATCCAGACGGCGATTGCCGATGATTCCGGCAAGATCGGCGCCATTGTCAGCTTCTTTAACGCCAACTCCAATGCCCAAACTAATCAAAACTAATCTAAATAATAATTCTATGAAAAGAGAATTCGTTTTTCCTCTGGTAGTCGGGATCATCATCGGCGGCCTGCTAATGATTTTTTGGCAATTTAACGCCAGGTTGAGCAACATCGCCGCGGGCGTGGTCCAGCTTGAGCAAGCGACCAGCCAGAATACCAAGAACGTTGGCGATATCATCACCTTCATCAATAACGCCACCGGTCAGAATGGCGCTGGTCAGGCTACTCCGAACACCCCGGCCCCGGCCGCTCAGTAGACAGAATCATAAGAATATCCGCAAAACCCTGTTAAAGACAGGGTTTTTGTGTTATGATAGGGATGTATTATAGATAAAAAAATGACCAAATCAGAGGTTAAGAATCGGATTGCCAAGCTTCGGCAGGAAATCGATTTCCATCGCTATAACTACCATGTGCTTGACCGGGAAACGATTTCGCCGGCGGTTTTAGATAGCTTGAAGAACGAATTGTTCAGGTTAGAGAATGAGTTTCCTGAATTGATCACGCCCGACTCGCCGACGCAGCGGGTGGCTGGCGCGCCTCTTGCTAAATTCAAGAAAGCGAATCATTCCCAGCCGATGATCTCTCTATTCGACGCTTTCAGCGAGGCGGATATGCGCGATTGGGAAGAACGGAATAATAATTATCTGGCGCGGGCTTTGGAGCCGGAGTATTATTGCGAACTGAAACTGGACGGCCTGGCGATAAGCTTAAAATATGAGGATGGATTATTTATCCAAGGGGCGACGCGCGGCGACGGCCGGATCGGGGAAGAGGTCACGAATAATGTTAAGACTATTAGTAGCATCCCTTTGCGGCTGCGCGTTCCGACCGCCGCGGAAATGAAAAAGATCGGCTTGGCCGCCGGAGCGGCGGCGGCGCTGGAAAGATTGATTACGCGCGGAGAAATTCAGATCCGGGGCGAGGCGATTATGACTAAGTCCGTTTTCGCCGCCTTGAATAAGAAATACGCGGCGAGCGGCCAGGCGCTCTTGGCTAATACGCGCAACGGCACGGCCGGTTCCTTGCGCCAGCTTGATTCTCGGGTCACGGCAGAAAGGAATTTGGAGTTTTTTGCTTATGATCTGCTTCTCGCTGACCATGAACGGGGCGAATTAGTGGCCACGCGAGCCCAGGCTGACCGCCTGGCCGGCTTATTAGGCTTTAAGACTCTGCCACAGAATCGGATTTGCCAGGATTTGGAAGAAGTCTTCGCTTTTTATAAAGAGATAGAAAAGAAGCGCACCGCCTTGCCTTTTGAGATAGACGGGACAGTCGTCAAGGTCAATGATCTGAAGATGTGGCCGGTTTTAGGCGTTGTCGGCAAGGCGCCGCGTTATATGATGGCCTATAAATTCTCGGCCGAACAGGCGACCACCCGGGTACGCGACGTAGTCTGGCAGATCGGCCGGACCGGCGCCCTGACCCCGACGGCGATCTTGGAACCGGTGCGGGTCGGCGGAGCGCTGATCAGCCGCTCCACTCTGCATAATTTCGATGAGATTAAGCGCTTGGATCTGCGGATTAACGACACGGTCATTATCGAACGTTCCGGCGATGTCATTCCGAAAGTCATCCAAGTCCTGAAAAATCTGAGGAGCGGCCGCGAGCAGAAGATTCTGCCGCCCGCGAAATGTCCGATGTGCGGCGGCCGCGTTGTCAAAGCGGCAAGCGAGGTCGCTTATCGCTGCGCGAATAAGCGCTGTTACGCCGTCAATCTGCGCCAGATTATCCATTTCGTTTCCAAAGGAGCGGCCGACCTGGAGGGTCTTGGTCCGAAGCTGATCGAACAGTTTTTGACGGAAGGCCTGATCAAAGACGCCGCCGATCTTTATGATCTTAGGAAAGAAGACCTGCTAAGTTTAGAGAGATTTGCCGAGAAAAAGGCGGATAATGTCATAGCCATGGTTGATTCGCGCCGCCGGCTCGCGCCGGAGCGCTTTATCTACGGCCTGGGCATCCGCCATATCGGAGAAGAAACGGCAGCCCTTTTGGCCGGACAGTTGCCGACCGGCTCCCTGAAGATAAAAGATCTGATCAAATATTTTCAAAGCCTATCAGCCGCGGATTTGGAAAAACTAGAAGACGTCGGGCCGATCGTCGCGGCCAGCATCGCGGCTTTCTGGCGCGACGAAGGAAACCTGAAACTATTAGAAAAGTTTAGCGCCTATGGCGTGCGTCTGATCCCGGCGGCCGGCCCGGCTGTGATGGAGGGTAGCCAGAGCCTGGCTGGCCAAATTTTCGTTTTGACCGGCACTTTAAGCGGTTTGACAAGAGAAGAAGCCAAAGATAGAATTAAAATATTGGGCGGCAAGGTCAAAGAGAGCGTGACGCGGGAGACTTCTTATGTCGTCCTCGGCGCGGAACCGGGCTCTAAATATGAAGTCGCGAAAAAGTTGGGCATCAAGATATTAAAAGAAGAAGAATTTTTAAAAATTATCAAGGCGGGGTAATCAGTTGAGCTAAACGGAGCAATCCGTTTAGCTAAATAAAAACCCCCGATTACGGGGGAATTTATTGTCTACGCTCGGTGGCGTATAGTGAGACCGAAATTGACACTCGATAGAACTATGATAGCAGATATTTTTTGCGCGGTCAACCGGCTGTGGACCCGCGGGGAATCGAACCCCGGAGACGTGAGTGTCAATTTCAGTCTCGCCACCGGGCCGGGCCCACAGCCTCTCCAGTATAGCAAAGGTCTGGTGATGGGCAGTTAAGGTAAAGATAAAATCTATATAAAATTTAGAAGTAAATATATGGCCATCACGAAAGAAGAAATAGAGCATATCGCCGAATTATCCCGCTTGGAGCTGACCGCGGAGGAAAAAGAAAAATTCGCCGGCCAGTTGGATTCGGTTTTAGAATATATCAGCCAATTGAACGGCGTAGATACCCGCAATGTAGAACCGACGGCGCAGGTCAGCGGTTTAGTCGACGTTTGGCGGGAAGATAAAGCGTTGCCTTGGGATCGCGACGAGGTTAATGATGCCCTGCGTCAAGGCGAGCTAGAGGACGGGCAGATTAAGGTTAAACGAGTCTTATAACAATATGCAGCTTAATGAATTGACTATAAAACAAGCGCGAGCGAAGTTAGATAGCGGCGCTATCAGCGCTTTAGAATTGACGGAAGCTTGCCTGGAAAGGATTGCTCGAGCGGATAAGGATGTCCATGCCTGTCTCCTGGTTTGCGCGGATGAAGCGCGGGCGGCCGCTCAAGAAGCTGACCGCCGGATCCAGTCCGGCGAAAAAGGAAGTCTCCTGGGCATCCCGTACCTATGTAAGGATAATATCATGGTTAAAGGCCTGGCTACGACCGCAGCTTCGCGAATCATCCAGGACTATGTCGCGCCTTATGACGCGACCGTCATTAAGAGATTGAAACGAGCGGGAGCAGTTTTGCTCGGGAAGACTAATTTGGACGAATTTGCGCATGGCGTATCAACGGAAAATTCCGCCTATGGCCCGACCCGTAACCCGCAGAATCTCAGTTATGTGCCCGGCGGTTCTTCGGGCGGCAGCGCGGCGGCCGTGGCTGCGCAGATGTGCCTTTTTGCCATCGGCTCCGATACTGGCGGCTCGATCCGTTTTCCGGCTAGCTTTTGCGGCGTCTGCGGGCTGAAGCCTAGTTATGGCCGAGTATCCCGTTTCGGCCTGCTCTCGATGACTTCTTCCACGGACGTGATCGGCCCGCTCACTAAGACCGTCGAAGACGGAGCGTTGGTTTTAGAAGCGATTGCCGGCAAAGACAGGCATGACGCGACGACGGCGCCAGAGAAGACAGAGGACTATGCGTTGGGAATCGCGGAATTAAAGAATCTGAACGGCCTAATCATCGGCTGGCCTAAAGAATATTTTATCAAGGAATTAGATAGCCAGGTCGTCGCCCGGATGAAAGAGGCGGCGGAAAGGCTGCGGGCCGCCGGCGCACAGCTGAAGGAAGTGAGCCTGCCCTATACCAAATACGGCGTCCCGGTCTATTATATCATCACTCCTTCGGAAATAAGTTCTAATCTGGCCCGCTTCGATGGGATCGGCTGGGGTTTAGCCAAGAACGAGGCTGGCGATCTCCAGGAATTTTATAAATCCAGCCGGAGCGCCGGCTTCGGTCCGGAAGCGAAGCGGCGCATCATGCTCGGCACCTACGCGCTGAGCGCCGGATATTATGATGCCTACTATAAGAAAGCGCAGGCGGTGCGGACTTTGATTATCCGGGATTTTGCGGAAGCTTTCAAGAAGGTGGATCTATTATTGACCCCGACTGCGCCGCATCCGGCTTTTAAGATCGGCGAACATATCGATGATCCGTTGACTATGTATCTGGAAGATATCTTTATGTCCGGTGCTTCCTTAGCCGGTTTGCCCGCGATTTCCGTGCCAGCCGGATCGGTCGAGAATAAGAGCGGTACGCCGCTTCCGGTCGGCGCCCAGCTGATCGGCCCGCGTCTGGCCGAAGCGCTCGTTTTGAAAGCGGCGAAGGTTTTGGAATGAAATAATTATTTTTTGTATATTTAAGCCTAGTTAAAAACAATAATATGCGCGGGAACATTATTTCATCGTTTAAAAAAAATCAAAAATATCTGATTCCGGCTATCATCGCTATTATCTTAGTAATCGCGATCTTGATCATTATCGCTCGGACAGCAAGCCAATCCGCGCCGCGCGAAGCTGATCCTTATATGGCGGCCAATTCTCAGGGCGGCCTGGCTCAGAGCTATCTGGCGGAAAAAGCGCCGACTCTGCGGGAAGGGGACAAGATATTCGGTTCAGCTAAAGCGCCGCTCAAGATTTTTGTTTATGAAGATTATACTAGCCAGTATAGCGCTGCTTTGGCCAAGACTTTAGATCAGATCCGAGTCGAGGCCGGTGATAAGATCGCCCTGATTGTCCGCCCCTATATCTTGGCTAATTCTCCAGAGGCCATCCGGTCAGCCTTAGCTGTGGACTGCGCCGGCCAGCAAGGTAAATGGCTAGAGATGCGAGCACTCTTATTCAAGCGAGCTGAGGGCCAATCGCTAGTCGGAGCCGATTTTTATTCCGGCATCGAGCAGATCGGTCTGGATAAAACTAAGTTTAGCGCCTGCTTGACTAATAGCGAAAAATCAGGAAAAATAGAACAGGCAGTGGCGGCAGAAGCTGCGGCTTACGCGATCCAAGGCGCGCCGACGATGTTCGTCGGCCAGGAAATGATTTTAGGCGCCCGGCCGTATGCCGATTTTGTTGATTCCAACGGCGATCAGATTGAAGGCTTAAAAACTTTGATCGATCAGAAGCTAGGCAGGAGTTAGGAAGGGTTCGCTAGCGGCAAGTGAAGCGTCGGCTGTAGCAGCCGGACAAGGAGAGTTCGCATAGTTGGTCTAGTGCGCAGACCTGGAAAGTCTGTATACCGCAAGGTATCGAGGGTTCGAATCCCTCACTCTCCGCACAGAAAATAAAACGCCCCGAATGGGGTGTTTTTATAACTGGTAAAAACCGCCCGCTTTAGCGGGCGTGTGCGTTTAGAGCGAAGCTCTCGGTTTGAAGATATTATGCTAAAATAAAATCACCCACCCGGTCTAGAGAGGAGGTGATTTTTTATTT
>JBAZJR010000002.1:0-191632 GCA_041651195.1 Patescibacteria group bacterium
ATGATTACAGCTTAACATGTCCCTGCGGGATATGTTAAGTATGGCGTCATTCATCCCCGCACTCGGACGCCCGCTACGCGGGCGAAAGGAAAATCCTCGTACGGGGTTTCCTGACCAATTAAAAAAAATCTCTGTCATCCAGAGATTTTCTATTTATTCAATCAATCTAAATTCTTTAATTCTTACTTGACTTCTTCTTATGCCTATTAATATCGACCTCGATGATGACGTCCCGCTCTTCCGGCCGCTCTTTGGGCAGCTTGACGTCCACAGTCTGCTTCAGGAGGTGGTGGCCGACGACCACGCCATGCGTGCCATCTACATTGACCTTCGTGCCGAGGGGCGGCAGATTGCCAGCCAAGTCTTTATAGCCTTCGTATTCATAAGCTAAGCAACACATCAGGCGCCCGCACATGCCGGAAATCCTCTCGCTGCCGCGATGGACTACTTGCTGCGCTTCGGCCATCTCGGAAGTGATGGAAGAAAAATCTTGCAAGAAACCCCGGCAGCATAGGCCGCGGCCACAAGGGCCGCAATCGCCGGTAATCTTAGCTTCGTCGCGCGTCCCGATCTGGGTCAGGCGGATGCTGGCATTGAAACGGGCGGCCAGATCCTTGACTAAGTCGCGGAAATCGATGCGCCCGTCGGCAATAAAAGCAAAATTATAGCGGCCGCCTTCATAGGCGAAATGGACATCAACCAGCTTCATAGGCAAGTTATGCTTCTGGATCATCTCGCGGCAGAATTCCAAGACCTTTTCCTTCTCCGCGGCATCCGGCAATTTAGCGATATCTTCATAACCGGCTTTCCGGAGCACCGGTTTAATCTCCCGGCTCTCCGTCTCGGAAGCGGTCGGACTGGCGGGAGCCAACGGAAATAAGGCGGCTAACTTGCCTAGCTCCAACCCCAATTCAGTCTTGACGATAACATAATCACCGACGGCGAGTTCCAGGCCGGCGGCGGAAAAATTATAAACTTTATCCCAAGGAGCGAATTGTACTTGCGCGATTAACATGGGATTATATAGGAACCTGGCCGCTCCGCGAGCGGACAAGCGATAGAATTAGAGAGCGTAACGGACGAATTTCAAGATATTAGCGCCACCCAGGATATCTTTGACTTTTTTCTTATCATCCTTAATATATTCCTGCTCCACCAGGCAGACTTCCGCGTAGAATTTACTCATCTTCCCCTCCACTATCTTGTCAACCATCGCTTCCGGCTTCCCTTCTTTCAGGAGCTGCGCTTTATAGATTTCTTTTTCTTTATCCATTTCCGTCGGATCAACTTCGCTCGGCACCAGATATTTCGGATTAGCGGCCGCGACTTGCATCGCGACATCCGCGGCCAGTTCGGCTTGCCCGGCGGCATCAAGAGCGACTAAGACGCCGATGCGTCCGCCTAAATGGGAATAAGCCGCGACTGTCCCGCCCGCCACTATTGCAAAACGCTTCAATTCCATCTTTTCGCCGATCGTGCCGCTTAAAGCCGCCAAGCTTTCAGCGACCGTCGCGCCCTCATAAGACAAAGCGGAGAGAGCGGCTAGATCGGCCGGCTTCTGCGCTTTGATCAGTTCCAAGACGCCGTCGGCGAAAGATTGGAATTTCTCGTTGCGCGAAACGAAATCGGTTTCAGAATCTAATTCCAGGATATAACCCTCGGTTCCGGCCTCATTGACCGCGACCTTAATCACGCCCTCATTAGTTTCCCGGTCCGTGCGTTTCGCGGCCTTAGAAATCCCTTTCTTGCGCAGGATTTCCACGGCTTTATTTAAGTCATTGCCGGATTCTTCCAAGGCTTTCTTGCAGTCAACCATGCCGGCGCCGGTCATTTCACGTAATTGTTTGATGAGTTCCATACTATTTTAGCGGTCCGCCCAGGCGGCGGGACCGAAGATTAATTCTTTAAATTTTTCTTACCCTCCAGGATCGCGCTCTTGATAGATTCCAGGAGCAAGGTGATCGTTTTCGTGGAATCGTCGTTGGCGGGAATCGGATAATTCACTTCTTCCGGATTGACGTTCGTATCGCAGATGGCGATGATCGGGATGTTCTTCTGCTGCGCCTCGCGGACCGCGGTCTCCTCTTCTTTGATATCCCAGACGAATAAAGCATCCGGCAATTTGCTCAAAGCGGACAATCCGCCGACGCGCTCTTCTAATTTCTTGATTTCCCGATCAAAATCCAGGCGTTCTTTCTTCGTATATTTCTCTAATTTTCCGGTTTCCTTCTTTTCGATCAGATCCAGATATTTCTTAACAGATTTCTTGACGATCGCGAAGTTGGTCAGATAGCCGCCCAGCCATTTGCCGACGACATAGGACTGGCCGGTCTCTTCCGCCATCTTCTTCAGATGCGGCGAGACCTGGCTCTTCGTGCCGATGAATAAGATGTTCTTGCCTTCGGCGACGAGCTTAGCCATGAATTCCAGAGCTTCCTGCAGCTTCTCACGCGACTTATTCAAGTCGATGATGTAAACGCCGTTCTTGGACGTGAAGATGAATTGCTTCATCTTCGGGTGCCAGCGGTTGGTCCGGTGGCCGAAGTGCATGCCGGCTTTCAGCATGTCTTCTACTTTTGGGATGGTGATCATATTTTTTCTTTTGAGGACTAGCGAGGCCGAAGCCTGACCCGTCCCTTAACTTCTGCCCTGCCGCTCCGATCTTTCCACCTAATGGCGGAATAGCGCCGGAGAAGAAAATAAATCAGGACATGATATTTATTAGTTTTAATATAAAAAAGAGGCTGCTTTTAGAGGCGAAACCTCTGATACTTAAGATATCGCAAATCAAGGGGATTGTCAAGGATTGAAAAATAGAAAAAATATAATTTTTTTTATCTGAAATTAGCCTTATTTCTGATAAAATAATTGGGTGGCGGCGTTAAAATCGGACGCCAACCGATTATACTCCGCGATCTCAGCCTGATAATCGATTAGGTCAACATTATATTTTTTAACGGCCTCATTATAGGCCGGGACTAAGTTATTATACTGGGAGACCTGGCCGCTGTCATAATAATTCTCCAATTGGGCCTTCATGGCGCTCAAACTGGTTTCCTGCGCCCGCAAATCTGCCTCTAAAGTCTCTATCGCCGCCTGCCGGACGCTAAGATCATCTTTAGCCGCCTTCAGAGCAGCGACCTTAGCGCGCGTGGCCGCGAGGCCCTGGTAGCTCTGCCCGCTCGTCTGCTGATAGACTTCCATCTTCCCTAAGCTCGCCGCGCTGAAGAGGTTGCTGAATTCATCGCTCGTAGATTGTGCCTGCCCGGCGCTGATACTCTGCGGCACGACGCCGAGCGGAAAATAATTAGTGGTTTCGCCATAACAATAGCCGGAGTTATTCACGGAATCTGCGACCGGACAGGCGACTCCGACCGCGGAATGGTTAGCTTCTGGAAAATCTAGGATTGCCGCGCCGTAACCCAGACGGCGCAGGAGCGCGACCGCCAAGAAAGTCTTGTCAGAACAGACGCCGCTATTTAGATATAAAGTTTCATAGGGATAATAGGGATTCGTATTACGATTGTCGCTCGTCGCTAATTTGGCGTGATCATAAGGGATAGACTGGATAAAAGCCAAAGTAAATTCGGCTAATTGGTCGCCGGTCCAATTATTATTGGCGGCGATGGCTTTTAGCTTAACGGCAAGCTCGTTTAAAGAATTATCGCCGCTCTTGGCCTGCAGGAATAATCCGTAAAAAGCTTCGCGCAGATTAGGCGGCTCGTTGGCGCTGGAATAAGTATAGACTTTCGGCGCGGTCTTATAGCTCTCATACCAAGCCGCGGACAGACCCTGAATGATCTGATAGCTATTATTCTGATATTTAAAAGTAAAGCTGCGGGCCACCCCGGTAGTAACGGTTGGCGCTATAGCGGCCGCGGCAGGATTAGCCGCCGTAATCCGGGCTAAATCCGCGTTCGTGATACCGAGGCCTTGCGCGCGCATCAGGTTAAAAGCATCGATCGGGCGGCCGAGATAATGCAGCTTCAGATCCAAAGGATTGACGTAATAAGCCTGGCCCTTATCCTGGACCTGCAGCAAAATCCGACCGGCCAAACGGCGCGGCGCGATACCTTTAAAAGAGGCGAGATCCGCGTTGCTCACACCGAGACCGAGAGAGCGCATGAGCTTAAAAGCGTCATCCGGCCGGCCGAGGTAATAACGGCGGCTATCTAAAGGATTAACATACCAAGCCTGGCCCTTATCCTGGACCTGTAATAATATCCGGCCGTCTAGGCTAGAGGCGGCGGCGGATGGAATCGCGCCCGGCAATATCCAGCCAAAATCAGCGCCGAAAAATAAGGCGCTGATAATTAAATAGAAAATGATTTTATATCTCTTAAAACGCATAAATATCTCATCAATCGACCAAGGTCACGAAGAGATCTTCGGACGGCGGCGATGGCAGATGGCTAACGTCATTGATATAGCTGATCTTGACATAACGGTCGCGATCGATGACCAGCTTGCTGATCGAGGACTGGAAGATTTCCAAGGACAAGAAGCCGATGACATCGGCGTTCAAGATGCCGGTCAAGAGCGCTTTGATGAAATTACCATGAGTGAAAACGGCAACCCGCTTGCCGCGATTATGGCGGAAGATATCGGCGAGCGCCCGGCGCGCGAGAGTCTGCATCTTGTCCAATTCCTTGTCCAAACGGGGATAAGGTTTGAATTTCTTCGCCCGCGTCGCCTCCGACATATGGAAATACTTGATCCGATGCCAGTCTTTCCAATCGATCTCATCCAAGCGCTGATCGACGATCAGGCTCTGCCCGGTCTGCTTAGCGAAAATCGCGGCGCTTTCCTGCGCCCGCGGTAAACCGCTGGCATAAATATTGTCGATCCTCATCCGCAAAAGGCTCTCCGTCAAGAAACGGCGCTGCTTCCGGCCGGCCGCCGACAGCGGCATATCATAATCGCCGAGCGTCTTCTCCTGCTTATAATCGGGATTACAGTGCCGGATCAATAAGATCTCCGTATACGGTTTCCGGCTGGGCGGCTTTAGCTTGACGTAAGGGTTCTTATACATAATCAGATGTTCTTACGAGCGATTAAATATTCTTAGCGACGAATTCCCAATTGATCAGATTTTGTAAGACCGCTTCTACGAAATCGGCGCGGCGATTCTGATAATCCAGATAATAAGAGTGTTCCCAGACGTCTAGGGCGAAAACCGGCTTGAGGCCATGCGCGATCGGATTGTCGCCGTTCGCGGTCTTTAATATCTTGAGCTGCTCGCCGTCTTTCACCAGCCAGACCCAGCCGCTCCCGAATAAGCTGGCCGCGGCGATCTTAAATTCCGTATAGAACATCTCCAGGGAGCCGAAACTCTGGCTCAAGGCGGCGCTGACCGGTTCGGACGGCGCTGATCCTTTAGCCGCCGGCCGCAGGCAATCCCAGAAAAAAGTATGGTTAAAATGCTGGGCGGCGTTATTGAAGATGCCGGTCCGCTCGGCGTTATTCGCTGATTTCAGGATGATATTCTCCAGGCTCTCTTTTTCCAATTCCGTGCCGGCCAAAAGCTTATTCAGGTTATCGACATACGCCTGATGGTGTTTGCCATAATGGAAATCTAGGGTTTTGGCTGACATGTGCGGCTCTAGCGCGGCGCGCTCGTAAGGCAGATTAGGTAAAGTAAACATAAAATTAAAAATTAAATTATTAATAAAATAATTATAACAAAAAATCCGTCTAAAGACTACCGGAAAGATCGTTAATCTTAATACGCAAGGCGCGCCGCTGCTCATCGTAATCCGGCACGGCGCGAGCGACTAAAAGCCAAAAACGGGCAGAATGGTTGAATTCGGCCAGATGGCAGAGTTCGTGGACGATGATGTAATCGGCGACCGCGGGCGCCAGATCCAAGAGACGATAATTAAAATTAAGATTGCCGGAGCGCGAACAGCTGCCCCAGCGCGTAGCCTGGTTGCGGATACTGACCCGATGATATTTGAAGCCGTAAAAATTATTGAAGTGAGCGAGGCGGGATAAGACCAGGACGCGCGCCGCTTCTTTTTTAGCCAGATAATCAGCGCGACGGCCAGGAGCCGCCAGGAGCGGCGCCGGAAATTCCTTAAAATAATCCAAGCGCGCGATGAGCCAATTTGCTTTCTTCCTAATAAAGCTTTCTATGAAACGCCAGCTGGCCAAGCGCGGCTGAGTTATAACCAGGCGACCATCGCCGTAGACTGATAAACGCAGACGGCGGGAACGATGGCTGATCTTAAGAGTATAGGGGATAAGACGTCCTCCGATCTTGATCTGTTTGAGCATCCTGGCTTCTTTAACGGTTTTTGATCGTGCGGACGATCTGATCGACGAGCGCGTCCAGATCGAAGCTCGTCCTTTCATCCGCGCAGGCGGTCCGCTGCGGCTCGTCATAATTTGAACATTGCGGATAGCGGAGGGTAAAATTGACTGTCACCCGATTTTTCCCGTCCTCATGAATATAGGTATGATCAGTAAATACCGAACCGGCGGCGCCTTCGCTATAAGCGATAACGCAATAGGAACGAGAGTTTATGGTCTGTAATCTGGTCCGACCGGCCTGGCTGCCAGTCGCCGGCGTCTCCGTACAATCTAAAACCTCAGTCGACTCAGTTACCATGATACGCGGCGGCCAGGCGGGAGAAACTAAACTGATATATTGCGCGGCCAGCTGCGCCGGATAACGGAAACTGAAACCTTGAGCTTCGTCAGTATAAGTGGCCCAGTCCTCAGGGACCGGGGCATCTTCCGGGCTAGCTTCCGCGGAGCCGGATGTTTCGGGACAAGCCGCGAACTGACAATCCGGGCCGCTCCGTCCGACCGCAGAGCCGTCCGGACAGATCTTCGCCTCTAGGGTGCAGGCGATGGCTTGGCTAGGTTGCCCCGCTTGGCCAGGCTGGTCTGAGCCAGCTGGCGCAAAAGAGCGATACAAAAAATAAATAAGGGCAAGAAGGACTAAAATCGCGAAAGCGCCTAAGGCTAAGGTCTTGATCGTTGATCGGGCGCTGGCATTAATCTTAAACTTATGCATAATGATGATGCTTAATCGAATGAATTAGTTGATGACTTAATAATTATATCATATCCGGCTCTTGAGAAAAAGCGAGGATTAAACTATGCTGATAATATGCAAACTCCGATTAGAAAAGGCGATAAGATTCCCCGACCGAAAGCCGATCCGTTCATGACCGCGGCGAAATTCGAGGAGCTTAAAGCTAAAATCCAAAGATGGAAAACCGTTAACCGGCCGCGCGAAGCAGCGGAAGTCGCGCGCCTCGCGCTCATGGGCGACTTTTCGGAAAACGTCGGCTACCAGGTGGCCAAAGGCCGTCTGCGCGGACTGAACCAGCGGATCATCGATACCGAAAATCTTTTAGCGCGTGCCGAGATAATTGTTCCTTCTGGCGAAACGGAAAGCGTCAAGCTCGGCAGCCGGGTGACCATTGAAAAAATCAGCTCCGACGAAGGCGCTGATCAAAGCAAAAACGCTACTTCTAATCATGGTTTAAGCCGCCAAAAAACCTATCAGATCTTGGGCTCGGCCGAAACCGCGCCGGCCGCCGGCGTCATCTCCCATAGTTCCCCGCTCGGCGCCGCGCTCCTGTCGCGCCGCGTCGGCGAAAACGTCAAAGTCGAGATAAATGGGAAAATGGTTGAGTATAAGATAGTGAAAATCAGCTAACTGATTCCCCTTCACAACGATTTAACCGCCTGCGCTTTCCGGTACATATGAGAAGAAGATAATACCCTAAGCGGCGCGCTAGCCTGAGACCCGGGAAGTAAGTTTAGAAAATAAGTAGCGGCATCACAGAGCGCCGGATAATATAACCAGAATTTTAAATTCTCATCCAGCTGATAATCATGACCGCTCGCTTCTGAGTAAGCGGCAATGATCGCTTCCAGCATCGCCGGATCAAACGCGGCCTGGCCGTCCGGGCAAGACCACTCCACGAGCATCAGGCCTAGATCATAGAGGCACGGCCCGTAAAAACACCATTCAAAATCAGTCACGGCCAGTACTTTATCGCCCGCCGCCTGATAAATTAAATTTTTACTGCGCCAATCGCCGTGCACCAGACTGAAATTTTGCGTCGAGGCCGAAAATCTCTCTTGGGCCTCTTTTAATTCTCCAATCAGGACATCCGCGTCGCTAATCAGCCGGCGCAAAGCGTCTTGATTTTGTAAAGCGCGATCAATCTCCGTCGAACCATTACGGCTCGGCCGGGACCAAACGTTTTTAGAAGATGTCAGCGCATGGAGCTGCGCTAAGACCTTGGCCGCTTCCCTGGCTTCAGATAAACTAGGACGCTGATCTTGAGAAGTGACGACATGACGGCCGGCGATAAAACGATAAAGAACCAAGGTCTGAGCAAAATCCGGCTGGCTGATCATCTCCGCCTCTTTATTCTTTATCAATTCAGGTACCGGAAAACCGATATTAGCTAGCCGCTGCGAGATCAGCGCTTCTTCCTGGGCGGCTGCCAACGGGAACATCTTACCGACTTTCAAAAAATAATCTTGCTGGTCAGCGGATACCCGATAATTAATATTGTAATCACTCGCCTGGAGTAAATTAAGGCTGATTCGGCCGCTAAGGCCATAATTTTCTGCCAAATATTTTATCAGCCCGATTTCATCCATATTTAAATCTTACTAACCCAGCCCTCAATCGCCTTCTTAACCGCCATCTGCCGCGGCGCAAAACTATGGCTGACACCTTTAACCACGAGAGTGTCCGCTTTCTGCCGGGCGAGCGCGGCCTTGAACCAGGCGGCGATCTCTTTGATCGGCCGATCTCGGAATTCATCCTCTTCAGCTAGCATGACCAAAAGCGGCTTCTTAACCTGCTGGAGCAAGCGCGGCGGGCGGCCGCTAGCATAGCCGAAGATCTCCTCCTGGCTATCTGGAGTATATAAACTCAAAAAACGCTGGGCGTCTATAGGCTTCGGCCAAAGCGCGCGCGGTAATAATTCATGCTTCTTCCCGGCCTTAACTAAGCGGCGAGCCGCGGCCAAGGCGCGCCGATAAAGCGCGGGGCCGGCTTCTAATTCAGCGTCGGCGTAATCGCTCATCGGCGCGAGCAGGATCGCGCCTGTAACCTGGCTGCGCGGCCTTTTGGCGAGATAATAGATGCTTTTCTGGCAGCCGGTGGAGTGCCCCAAGAGGAATATCCGCCGCGCGCCCAGCTGGCGTGCGTAAGCCACCGCGCCGTCGATATCGTCCGCGCATTCCGTAAAAACTTCATGCGCCATGCCGGAGGCATAATATTTAGCGCTGCGGCCGGAGCCTGACGGCAGGCGGCGGATGCCAGAAACGAGGCCGCTTCCCCGATTATTAAAAATCAAGACGCCGGTATCGCGTCCGACTAGCGCGCTGGTTAATTCCACGCGCGAAAAAAGATTGCCGCCCAAGCCGTGGAGGAAGACAAAGACGGTCTGCGGACGCTTCGGCCCCAAACAGAAGCCATTCAGGAGATAGCGCTTGGGCGTCTGGATGGTAACAATTCGGCTAGGGAGCAAGCGGGAATGCTCAGACGGACGGGAACGGCCCAATGATGATTTCTTGATTTTAGCGGCAGCCATATGATTAATGATTAAAACGCGATTAATGATTAGGGCGCGGTCGCGAGATTAGCTTTTATCGCCTGAGCGCGCCGCGCTAATTCTAGATTCTTCTCACCCAAGGGATTATAAAAAGCCAGTCCGGCCAGGCTATCGATATCCAGCCACTCCGGCAGAGCCATGAACTTCTTTTCAAATTCATCGCAATGAGCGATAGATATTTCGCCGCCGATCTTTTCCACCAAGAAATAAATCAATTGGCAATTCCAATAGAGCTTGCCGTCGCCGCGCAGGCTCGGCTTGAAAAAAGAGGAAGTGGCATAAAAGGCGTTGAGCGGGCGGACTTTGAGACCCGTCTCTTCCCAGAATTCGCGCACGACGGCTTCCTCCAAAGTTTCATCGATCTCCACGCCGCCGCCTGGAAAATCATAGCCGTCCCATTGCCGGGACAATAAGACTTTGCCGTCTTCGATCAGGAGGCCGTAAGCTGACGGCCGGAAGACCAATTGATCCGGCGCCACCGCGTACTCTTTATTATCCTTGTCGTGACAGATAACTTTTTCTTTCATAATTTTAAAATCTTATTATCCATGATGATTATAAAGATAAATAGAACAAATAAGCTGTGGCGGCATTTTCCAGCATCAGGAGCGGGATGCCGATCAGGAAATACCATTTCCGCGTCTTATGCCGAAAAACGAACATACCTAAATAGACGCCGAGGCTGCCGCCAATCGCCGCCAGGAAGAACATCTTCCCTTCAGAAATCCGCTCCGCGCCCGAGCGGGTCGAGCTCAGCTTATCGGAAAGCATGATCAAAAAGGCGGCCAGGTTGATCAGGCTGAGGAAGATTAGGATATAGAGAGCCGAGAAACTGATAATCATATTATTTTATTATAGCATAGAGAGGCGGCTAATAAAAAAGCCGCTGATAAATCAACGGCTCCAAGAACTTGGGGGGACTCTTTAGGCAACGAGATGGCGCGGGATGCAGCCGTCGATGCTTTCGGAATTGACGGCGTGATAAAGATAGTGGCTGGGGTCAAAGAAACAGTCCGGCAATTGCCCGCCGTGTTCCCGAATATTCTGGCAGATCGCTCTCGGCGACAGCTGCAGGCTACATGATAAATACATAACGGACACGAAGGCGTCCTCTTCAGAATATAACCCAGACGTTGTGGCAGAATATTTTACTTTGTTGATCATGACAGCCACGGCTCCAGGAAAGCGCAGTTTTTTTTCAACAGCGCTATTTTGCGAAGAAAAGTCGCCCAGTAAATTCATACGCGTGACTTTTTCCGGAGCGAAGTGCAGAGCGTATTCAGATGGCTTCAGCACTGAAAAAACGGCAAAATTCCTATCGTCTGCCTCCATGTCGCCGACTTCACAACGCAGGCCGGTCCGGACTTTTTTATCATGCCTGATATGTTCTGGCAATCCGATAATGGCTTGGAACCAGCCAATACCGATAGACATCAGTTCCGGTTTTTTAGCCTGAAAATCGATACGCAATATTTCTAACATCGCGTCCTCCTAATTTGGTGATTATTTATAGTTAATTATGTTGTCAAAGTAATGTTTTAATATATCATAAAGCTACATTTCTGTCAATTACCGCTAATCTACCAATAAAAAGCCGCGGGTTAGACCAGCGGCGGTAACAACTTGGCAGGCTCTCAGGCTCTTACATTAGGCGGGAGAGAATCTTCGGTCCGGAGAGAATTGATAAACGGACGGAGATAATGGTCGACCTCCCTGAAACAATCGGGCAAATTTCTTTTTCTATAGGCGATAGTCTCGCATATACATAGCGGAGAAAGCTGGAAGGCGCGGGCCAATAGCATGGCGGCGATAAAGCAATTATCATGATAATTGCTCATCCCGCCCACGGCCACCTGCACCTTTAAGCCCTCGATGTCTACTATGATGCTGGCGACGGAGATATTCCTAACTGCATCATCAAGCGGCCATACGGCTAAACGGAGAACCCGGCAAGACTCAGCTCTATACGCAGTCGCGGAGATGATGTCCCTGGAAGGTTTATATACTGAGAAGAAATAACTATTCGGCGTATCCGGCTCGCCGATATAAATATGAAGTCCGGTTTCCAACCAACGAACCTTTCTCACCGTAGGCGACAGGTTGCGAAGCTGATTATACCAAGCGACAGCCGTATTCGCCAACTCTCCTTTTTTTGCTTTGAAATCTACTGCACAATCAATTTCGGACATGGCGTCCTCCTCTTAGTTATTATTAGGTACGATTAATTATTAAAGTGATAAAAATATATCATTAAAACTAATTGCTGTCAATTATTATTTTATCTTTTCCAAACCTTATCTTCCGGCTTAAAACCCACCTGATAGTCCGGGATTTCCAGAGCGATGCCGTATCTTTTCGCTTCCTCATATAATACTGGGTCCTGCAGATCTACCTTATACCAATAATTCTTTCTAAATATAAAGCTATATTAATATTAGCTCATTATGAGCGAATATTCAATTTTGGCAGATCATCCTCTCTTGCATCGTGAATAATGTTATGCTACTATATATTTACAAATGTCTTATCCGCTCTCAGCGGACTAGACCCCGAGAACTCCCTGGCGGGAGTTCGTTTTGTTTAAAAAATATTTTTAATTTTAGCCACCACTTGTCGGAAATCAGATCTATTTAAATCGCCTATCCGCCTAATAAGGCGCTTGCTGCTAATCAGCCGTATCTGGGAAATCATAGCCGACCTTAACCCGCCACCAAGCGGAAAATGACAATAATAAAGATTATCTTTTAAGCTAGTCGATAAAGGGACGCTTAAAGCCAGATGCTGATTAAATTTCTTAATGATCAAGACTGGCCGCTCAAAATGAAAATTCTTGCCGTCCTCTTCGTGCCCGATATTAACACCTAGATTTGCCCACCAAATTTCTCGGGTATGAAAAAATACCTTGCGGACATCCCGGGTAAAATGTATTTCGGATTTTAGCTTGGCCCAGCCAAAAAAATCTTTTTCGCTTTTACTAGCAATTAAAAAATCCCTCATATCTGATAATAATTTATAAGTCTTATTACTATAAGATATCAGGGATTAAAAAGAGTTAAAGATTTTATAAAAATTATTTTATTTTTCTCTCCTGATCCGGAATATATTATCTTCTATATATTTAAGATCGTCTTGATCTAGAGAATTACTGGAAAAAACGAAGTGGACGTTCCACAAACCGGATTTCTCAATAGCCGGAGTTAGGCTTTGCCGACCCAGCCACTTCCATGAAGGCCGGCAGCCAGCGCAACCGGAAATAGTACCGATAATCTTTTTTTCTAATTCTTTGCGCCGATTACCCGGATCGCCGATGACATAAAACTTTATCTTATCTTCAATATATTCAGTAACCTTCTGCTCGGAACCTAAAATCCTAAACAAATGCTTCCTAAAAATGCTCGTCCTAGCCCGGCCGTTGATGTGCCTATTCAATCGTCTAAGTAGAGTGCCGGAGGTATTGATCCCTACTCTGACGATACGTTGTCCGCCATGTGCCCATTCGCCATTTTCCAGCATTAAATATAAGCCCTGGGCGGGAAATTCCGCATGGCTTCTTGAATCAGATAAAAATTCTCGGCCCTTCCTAAAATTAAAAATCTGACCTTTTGTCAGTATGGCGTGCAGTTGTTCACATTTAGTCCCAAAATGATCTATATCTCCTCTCATTAAATTTATTTTGTTATACTCACCGATTATTAAATCAGAGGTGCAACAAGCACTCGCAAGGCTTAGCTTTAAGGATCTTCTTCTGCCCGGCGATGGTATCAAGGAAGACGTCCTGCCCGCCCTGCCCCTTGGCCAGCCGCTTATCGAGCGGCGTATGGTGCTTGTAGCCGCGGCGGGTAAACTCCGCGACCAAGGCTTCGTGCCGCTCATAAAGCGCGCGTAATTTCCCCTGCCAGCGCAGAGTTTCCGGATGGCGGGAATAGCCGCCCTGGCCGCGGTGGATAGTCAGGATATTCCAAAGGCCGTGGAGCTCCCGATGTTCAGCCAGGAGATGCTTCCGGCAGAGATGTTGCGGATGGATGTCCCAGATGCGCATTGCTTTAACGATTACAAAAATTAAGTTTTATTACACTAGCTACCTCAATATTAGCTCATCACCTGGGAATATTCAATTTTGGCAAATAATTTTGACAGCTATTTTATTTTGGTATATAGTATAGACATACGGGCTTCGGCCTCCGCGACCTCACAGTTTCTTAGGAAACTGTGAGGATCGTTTTTTATAAGAGGTTTTTGATCGACCTTATAACTTCCCAAAACTCTTGTTCTGGCATGGTCATGATCTTACGCGATAGCCTTTTACTGCTGATGAGCCGCAATTGCGACAAAATAATGGAGTAGGTGTCGCGGCCGGAGCGGAAGTTATAATAAAACCGGTCAAGCTTATTCTTACTGGTCAGCGGCAAAACCCACAAAGCCCCGCCGCCGAATTTCCTCAGGATTAAAACCGGCCGCTCATATTTATCGTGCTTACCGTCCTGCTCATAACCGATATTTATGCCTAAGCTCGCCCACCAGATTTCCCTAGTCTTAAAATATATTTCGTTCTCATTCCTAAAATAATGGATTCTCGGCTTTAGTTTAGCCCAACCAAAAAAATCTTTTTCGATTCTATTATTCACCAAAAAATCACTCATATTTTATAGTAATCTATAAATCTGATCACTATAAGATATTGGGGATTAAAAATAGTTAAAGATTTTCTAAACACTATCTTGATCTAAATAAAAAAGCCCGGATAGAATAAATCCGAGCTGTTTAAAGATTCAGGCTTTGGGTATACCGCTGAGAAAAGCGGCGAGCCAGATAAGCCAGGCGACCCAGGAGAAGCGGTGGAAGTACTTTTCCGCCCGGCCGTGGTACCTTAGGGCGATGAGCGCCCAAGTCAGATGCAAACCCATGATTACTAAGGCGCCATAACCACAGACGCTATGGGTATTAAGCTGGAATTTAAAACCGGCTCGATAGGCCATGATTGAAGTGCCGGCTAAATCAAAGCTGAAAGCGGATATGAACATACTGATCATCCAGGGTCGGAGAGATTTAATGATCCGTTCGGACCAGATAGATGCGGTGTAGAGTACTAGGGCGGTAGAAATAAAAATGACAGCGCTAATTAAGAGCATGACGGCCTCGCCATTAATGAACAAAAATTATCAAGGTAACAAAAAAATATATCATAAAGATATATTTTTGTAAACTGCCTTATAAAATTAATACCCCACCATGCAATTTGCTCTTATTTGATATTAGCCACCATATCCTCTAAAATCAAAATATGCCTATACTCTTGCAAGCCAAAGACCTGAGCAAGGAATATAGCGGTCAAAAAATATTTTCCGGCCTGTCTTTTGCGGTCTCCGACCGGCAGAAAATCGGCGTCATCGGCAAGAACGGCGCCGGCAAATCTACTTTATTCCGTATCATCACCGGCGAAGAAAGCGCGGATAGCGGCGACCTAATCATCCACGCCGATACGACTATCGGCTATTTGAAACAGACCGACGACTGGCAAGCGGGCGAAAGCGGCCTAAGCTATCTTGAGCGCCAGAGCGGCCGGCCCGAGTGGCGCTGTAAACAAGTGGCCAGTAAATTTGAGCTGGATGCAACGAAGCTGAACCAGGCGGCCGAAAGTCTTTCCGGCGGCTGGCGCATGCGTTTGCGCCTTACCGCCATGTTGCTCAAAGAACCGAATCTATTCCTGCTTGATGAACCGAGCAATTATCTGGATTTAAATACTCTTATCCTCTTAGAAGATTATCTGCATGCCTACCGCGGCAGTTTTCTCATCATTTCCCATGACCGGGAATTTCTGAAACGCACTTGTTTGGAAACGATCGAAATCTCTAAGAGCGGCTGCTACCATTACCCGGGCAATATCGAAGCCTATCTGGAATTCAAGGAACAGAAGCTGGCCAGCCTGATCAAAGCTAACGCCAGCCTTGAGCGCCAGCAGGAACATTGGCAGGAATTTATCGATCGCTTCCGCTATAGCGCTTCCAAGGCGAAGCAGGCCCAATCCCTGGTCCGGAAGATCACCAAGTTGGAAGCCAAGCGCATCACGATCGAGCACCAAGCCGGGATCACCCGCATCACTATCCCGCCGGTCGCAAAACGCCATAATTTTGCTTTGAAGATAAATGAGCTTAGTATCGGCTACGGCGAAAAAGTTGTCGCTAGTGGCATTGATTTCGATGTCCGGGCCGGCGAAAAACTAGCCCTCCTGGGCTTAAACGGCCAGGGCAAGACCACGCTCATAAAAACTTTAGCCGGACGAATCCCGCCGCTAGCCGGTTCTTTCCGCTGGGCGGCCAACACCCGTTTCGTCTACCACGGCCAGGAAGAGATGGAGAAGATGGACGCGAAAGAACAAGCTGGCGCTTATCTTAGGCGCGTAGCCGCGAGCGAGGTCAAAACGGAAGCAGTCCTGAAGATGGCCGGCGACTTCCTGTTCCGGGATGAAGAATTAAAGAAGCCGATCGCGGTCTTATCCGGCGGCGAACGGGCGCGCCTCTTACTCACCGGATTACTGCTAGCCAAGCCGGATGTCATCATCTTAGACGAGCCGACTTCCCATCTGGATTTTGAAACCACCGAGGCCTTGGCCGCAGCCCTAGAAAGATTCAGCGGCACGGTCTTATTCTCCAGCCACGACCGCACTTTCTCGAGCCTCATCGCCACGGGCCTGGTCGAAATCAAGGATGGACGCGCTAAGCGGCGCCATGAAGACTACGGCGAGTATGTCGCCCGCCTGGAGAAAGCCTTATGGCAGAAAACGGAAACTGAACAGGAACCGGAAAAAGACAAGAGCGAAAGCCGCGAGGAGTATCTGGCCCGCCGCGCCAGGCAGAAAAAAATCCAGTCCCTGGAACAGGAACTGGAACGGATGCAGACTTATAAGCAGGAGCTGATGGCTTATTTCTTAGAGCATTATGATGATTATAAATCCGACAAGGTCCAGGAGCTGGAAGACCTCAAGCGCCGCATCGCGGATAAGGAGGAGGAGTGGTTGAGGGTGGAGGGGGAGGAAAGGAAATAATTATTTCAAAATAGATCTAAAGTATTGTTCAGTCTCTTTATCCGTAAAATAAACGTAGCAGCCTTTCATTCCTCTAGTCATTAAAGTGCGATAGGTATTTTTGATGATCTTATCGACTAAATTTAAAGTTCCCTCCTTATCCTTCAGCATCATGCCTCTATAACCTTTAAGCGAAGCATCGGTTCTAGCACGTTTTTCTGGATTTGTGATAGCTCTACCACCTCTAATCACGAAATCTGGGCCGACAATAACCCCAATATAATCGACTTCCAGACCTTGGCAAGTATGGATACAACCGATTTCATTAACTGACTCCGGTTTCATTATCCATAGACTACCATCACTAGCTAAATTCCAGCGCATCCGGAAATTATCCTCAGAAATAACAATATCATAGAGCGTTTTATTGCTCTTACTGATCCAATCCCAGCAGTACCCAGCTACTAATCTAGCTTTGTTATTTATTTTATTTTTTTCAAAAATAGCCTCTCTTAATTCAGTCGGCGAACTAAAAATTTTAAAGTCAAACTCTTGATTATCAAAAGTAGAGTTAGCGGTTTCTTTAATCTGTAAAATATTATCCAGCCAGGCTAAGTAGCCGTCTGAGCCGTTACAACGAAACTGAGAAGATAGCTCTAAATTATATATATTGCATCCTTCTTTTTTAGCCCACTTTGTTATTTCTTCTTTTTCTCCGATATCGCTGGTAGTTACTTTCTGATTTTCATCGATGAAAAAGACACTAAATTTAGAGGCATTAATAATTTCTTTAATTTGATTTTCTCCTAAATTTTTAAACATTCCTGACTTTTCGTTGAGCCTATGAGCTTCATCTACAATCAAGGCGTCAAAAATATTCTTCTGACATTTAGTATAAGAACCGGAGCCGACGAACATATTCGATATCTCTGTTTGCTTGAGAGTCCCGGTTAATTTACTTTGATAGACCGCCCTAGGTGCTGCATTTTTGGTAACATACTGAGCTACTAGAGAGGCCTTGATTAAAGCCACTAATAAATTTACAGCTACTACTGTTTTCCCTGTGCCCGGCCCGCCCTCCACGATCAATACATTTTTATTATCAATCCTCGATTTCTTGGCTAACGCCAGAGCTTCTTCATAAACGATCTTTTGATCATCGATCATCACGAATTCCTGATTCCCCTTAATCATTGAGACTAAGCTATCTGCCAGGCTTTTAGACGGTTTGATCCGGCCATGATCGATCCGATACATAATATTGGATCGATCTCCACGCTTAACGAATTGCTTAATAAACTCCCGCAATTTTAAGGCATCGTCCTTTAAAAAGGCTGGGGCTTTTTCTAGATATTCTGAATAAAATTTATTAGTTATTACTCCATCATCCGCATAATTATGCAGATAAGCGCAGGGGTTAAGCTGGATATTTTCCTCGTATACAGTCGCATTAAAACTATTTATCAAAGCGGCATAAGACCAGGCTTGATACGACGGGTGGTTAGTTTCTTGTTCGCCGTGCTGAAATCTGGTCGTGACTACTCCGTCCTTATCAGTCAAGCCAGCCTTCTGCCATTGTTTTAGTTCTATTATGACGGCATGATCAATATCTCTGTCATCACGACCGGTTAAAATGAAATCGACCCTCTTTGAAGTTTGCGGAATCAGAAATTCTATAGCCACACCGCTATCCCCAGGAATGCCATTATCAATCAAGATGTTGTTCATATACATCATGGAGTTGCGCCAAGAGCCGATTTCATTTTTAGAAACAGTGCGCTGTAATTTGTTTTCGAAAGCTTTAAGAATAATACCGTCGATATTATTCGTTAAAACGTCATTTAAAAAAGCCGCTTTGGTAGCTTGATAGACTAACATTCTTTAAAGCTTATTATATTTAGTGTGTTTCCCTTTGGCTTTATCTATCGGATATTTAATTTCATTCTTCTTAATTTTATCTTCTAGCGACGATTTAAGATCTATATCTAAATAATGACTAATTAGTAAAACCCAGTATAAAACGTCAGCTAACTCCTCGCCAATATCCGCTTTATTTGATTTTACATATTCATCTATTTCTTCGTGACTTTTCCATTGGAAATGCTCCATGACCTCAGTAGCCTCTAAAACTAGGGAGATGGATAGATCTTTTGGATTATGAAACTGCCGCCAATCGCGGGCATCAATAAATTTAACTATCTTATCGGTTAAATCTTGTATTTCCGGCATATTTTTATTGAGTTATATCTTTTAACAAAACTTTATCTTTTCTTTATCTAAATTTTATCCCTAATCTTACAAAAAAGCAACGAAAAATCGTAGCTTTTTGCTGTCATTATTTTTTCTTTGCGCCCTTAAGACCTTTAGTATCTTTAAGCAGCTTTTTATCTTCCGACTGCAGTCTCCTTTTTAATTTCTGAGCATCTTCTTCGGCGGGCAGATCTTCCGGCCTGATCCCTCTCTGCAAAAGCAATTTTCTAATATCATAGTTATTTTTCATGTGTTCACTGGCCATATTATTAAGTCCGGACAAAAAGGAGTCTTTCTTAAGATTAAAAACCGTAATTTCATTGGCAAAATCCTTAGCTTTAATAGTTATGGTCGGCAAAAAATCAGCCAAGGGTCGACTGGCCGGAACCCCTAAACGATTCTTCATATCATTAGTAGACAGGCCGCCAAAAAGCGCCTGATCGCCCTTGCTTTTGATCAAGGCAAAACCCTGGCTGTCAGCTCCTCGCTCATAAATCAAGCCGGATAAATTCTTCTCGCTTAAAGTGAGCTTGTCGCGAGCTTGTAGCCTTTCTCTATCACCTATTCTTTTTTCTAAAATTTCTTGTTTTCTGGTTTGCACCGCAAAGTAGCTCATCGCAAAAGCCACCGGCTCTTTTGACGAGTCGCCGTTCTGGGCGATTAAATAACCGGCATAACGTGTTAAAAAAATATCTTCTATTTCCTTGACGCCACCATTAGGCATATTAATCACTCGAGAAGTGGGCGCAAAATTATCAGCGACTTTTAAACCAACCGTCTCGCAGGCGATTTTTGCTTTCTCTATCACTTTTACAAAGTTTTCCCAATTACTATAATTTAATAAATTTTGCAAATCACGGGCAAACCAAAATTCAATATCACCAGCCGCATAGGCAAACTTATTGAAATCTTCTAAATAATTTTTAATGCTCTCTAGCTTCATATTCATCTAATATTAGATAATTAACTTTCCACAGATGTTTCCCTGATATCAGGAAAACATCTGTTAATAACTAAAAACTTATCAATTCAACGCTGTTTACGATAGCCTAATTTTATCTCTAATCCAGGAGAAAGGCAACGCCCCTTGCCTTTCGGTTTTGTTTCGGTTATAATATAACTATATAATAATTAAGCTTAAATCATATGACCACGCTGACCAAAAAACAAGCGCAGATCCGCGATTATATCGCGACCTACACCGAGGAGCACGGCTATGCCCCATCGCTCACCGAAATCAGGGATGAATTCGGGATTTCCACCGTTTCTACCATCCACGAGCATATCGCCAACCTGATGGAAAAAGGCATCCTGAAACGCGCCAAGGGCGTGGCTCGGAGCCTGGAGCTGGTCAGCCTGAAAATGAAAAACGAGCTCATGGCCGTCCCCCTGGTCGGCGTAATCACCGCCGGCAAGCCGATAGAAGCGATAGAGATTCCGGATGAAGTCGTGGAAATCGCCAAAGACAGGCGTTTCCAGGACGGCGAGCTCTATGCCCTCAAGGTCCGAGGTAACTCCATGATTGGCGACGGCATATTCGACGGCGACTTCGCCATCATCAAGAAGCAGGACTGGGCCGAAAACGGCGATACCGCGGTGGCCGTCATCGACGATAACGAAGCGACCCTGAAAAAATTCTATAAGGAAAAAGGTCGCATCCGGCTCCAGCCAGCTAATCCGACCTTCGCGCCGATCTTCCGCAAGAAAGTAGAGATCCGCGGCGTGGTCGTGAAGATCATCCGCGACCTACACCGGAGCTATGCCGCGATTTGATTGCTAATTGAGCGACCAAAAAACAGCCGGAGATTACCCTGGCTGTTTTTTTATTCTATAGATCCACTCTTCCCTATTTAACCCCGAAAGTCGCCTTGACCGTAACCATGACTTCCTTCTCGATGCCGGAAGTGTCGTAGGAGCCGTAGTCGGAAATTTCAATCGAACCGACCGGCATGACCTGGACCACACCCATATTGACGCCGCGCACTGTATCTAGGGAACGGCCGTCGCTCTCGGCAATCGCCGTCGCCCGCGATTTGGCGTCTTTTATCGCCGCCGGCAGAAGCGAGACGCGGAGTTCCGGCAGCTTGGAATAATAATACTCGACGGAGTTAGCCGAAAAAATTATACCTTTAGCCGCCAGCTGGTCGCTGTTCTTAGCTAGTTCCTTCATCTTATTCACGTCGTCGGACTTGATCTCAATATTCTGCGTCAGGTTATATTCTTTCGGCGCGTTAGAATCATTCTTGTAGATCTCGTTCATGAAGACCGGCGAAATCTCGTATTTCCCCTGGAATCCTTGAGCGTCCAGGAAATCGCCGACCATCTTTTCGTCGGTCTTCATCTGGGCGTAGCCGTCTTTCAAGTTATCGCGGAAGGCACTACGGCTGAAATTGCCGGTCCAGCGGGCTTGGTCCGCGGTCACGGTCTGTTTGGCCGAACCGGAAACGGAAATAACGCTATCCAGGTTCTTGACGGCGAAGAAAGTCCAGCCGACGATAACGGCCGCGATGATGAGGCTCAGGCCCAGGATCAAGCCGGCGAGCCAGGATTTGTTGGTATTTTCCATATTTTTAATCTAATTAATTAACTAAGTATATCTTAGCAGAAAGGAGGGGAAAAAACGAGAGCCTTTGGATATTAAAAAACGGATATTTAGATATCCGTTATAAAACAACTAAACAAAGTCTTTTGGCGACGCCGGGAACGACAGACTTAGTTATGCGTTGGTTCTCGCCAAACTTTGACCGGAATAACTATGAATTTCGCATCCGGCGGCATCAATTTGCCATCCGGAAAACACAAGGTAGCGCCAGAGTGCAAAATTTTAGCCGCTTCTTCCTCGGTATCGGCCTGGATGATCGCTATGCCTTTTTTATGGCCGCGCACGCCGACTTCATCCGCTTTAACTCGGCGATAAACGAATTTCCCTTCTATGTGATAAGATTTCAGGGCATAACGGTTATCCCAAGTATCTAGTTCGCCGATAAAAGCAATAACACAAAACTGAATAATTTTACTATTTTTCACTGATCACCTCTTGTTATTGGTTGTTTGATATAATTAAAAAAGGACTTCTCGACAGAATTTTATATTATAATAGATTAAATGGGATGTCAAAATAGCGAAAAACAAAAACGAGCCTCTCGGCCCGTTTTTTATGACTCTCATATTTTTCTGACTCCAGCTTTTCTTGGATTTCTACATCCCCAACCGCTCCGCTACATAATCTATATCCTTATCGCCCCGTCCCGAAAGATTGACCATGATGATCTTGTCCGAGCCTAAGGAAGGCGCGAACTTCATGGCATAAGCCAAAGCATGGGCGCTCTCGAGAGCTGGAATGATGCCTTCCACTCGCGATAACTCCTGGAACGCGACTAAGGCCTCCTGGTCATTCGCTGTGACGTATTCTACCCGCCCCTTGTCTTTCAGGTCGGAGTGGACCGGACCGACGCCGGGATAATCCAGGCCGGAAGCGATAGAATGGACTGGAAGCGGCTCGCCTTTTTCGTCCTGAAGCAGATAGGTAAACATGCCATGGATATTGCCGGGTTGCCCCAAAGTCAAAGTCGCGGCGTGCTCACCCGGCTTAAAGCTCTTCCCGCTCGGCTCGACGCCGATCATCTTCACCGCCTCGTCCTCTAAGAATTCATGGAATAAGCCGATGGCGTTAGAGCCGCCGCCTACGCAGGCGATCAGATAATCGGGCAAACGGCCGGCATCTGCCAGAATCTGCACGCGCGCTTCTTTACCGACCACGGACTGGAAATCGCGAACCATCATCGGGAAAGGATGCGGCCCGACGACTGAACCGATGCCGAAGAAGATGTTCTGCGGATCCTGGACAAAAGCCATGAAGGCGCTATCCACTGCGTCTTTAAGGCAGCGGCCGCCCTGTTTGACCGTGACGACTTTCGCGCCCAAGAGCTGCATGCGGATGACATTGGGGTGCTGCTTAGCGATATCGATCTCGCCCATATGGATCTCACAGGCAATCCCGACGAGCGCCGCTGCCGTTGCCAGCGCCACGCCGTGCTGGCCGGCGCCGGTTTCTGCTAAGAGCTTCGTCTTCCCCATGCGTTTCGCGAGCAAGGCCTCGCCCAAGGTATGGTTGATCTTATGCGCGCCGGTATGGTTCAGGTCTTCGCGTTTCAGATATATCTTTGCGCCGCCCAGCTTCTCGGAAAGATTCTTGGCATAATATAAGGGCGAGGGCCGGCCGACATAATCTTTCAGGAGTTTCTCGTACTCGACCCGGAAAGCGGGATCGGCCTGCGCTTTCTGATACTCTACCGCGATCTCATCAAAGATGGATTTTAGTTCCGGCGGAATAATCTGCCCGCCATACTCGCCGAAATAGCCGGCCGTGTCCGGCAGAACTTTGAAAGCGGTTTTAGTTTTATTGACTGTCACAGTATTTTTCATATGATTTATTCTTAATTTATTTATTATTTATATACGACAAATAGGCTGCTAGTTAGTAGCGCCAAGGTTCGGTCGAGCGGTTATAGAAATAATAGTCCATAAATGATTGAAAGCGATTGATAAATAAAAAACTGCCCCTTAATTAAATATTGGGCAGTTTCGAAATGATAATCAAACGCAAAAACCACTACCCAATATCTTGGGCAGTCCACCAGTTCTGGTTGGTCGTGCGGAAACGGTTATTCATAGTGAGATAATAATAACAAGTTTTTACAAAAAAGGCAATAGTTATATCAACTCATTTTCAATATTGATCTCGCCGTGCAAATCTTCCACCATCTTCTGCTTGATCTGTTCATAGCTGAATTTCTGCGCCAATAACCAGGCGAGTTTCGTCGTCATAGATTCAATGCTCATATCATAGGCCGGGATGGCGAGATCCCGCTCCCGCAAGACCTTGCCGGATTCGTTGACCTGGAAGCTGGCGATGCCGCTCGGCGCTTGTGAAGTCACGACGATCGGAATCTGTTTCTCTTTTAAATATTCAAAACCGGACAAGAGATGCAAGCTAGCGTCGCCGGCGCCGAAAGCTCTGAAGATAAAGGCTTTGATATTATTATTCTCCACCAAGGTCTTGAAGATCTCTGGCGACATGCCTGGAAATTCCGTCAGAGAGGCGATGCTCGCTGTATCAAAATCTTTCTTGACGCTGAGCACCCGAGACTGGATGGCTAAAGGCTTAGTTTTTGATAAATAAGAAATATGTTTATCTAAAGCCGCGGCGGATATCTTAATAAAGCGGCCGATCTGCCCTAAGGAACCGGCGATAAAAGAAGAAAAAGGATCATAGTCAAAGTCAGTCCCCTTCTTGACCCGGACGCCGGAAATGATCTTGCTGCCAAAGACCGCCATGATGCCTTTGATCGGATGATAGCCCCAAACCGCTAGGCGCAAGGAGTTAACAAGATTAGTCGTCGCGTCTGATCCTAAATAGCCCAAAGGTACCTGCGCGCCGGTTAGTATCACCGGTTTATTGATGTTCTCCAGGGCGAAGGAAAGAGCTGCCGCCGTATAACCCATAGTATTCGTGCCGTGCAAGACGATAAAAGCATCAAAATCGTCATAAGTTTCCGCAATCTTTGCCGCGATCGCCGACCAGTTTTCCGGTAACATATCGGAGCTATCAACATTAAATAACTGGGCAATCTCCGTGGCAATCTCAATATTCCAGTTTTTCTTAACTAATTCTATAGAATTGCTGAGGATGGCCTGGAAGCTATCCGGGCTGGACATGATCTTTTCCGTGACCTGGCTCACCGCTACGTTACCGGCAATAGTCCCGCCGGTCAAGATAATGAGCACTCTTTTAGTCGCGTATTGAGGCATATTTTTATAGTATTATCGCTATTATGAAGTTAATTATATTTTAACAAATAAAGCCCTTAAATCCTAATTTTTTAAGCAATTGACAAAACACTAAGAAAAATGATAATTTTAAGGGTCAATCGTTATTTAACAAGATAATTTTAAAACTATATCTAACCATAAACAGAAGGAATAGTCAGATGAAAAGAAAAATACTGGTCATCGTCGAATCAAGGTCAGATTTGCCGGCTATCCGCGACGGCCTCAATGTCCTGCGTTTAGCCGTAAAAAAAGGCTTGATCGATTGGCAGTCGATCGAGATCTGCAGCAGCCATCACAACCTAAGAGAGTTAAACGCCATATTGTTCGATACCAGAGAGGTCGATGCGATCATCGCTATCGCTGGAAAATCAACTTCTCTTTTTAGCAATATCGATTCCTATCTCCGGCACGTCCTCCATAATTACAAAACTCGCGTCATTCCGGTCCCTCTCAAGAGCCAGTCCGAACAAGAAAGCGTAGCCGCTCTTTACAGCGTTTTAGAAGCGCCGGATAACCAATTCCTATTCTGTGAAAAATTCTTCCACAATCCGGCCAGCGCTTTTCAATTCGCTGTTGACGGCGAACTCGAAGAATCATTTCCAGGGTCGTCACAAAAGGCGGAAACCTTGAGGCCATCGGAAGCTTATGAGCTGGCCCGGATCAAATATCCGGCGGCCGCTTCATATGATGATACGATAATCTTCTTGGAAGGACACGGATTATATCATGAGCATACCGGCAAAAATCGAGAAATCTTCAGTAACCCAAAATTTCCTGGCCTGCTCTATGTCCTCGCTACGGATCGGATCGCTGTCCAGGGCACTATCTTAAACGCCAGCGTCTACCGGAAAGGAGCCGCTTCAACGGCCCAAACCATCTACTGGCTGAAATATGTTTTTAACGATATCCCGAACCATCTGGTCGCTTACGGCGACGGCCTCAGGCCATACCTGCCTGATTCGCTCTTAGAACAAGCGCCGCTCGAAGTCTTAAGCCGTTTGCTGATAAATATGATCGTCGTTAAAAAAGCAGAAGTCTTGAAAGTTAAAGCAACCGTTAAAGGATATCTGACCGGCTCTGATTTGGAAGACTATCAGATGAATGATAGTATTTACGGGTATGAGCTCCCCCCGGGCCTGATCGCTGGCGATAAGCTCCCGGAGATGATCTTCTTCCCTGTCGCTCAGGCTGATTATAGCTTACGCGATGAAAATATCGATTTCGAAAAAATGTCAGAAATCATCGGTGCGGGTAACGCCCGCGCTATCAGGGAAAAATCGCTTTATCTTTATTCTACTGCCCACGATCTGGCTGAAAAATCAGGCCTCATCATCGCCGAAACCACATTTGAATTCGGCGTAGATCCGGAAGGCCGAATCATCTTGATCGGCGAAGTGCTCACGCCTGATTCCAGTCTTTTCTGGCTAGAACAAGAAAGATTGGAAGCTAGGGCTAAGGGCCTCATTCCGCCGAGCTTAGATAAACAGCTGATCATTAACTCATTAGCGCTAACTTGGCTAAAAATTACATTGGCCAAAGAAGAAATCTCTAATTGGAAGCCGCCGAAAATATTACTGAAAGAAATTTCAAAAAATTATCAACAGATATTCCAACTTATCGCTGGTAAATCATTAACGGATTTCTGGACAGAAAATATGGATATAAAATATTGAAAAATTATTAAAAATGATTGAAAATAACCAAAGCCCCGCCAAAAATGAGCGGGGCTTTTTATAAGTTGACATTAAACAAAAAATATTATAAATTAGCTATACTGAAAGTTAGCTTGCAGGCAGTCCTTTTAAATCAAAAATAACAAAAATCATAAAACTAAATAAAACGAGGTCGACCATGACTAGAGTATTCTTTGATGCGAGGCGGCCGGAATTGATCTTTTCGCTGGCGGCAATATTAAAAAAAATGGGCGATAAAATCGATCTTATCGTCCCCGTAACCCCCGAATCAATGATGGCGGAGGAAGAAAAAATCAGCCAGACCCGGTTCTTATTCCAATATGAGGCTGGCGATTCGCCGCCTGAGCCGGCAAATATTTATATTCTGGGCATCGGGCCGGATGACGACGAAGAATCCGAATATCTCCGATCTTTCATCGACCACCACGGCGCGAACATCGCCCTCTGGATCGATGACGGCCATAACTGGACGCCAGATCTATTGTTTTATGCCATGATAAATAAAGTTAAGATCAGGCTCCATCCGATTTCCTGTTTATATAAGCTACGATCCCTAAGATATAACTTCCCCCTGGAATGGGAAATAGCCGTAAAAAATTTCCGGGAATTTAAAAATGATCCCCAGAAAGATTTTCCTTACCGGCGCTATTATCTGGCTTGGGAAGCGGGACGGATAATGGCTCAGAACGTGGATGATCAGTATTACCACAACGAGACTTATCTCTCTATCCTCTGGGCTACCTTGAAAGAGCTGGAGACCGGCACCGCGGAAGATCAATTAGATTATTTCCAGGACCTAACGCTGACCATCACCCAAGCCACCGAAGAGGCGAAACGCAGCATCAACGCTAACCATCCCTTCTTCCGGGCCGCTAAAGACAGTGGCCGGCCGATCGGTTTCCTAAGGCTGAATCATGCGCATGCCGATATCCAGGAAATCATAAAATATGGCGTAAAAAAATTCCCCTGGCTATTCGTGCTAGAGTATTCTGAAGATAAGGAGATCTATTCTGAAGTCGCCTCTGTCTGTTTACCCGGATGGCTAATCTCCTATTATCTATCAGACAATGTTCTGCGGGATAATAAATCAAGATTGTATAAGATCTTGAATGAGGAAGTGACAAATTATCCGGTATCCTAAGACGGATCCAGCCAGACGCTCAGTTTTTGATTTATGTTTCCCAGAGCCCGACTATCAAAAGTTGGGCTTTTTTATTTCTGCCCTTTCCCGCGCAGCTGCCCGCAGGCGGCCGCGATATCCGCGCCGAAGCTCAGGCGGACGGTCACCGGCACTTTCTGCTCTTCCAAAATCTTCTTGAAAGCCTCGATCCGCTCGCGATCTGAGGCCTTGAAACGTCCGGTCGGATTATAAGGGATAAGGTTGACGAAATAAAGCGGCTTTTTCATAAGCGTCGCCAACTCGCGCGCATCTAGGTCGCGGTCGTTGACGCCTTTGATCATCAGATATTCGAACATCACGCGGCGGCCGGTCTTGATGATATAATTATCAACCGCCTTAAAAAGTTCGCGGAGCGGATATTTCTTAGCGACCGGCATAAGCTCGCGGCGCAACCCGTCGGTCGCGGCATGCAATGATATGGCGAGATTGATCTGCAATTTCTCGCCGGACAAACGCTTGATCCCTTCCGTGATTCCGGCGGTCGAGACGGACAATCGCCGGGCGCCGATATTCAGGGTTTCCGGATTATTGATGAACTTCGCGGCTTTCATAAACTGCTCATAATTCAAGAAGGGCTCGCCCATGCCCATGAAGACGATATTGGCGATCTTTTCTTCTTTTCCTTCCTGCTTCAGATAGCGCGCCCAGAAAATGACCTGTTCCACGATCTCCTCGGCCGTCAAGTTGCGGCGGAAACCGTTCATGCCGGTGGCGCAGAATTCACAATTAAGAGGACAGCCGGCCTGCGTGGAAACGCAGATCGTATTACGTTCTTCTTTCTGCCGGATCAAGACCGTCTCGATCGCTTCCCCGTCGGCGAGAGTAATGAGCGCCTTGATGCTCTGCGGGCCGCTTTGCGCCTTAAAAACTTCCGCTTGGATTTCCAAAGGACAGATGGCGGCTAATTTTTCCCGCAAGGCTTTCGGCAGATTAGAGGCTTCTTTCCAAGTAGCGATAAAATCCTGGAATAGGGCTTTATTGACTTGAGCGTAACGGAACTTCGGTTCGTCCGCCAGAACGGTATTCAAATGAGAGATATCCATAAGATTAAGATTAGTTTCTCGGGCCAAGCGCGTGCCGACCGAGATCGAAATAAGCTACTGTTTCCGCAAAGTGATCCTGACGATCTCGCTGCGCGCCGCAGTCCGCATCGGCGGCCCCCAGGAACCGGCGCCGGAATTGACGACCAAGGAAAAATCGCCTTCCTGGAAGAAGCCGTAACCATGCCCCTGGTGCGCCCAATTGACGATATAGTTGAAAGGCCAGAGCTGGCCGTCGTGCGTATGGCCGGATAATTGTAGATCTATCCCGACTTTCTTGGCTAGATCGATATTCTTCGGGACATGGAATAAAAGGACGCTAGGCCGATCCGGGCTGTAATTTACCTGCTTCAAGATTTCCGCTTCCAGATTGAAATCGCTATTGAAAGAATAGCTGATGCCGATAATCTGCAGGCCACCCACGACCATCATCCGGTTATCCAGGACTTCGACCGGATTGCCGGCCAAAAGGTCGGTGACGCGGTTGAAGCCCAGATACAAATCATGGTTGCCGAAGCTATAATAGATCCCTCGCGGCGTGTTTAATTTCGTAAAAGGATGATTCAGCCAGCTAAAATCCGCTTCCATCCCGTCAAAGAGATCGCCGGTGATAAAGACCGCTTCCGGCTCTAGGCGGTTGATCTTATCGATCAAACGGGAAAAGAATTTTTTCCGATAGACCGCGCCGAGATGGACGTCGGACAGATGGACCACGGTCTTATTGTCCCATTCGTCCGGGAGATCCTTAATCCGGACCGTATACTCGGTCACCCGCGGCGACCAGACGCGATAGATGCCAAAAAAAGTGAGGAGGATCGAACCGCCGACAAAGATCAGCTTCAAGAATAGATCAGGTATAGAAAACGCGAAAGTCCAATCGATCAGTTTCAGGATCGCGACCAGGCCGGCCGCGATACAGAGATTCAGGGACAAGCCGATCCAGGAAATCGAAACGATATAATAATAGCGGGTAAAAAGATTGTCCCATTTATAGACGATATAAGAGGAAATAATGGCGTTCAGATAGAGGGAGATCAGGATGGCGGCGGCGATGATCTGCAAATAAGGGGCAGTAATATGGAAGAAGCGGATGAAGACATACCAAAAGGCGGCGTGCCCGGCGAGCAGGGTCAGCATGGAAGTGACGAAAAAGAGTATTTGAACCATAAATTTTTTATTTTCCGCTGCGAAACGCGACGATCTACTCCTTAATAAACGGCCAGGCGGCGTAAGTACCCGCCGGACCGACGGCCGCGGCAATGGCCACGAGCCGATTATATTTCGCGACCCGCTCACTGCGGGCTGGCGCGCCGGTCTTGATCTGGCCGGTCCCCATCGCGACCGCGAGATCAGCGATAAACGCGTCTTCGGTCTCGCCGCTGCGGTGCGAGATAACGGCGGTCAGGCCGTGGGCGCGCGCCAAGCGGATTGCCTGGACAGTTTCTGACAAGGTGCCGATCTGATTCAATTTGATCAATATAGAATTCGTAGTTTTCTCCGCTATTCCCCGCTCCAAGCGCTTGACATTCGTAACATATAAGTCGTCGCCGACGACTTGGACTCGATTTTCATTCGCGGCCGTAAATTCCCGGAAACTGTCCCAATCATCTTCGGCGAAGATATCTTCAAAAGAATAGATCGGATAGCGGGACTGCAGATCGCGATAGAAAGCGGCGAGTTCCGAGCCGCTGAAATTTTTATTTTCCTTTTTCAAGTGATACGCGCCATCTTGGAAAAATTCCGTGGCGGCGGCATCAATGCCGAAAATGATGTCTCGACCCAATTCATAGCCGGCCGCCTTGACCGCTTCAGCTAGGAGCGCGAAAGCCTCCTCATTACTCTTGACCGCCGGCGCGAAACCGCCTTCGTCGCCGACGGTGATCTGATAAGCATGCGCTTTCAGGACTTTCTTCAGATGCTGATAAATTTCCGCGGCCATCCGCACGGCGGCCGCCATATCCGCGGCGCCGACCGGCAAGATCATATATTCCTGGATATCCGTCGCCCAATCCGCATGCTTCCCGCCATTTAAGACATTCATCATCGGGATCGGCAAGACATACTGGCCTTGGAAATCCGGATTGAATTTCGTCAGATATTGATACAGCGGCTGTCCCGTCCCCGCGGCGGCCGCGCGCGCGACCGCGAGCGATACCGCGAGCATCGCGTTCGCGCCTAAATGCGCTTTATTTTCCGTGCCGTCTAATTTGATCATGATCTCGTCTATCCCCGCCTGATCTTCCGGATCCTGACCGACTAAGGCCGGCTTGATCTTTTCTTGGATATTCCTTATGGCGCTTAAGACGCCGAGGCCTAAATAACGCGCCGTGTCATTATCGCGCAATTCTACCGCTTCATAGCTGCCGGTCGAAGCGCCTGATGGCACCATCGCCGCACCGCTTATTCCGTTATCCAAAATAACGGTCGCCGCGACGGTCGGATTGCCGCGCGAATCTAAGATTTCTAAAACATTGATATCCTGTATTTTCATATTGGCTATTGATAGATATTTATTGCTGGCTACCGCCAGCCGTCTTTTGCTGGCTCAACCGGCCTGCTTTTAATTAATGACATTCCCTTTATAAAGATAGCGCTCCGAACGGTCCAGAACCTTACGTAAAGTCCGGATAGCGGCCAGTGGATAGTCGCCGACAGCGGTCTCATCCGAAAGCATGACCATATCCGCGCCGTCAAAGACCGCATTGGCGATATCGGAAACTTCCGCTCGCGTCGGATGCGGATTCAGGATCATAGAAGTCATGACTTGCGTAGCGATGATCGCTGGCCGATCGTGCCAGTGCGCGTGCCGAACCAGGTTCTTCTGGATGATCGGCAAGTCTTCTACCGGCACTTCGATTCCCAGGTCGCCGCGCGCGACCATGATCACATCGGAAGCGGCGATAATCTTATCGATATTCTTCAAAGCGATCGCCCGTTCGATCTTGGAAACGATTTTCACCCGGCTCTTCTCTCCTAATAAGCGGCGCAAGCGCAAGATATCCGCGTCGGTCTGGACGAAAGACAAGGCAATGTAATCCATGCCGGCTTTCAAGCCGAACTTGACGTCCTGGATATCTTTAGCGGTCAGACCGCCTTTCTTGATCTGGGTATCGGGGACATTGATTCCTTTATTGGAGCTGAGTAAGCCGCCGGTAATGACTTTGGCGCTGATAACCTTATTCTTTATATCTTTCACCAAGAGCTCGATTTCGCCGTTGCAGAGAAAGAGCGGCTGGCCGGATCTGATGTCCCGATATAAATCAGCATTATTGATCGGAATGATGCCGCCCGGCTGATAAGCGGCGCGGCTATAGGCGAAACGATAAATTTGCTGGTCTTTCAGAAGCAAGCCGTCTTTTGGCATCGCGCCGACGCGGATGCGCGGCCCCTGCAAATCCAACATCAAAGCGACCTGCCGCTCCTTGCTCTTGCGGTTAAAGCCGTCAATAATCTTCTTGATATCCCGATACTGGCTATATTGGGCGTGCGAGAAATTGACCCGGACGATGTCTACTCCGGCGGCCAACAGGCTTAGAAGCTGCTTAGGCGAATCAGTTTTCGGCCCGATCGTAGCGATAATTTTCGTAATCATAGATAAAATATAAATAAAGGCATGGAGCTCATGCCTTCTGCTAAAAAGGCCTTGTCAGGCCATTTACTATTATAAAGGAAAAGATCGCTTTTGCCAAACTAATAAGCAAAAAGTCAATATCTCTGCTTATACCACTCGACAAACCTCCTCAGTCCCTCCTCTACCTTGATGGTCGGTGCAAAACCTAATTTATCTTTCGAGTGTTTAAGATTGGCGTAAGTTTCTATCACATCTACCTTCGGACGCGATAAGTACAATTTTTTGGCGCGACGCCCTAAAGCATTTTCCAGCACGCCGATAAAAGTATTAATCTCTATAGGTCGGCCATTACCCAAATTAAAGATCTCATAAGGGTACGAATGGTAAATAGCAGAAACTAGCCCGGAAATTATATCATCAATATAGGTAAAATCCCTTTTCATCTTGCCGGAGCCGAAAACTTTTATAGCCTCATCTTTTAAGATGCTGTCAGTAAAAGAAAAATACGCCATATCCGGCCGGCCGTATGGGCCATAGACCGTAAAAAGACGTAAACCAGTACAGTTCAGGCCGTATAGGTAATGATAATTATAAGCGATTAATTCATCTATTTTTTTGGTAGCAGCATAGATGGACATGGGGCGATCGGTAGCATCGGATACGTTCGATGGGCGATTGACGGCATCGCCGTAAACCGAACTGCTAGAAGCATAGATGAAATCTGTGATGCTGGACTCTTTGGCTTCATGTATGAGATTAAGGAAGCCCACGACATTGGATTGGAAATAAACGTAAGGGTCAAGGCTGTGACGGACGCCGGCTTGGGCGGCCAAGTTCACTATCTTGTCGATCTTGTTAGTCTTTAAAACTTTTTTGATAAAATTACGATTGACCAGTTCCCCCCGATACATCTTATAGGCCTTATTCTTCTTTAAGAGCTTATTCCTTTCTTCTTTAAATTTCACGGCGTAGTAATCATTAAAATTATCGATCCCGATGACTTTAGCCCCTGATTCCAATAATTTTTTGGCCAGATGGAAACCGATAAAACCGGCCGCGCCGGTAATCAAGATGCTCATCCCGGATAATGCTTTTAATTGTTTAGCCGTCTCCTTTTGGCTCATAAAGCTGATAAAAATATTGATTTTTCCCCTTGCCCAGCCTATAATAAATATAGTAAATATATGGATAATAATCAACTAAAATTCTGCGCTAAGGGCTCACGCCGCAGCGGCTGGGAATTCATCGAAGAAACCGGGTATCTTGCCAGTCTAGTAGACTGCTTAGAGATAGACTTTAATTATCCTCACGACCGTAATTTCCATCGTGAACTGACTTACCTAAAACAGTTGCGCCTTGATCGAGGGATGGATTTTACTGTCCACGCCCCATACCTGAGCGGCAGCCTGAACGATCTTAACGACAATATCCGCCAAGAAACTTTGCGACAAATCTTTTATTCCATAGATTGCGCCGCCCAGATCGGAGCCAAGATAGTGACTTTGCACCCGGCGCTGGAGCCCTACGGTTTAAGATTGGTAAAATTGCCGGAGATAGAGTTAAACAGCTACAAGAAGATTAGTGATTACGCTAGGAAGAAAAAGATAAAGATCGGTCTGGAAAATGAGGCTCAGACTTGCTTCTGGTTTCCGGATCGCGCTTGCCGCCTTGGCCTGCTCTTAAAGACCGTCAGACAGATCAATAAGAAAAATTTCGGACTCACTCTGGATATCGGCCACGCTAACGTCAGCGGCGAAGATTATCTGGCTGCCATCAAGGATCATCACTCCCAGATATTTCACATCCACGCCCATGATAACTTAGGCGGACCGGAAAAAAATCTGCGCCAATACCACCGTCCCGATCCGCATCTGGCTCCCGGCCGGGGACGGATCGACTGGCCAGGGGTGATCAGATCGCTGAAGAAAGTTAATTATAGCGGCTACTTGGAAATAGAATGTGAAAGCAGAGAAATAGCAAAGTCGCTAAAATATCTTAAATCGCTTTAAGGATAAATTAAAAGACCGGATCTAAATAGCTATCCGGTCTTATTTATTTTCATACCTCCCTGATTTTTAATGACTTGTTGATAAATGAACAAACTCTTCTCGGCCGTATCAGACCACTCGTAGGCTTGCGCGCTGGCGATAGCTTTTTGCGATAATGCGGCCCAATCATCTTCTTCCATATTGACGATCCGCAGAATCTTGTCCGCCATGTCGCGTTCCGAATCATTAGCGCAGAAATATCCGCCGCCACCGTCTTGCCCTGCCGTCAGATACCCGCTATTAGCCCGGGCGACAAATGGCGTCCCGCAAGCTCTGGCTTCGATAGGCAGCAGGCCGAAGGTCTCGTGCTGAGAGTGGGCGGCAAAGACTTTAGCTTGTCTGAAATAAGCCGCTAAAGCATCTTGCCCCACTCCATCGACAAAACTCAAACTGTCAGAAATGCCTAGCTCATCAGCTAGCTGCGGCAAACCTAATAGCCGCCTTTCGAAAGCATTGCCGCCGATGATTATCAGCCGGGAATCTGTATCATTCAGTTGTTTGAGAATCCGGAAAGAACTCAATAAGAAAGGAAAGTCTTTTATCTTACTCATCCGGCCGGCACTGATTATGACTTTTTTTCTCGGCGTGAGAAGACCGGGCTGGAAGATCTTATGGTCGATACCCGGCTCGATAACCATTATCTTGCCGGGGGGGATCGGAAATACAGCAGCAATCTCCTGTTTGTCGCTTTCGCTTAGAGCGATAACCTGGTCACAATCGATAAGACATTGTTTTTCTCGCTCGCCGATTAAATCGGCGCTCGTCTGGCTGGATTTCTGGCCATCAACCATGACGCGTCGTACAGCGACAGTTGCGTAATTGGTATGTATCCAGGGGATAGCCATACCTCGGATCCTCAGCTGGGACATGACTGCTCCTGCTTCTGATCCGGAAGTATGGACTACGTCCGGACGGTAAATTGCTAGATATTTTTCTACAGCAACGGTAAACTCCGACAGATAAAGCTCCAGTTCCGGCCGGGAAAGCATTGTTTGTGGGCCGGCTGGCAGCTTCACTTCTTTGCGCCCGTGGAGAGTAGCCATCTGGCCATCATCACGGTAGACGGCGACCGCCTCTACTTCCGGCCGCAGAGAAATTTGGCAGATCAGATTGAATAAGATGGTATTCAACCCGCCTACTAGATTATTCTCGGCGGCTTTGATGGTCGGACCGCCTTGGTAATTAAGATAGCATATTTTCATCCTGGCCTCCCGGGAAATTCAAGCTATTCTGATCCAAGAATTGTTGGAAAGAATCGACTGGTCCAGCCTGCTCAAAAATCTGTGAGAGCTTGGACATCACGTCGCCCAAAGTACCGTTTCGGTACAAGGTTAAGGCATTGATCCCATTATTATTATTGCCCGGACAAAAATTTAAGTAACCGCCAGCGGAAAGACGCAAGGTAAAGACGCCTTCATGGCAATATTCTTGGCAATCGGCGCAAGCAGGAATCCTCATGGTCGGCTGGGCTTCTTTCAGGATCACGGCTGTTCCCTGCGACTTTATCTGTAGCCGGTAGAAACGGCAGCCATAAATCGGCAAAAGCTCAAACTGCTGGGAATATTCCGCTTCTATTATCGGTTTTAACTCCTGGGTCAAGTAAACGAATTCCCTTTCCCAGAAGGTTTTTTCGCCGGCACCGGGGTAATAAGTAAGATCCAAAAGGTGGATTTCTTGGACTCCGAGGTCATTGCATAATTTCAGCAAGGGGATGATCGAGCCCAGGTTGGATCGCATGACTACGCAATTCAACCTGACTGGCATGATTGTCAAAGCTGTCTCTATACCCTGTATGACTCTTTCAAACGCATCCAATCCGGTAAAGGCGAAAAATAATTCTCTATTCGGCGCGTCTAAGGAAATCTTTAAGAATTTTACTCCCGCTTCCTTGATCTTGAGGATTCGATTCTTAGTCAAGCCAACTCCATTAGTATTCAATTCTACTTTAAATCCTTTAGCGGTCAGACAGCTGATCAAGGTGGCTAAATCGCCACGGTGCAGCGGCTCTCCGCCCGTCAAATGGACATCTTGTAAACCATACTTCTGCATTTCTAATAAGATGCCTATCAATTCATCGATAGTCATGCAATATTTTTCCGCGCCGTCATAATTTTCCATATTGATGACCGGGGTCCGCGGACAATATATGCACTGCATCTCACAAGATCTGACAACAGCCACTCTTATTTTCGGTATCATCTCTGACTCCTTTCGATTTTATTGTACAAAGCAAGGTATTCTTCGGTAACGAGCGGGAGATTTTTGCGTTCCAAGATTGTCTGTCTAGCTGACTGGCCATACTCTGAACGCAAAGCCCTATCGTTAACCAGAAGGTGTATAGCGCTGATGAAAGAAGCTTCGTCATGCGGCGGAAAAGTAAGGCCATTGACGCCGTTGATAAGCATCTCTCTTATGCCGGCAATGTCTGAGGCAATAACGCTCTGGCCGCAAGCCATCGCTTCTAATAAGACATTAGGTTGGCCTTCTCTATCGCTCGGCAGCAATAAGATATCACAGGCCTGATAATATTTCTGCGGCTCCTTCGTCACCTCATGGAAATGGGCGAATTTAGCGTTTTCCGCTAAAGCAAAGACGGCCGATTCTATAGAATCATGTTGTTGCATACCGGATCCGACTATCACTAATTCTGCCTGATCATATAGATCCGTCATGGTCTGCCACGCTCTAAGTAAGAAATCAGGCTGCTTCCGCTCCACAAAACGCCCCATAAAAAGACAGAGTATCTTGTCTGGCGGCAGGCCTAATTCCTGTCTGAGCTTAACTTTTTCGTCATTTCCAACCGGCGTGAATGTCTTTTTCGCTTCAACCCCGAAGCCGATCTGATGGACTGCAGATAATCTCAGGCCCGCCTCGGAAAACTCCATCAGCTGATCAGGGTTAGATATTACGTAAGCATCCAGACAAAATTGTAAAAGCAATCTGCTAACTTCTCCAGAGGCGCGATTCCGTAAATTGCCGGAAGTCGCCACCATCATGACCACTTTTTTTCCGAGTGAACGCAATAAACCAGAGGCCATGAGTTGGATATCTACTTCGCCTGGGCCAGGAAATATTTCTAACCAATGGATAACGTCGAAGCTTTCATGGTCACTCAATAAGAACTTACAAATTCTGGTTAAAGAAGAAAATCCTAAGATCAGGAGACCGGAGGATGCGCCAGTCTGGCCTTTGGTAATAATAATTGGCTCTACTCCGCATCTTCGCAGGTCCCTGGCTAGATACATGGTTCCGATCTCTAAGCCGCCGACTTCTTCCAGCGGGTTGTACGGGATAACTAAAGCTACTTTCATAATCTTCTCCTTTCCTGTTTTATTATCTTTTGGTACAACTCATGATATTGCTTGACGACCTGCTCTAGGCTGAAGGTGCGGATAATCCTGGCTCTGGCTGAGTTGCCTAGACGACGGCGTAAAGGCTCATCGGGAGACAACTGCTTGATAGCCAAGCTGGTTTCACTAACCGCTCCGACCGGGACTAAGATGCCCTCTGAATCATTGGTAATGACATTGTTTATCCCTGGGATATCCGTCGCTATAGTCGGTAAGGCACAGGACATGCCCTCTAATAAAGAGTTGGACAGGCCTTCCCTTTCCGACAAGAGTATTTGGATATCGCTAGCCTGGAAATATGGTCGACAATCATTCACGGCTTGGACTGTTATCACTTTATCAGACTGCAGTGCCACTTTAATGATAGATTCCTCTATAGAATCTCTCTGCCCGAATCCAGAACCGACCATGATCAATCGGACATCATTATTCATTTCTGCTATTGCCGCCAACAGGATATCTAATCTTTTACGGGCGACAAAGCGTCCGGCAAAGATAAGTAATATCTTGTCTAAGGGCAGATCTAATGACCTTCTCAGCGCCGCCTTATCGACAGCCGGGATAAACTCATCCGCATCAATACCGTTCGGGATGCAATAAATTGCCTCTAACGATACACCGACGCCTATCAGTTCTTCCTGGATCAGGTCATTGAGGGTAATGATAGCGTTTATTGATTGCAAAGATAATTTGAGCGTTTCTGAAGCAATCAAGCGGGGGATATAACCCGCGGTGGGAATCTTTAATACTGTCGGTTTGGCGCATCTTTTTAGGCTGGCGAATTGCAAGTCAATCGCCTGGTAAAAAAGATCAACTGTGTGGATAATATCAAATTCATCTTTATGCTCGAATAACCAACGGCCAGAATTTTCTGTCCACTCCGGGATACTGTCGCCCGGCAATCGGATGATCTGGCAGTCCTGAATTAGTTCTGCTTGTTCGGTCAGGCGCGTCAAAAATAGTATCTCATAACCATTTTTTTGCAGCGCCCGAGCTAGTCGATACGTACTCCATTGGAGGCCGCCCAACTCTGGCAAGCAGCTAGCCAGCCAAAATACTATTTTCATCGTTAACCTCCTTTCTTCTTTATGGATTTCCAAAAAAAATCTCCGGCGAACATGGTCGGCCAATACTGAGAGAAGATATGCTGACCGTATGGGATAACCGCCACGCTGTCGAAATGATTGTGCAATAAGCCTTTTAAGCTAGCGAGGGAAAAATGACGGACATGAGTCGCGTCTATATATTCAATCAGATCCTGGCCTTTAGCCATATGCCAACGATTAGACCAATAATAGGCATTGGGCGTCGAACCTAGGAATAGCCCGCCAGGCTTTAATACCCGATAAATTTCAGTAAGCAGCGGCTCGGTTAAAAATACATGCTCGAGCACATCTGACAATACTACGATATCATAACTTGCGTCGGCAAAAGGCAAGGGCTCGTTTAAGTCGTGCCAGATGACTTTGATGCCGAGATTATGGCGACATAGCTCACAAGCTTTCGGATCAATATCTACACCGGTCAGATCATTGCCAGCGGCAAAAACTTTTGCCATCGTGCCGTCGCGGCACCCTAAATCCAGAATTTTTTTATTTTTTCCGATTTGGGCCTGGAAGTATCTGATCTTAGCGCTAAGGTGATGGACAAAGCCATATTTCTCCTGTCGCTCATGAAAATGCTGATAAAATTTACTAAGCCTCTCTTTCATTTCGTACCTCTGGGATAAGAATGGGGCGAACTATGGTCCGCCCTATTCAATTAACATTTTTTCTTCAAAGCCGGTCATCACGCCAGTCGGCAAAACCAAAGCCTTGTTAGGCTGGACAAGTTTTATAAATTCCCTGTCATGACTGACAAAAATAACCGTACCCTCATAGTCCTGGATGGCATCTGCTACCACGTTCCGAGAAGCCAAATCAAGATAATTTGTTGGCTCATCAAGCACCACTAGATTGCTGCCGCTTAACATCAATTTGCATAAGGATAGGCGGCTTTTTTCGCCGGGACTCAGGGTTTTTACTTCTTGGAAGACTTTATCTTGGAAAAATAAAAATCTCGCCAAGACATTACGCAAGTTACCGGCGAATTTAGGACAAACAGCTTGAGCTTCTGATAGGACCGTAGCGGCGGGATCCAGGTTCTCATGTTCTTGGGCATAATAACCAAGTTTAACATTAGAGCCGAGTTGGACACTGCCTCCGTCCGGCTGGATCAGGCCGATGATTATCCTAAGCAAAGTAGTCTTGCCTGAACCGTTCCGACCGATGATGACGACACGATCGCCTCTTAAGACTTCAAAAGAGACCGCGCGGAATAACAGACGAGAGAAAGATTTTTCTAATCCCAGCGCCTTTATGACCACTTGGTTAGCCTGTTGCCCTACCGGTAATCTGAATCTTAACTGCCCTTCGCTCTTGAAAAGGCTATCGGCTAGATCGCCCTTCTGCTTTTTAAGCCGCTCAATGCGCTTGAACATATTCTGGGCGGCATTCGCCTTATTCGGCCCGCCATATTGCAAACGCCTGGCTGATTCGTCTAAACGATTGATCTCTTTCTCCAACCATTCCAGTCGGCGTTGGAGGGTCTTCTCATTAATGGCACTTTGTTCCAGATAACTTTCATAAGTGCCTTGATACTCCCTGGCGCGACCGGTGAATTTTTCAATCTCCACGATGCGCTGGGTAAAGGGATTGATAAACTCCGGATGATGGCTGACGACTAAGATCGTCTTCGACGTCTGTCTAAGGTAATTACCTAGCCAATTATAATACTTTCGATCAATATGATTCGTCGGCTCATCCAGGATTAAGAGATCGCAATCAGCAAAGATGCTTCTCGCGAAAGCTAATCTTGTCTTTTCGCCGCCGCTCAGCTTGCGCACTTCGGCTTCTAACTCTAACACTAAGCCGATACCGCTAAAGATCAGCTGGATCTCTGATTCAGCTTCATAGCCGCCACGAAAAACAAAGTCATCCTGGGCGTGAGAATAATCTTCGAGGACTTTTTTTAGATCCTCTTCCGATTGTTCGCGGCTCATAGCTTCGGCGCTTTCCCGCATCTTTTGCGATAGCTCATTCAAGCCCCGGCCCTCTAGCATAAAATCAAGGACCGTGACGCCTTCCTGGACCGCCGGCTCGTCGGTGATGACTTGCGGGACATAACCGATTAGATCAGGCTTGATTATACTGCCTTCATAAGCTGAGATGTCTCCGATGATGATTCTCAATAGTGTTGACTTGCCGGCTCCATTTTCTCCGACTAAGGCCACTTTATCTCTAGGCATCAATGAGAATGACACCTCGTCTAATATCTGCCGATCTCCGACAGCGTAAGACACATCTTCTACTCTTAACATGTTGTTTTACTCCTCTATTTGTTTATATTTCTCTAATTGTCAAGGTTCTAAATGCTCATTTATTATAAAAAGCACTTCAACGGATTGTACTAAATTTTTTGAAAATCGTCAATATTTGTAACCTTAATAAAAATCAACCCTAAGGTTGACATATTAACGAGATAATTGTAGAGTAATATAAAGCAATGGGAAAAATAGTAATTAAGTTTTTAGTAGTTCGTTTCTAAATAAATTATTTTACAACAATCTTAATTAAGAGGTTTAAGATGGAAAGAAAACATATCCAATTAGTGGTTGTCGGACAAACGGGATTCGACCCGGGATACGAATTTACATTAACGCCTATTGGCAAGGGGCAGATCAACAAGATATTAAACAGCGGACAAATGTTTCCCAGACCGGCGGCAGTAATCGCGGGCGCGGCAAAACGTTTCGCAGACACCGCCTATTGGCTGAACCGTAAAATTACTGATTTAGATGCCGCTTGCCATCTTTCTGCTCATGAGGATGTTAAACGATTTTTATTAAAGCCGGCCGATGCAAATGAAGGCTACAGCGAAATAAGTCGGGATTTATACGAACTCATCCGGAAAACCCCGAATAATAGCCTGTTAATCATCGACGGCCAGACAGTCAATTGCCCCTCCTCCCCCAGCGCCCACCACTTTTCTCCCGGCACCCTCATACAGATTGAAACTGATGAAGACTGCACTGATGACCGCTATCTGGTGCTAGTGACTAATCAGGCAGAAATTGCCGCTTAACATTTCTTTCTCCCATCCGCGCCTTAAAACGCGGATTTTTTATTGACAAATTTCTGGCGATATGAATTAATATAAGCAAATATTCAAGACTAATCTAATAGTTCATTCTTCAACTATCCCTACGGAGTAATAATGAAAACTAAAACCATTTTTCTGGTAACGGTCGGCGATCATATGCACGGCACTATCGACCCGCGATTGACCAGCAAAGGTAGAGACCAAATCAACCGTTTAAGCGTGGCTAAGATGCTGCCGACCGAGCCCTACTTAGTCGTGCGCGGTACCGGCCAACGCCATCGTGATGCGGCCGACATACTAGGCTGGGAAAACGTCGATTGTCGCGATATCAAAGATAGCCAGAAAATCCGACTCAGCCAGGCTTGCGGTCACGCTGACGTTAAAGTCGGAGAAAAGATCCTGACCGGGAGCGGCGATTACGCTTTAAAATACTTCCTGATTCCCGATACCCGACCATTCTTAATGGAGCAGGAAGACCAGACCGTCCTGATCGTTGATCAAATTTTTATGATGGGTCTGGGAATGACGGACAGTAAACCAGCCTCTATCTATGAGGCCGCCTACGAAGCCGGAGCTAATACCGGATATAAATGCGAATTGATTTACTCCGCCAATTAATTTCAGAAATTAATTCGGACCGGACATGTCCACCTAGTCGAGGCCCCGAACCCCGACGCCAGCCGTACTGACATTAAAAGTACGGCTTTTTTATTTTCACAAGCGGCTACTTCCTTAAATTATCCAGCCGCTCCTGATAGAATTCCAGATTATTCAGGCTCGCCAGCTTATGGCCCAAGGGTTCGTTGAGGCGGAATAAGTGATGCAGGTAAGCGCGGGAATTTTGACGGAGCTCCGCGAGGACGCTGGCGGCGTTGATCGGCGAAAAATCTTTTATAAATTTAGCATTATTGATATTGATCGTCTGGTAGCGCGGACCGGCTTGGGATGATTTCCCTTGATCGGCCCGGCTCGAGCGCAAGAATAATTTCCCGTGCCGGCCTTCGCGCGTCGGGATGACGCAATCGAACATATCCCAACCCATCCGGGCGCAACGATCGATGTCTTCCGGCGTGCCGATGCCGAGCGCGAAACGCAAGGCGTCTCGAGGGATAAAATCAGCGGTGTGGCGCAGGACTTCGCCCAAGAATCTCCCCTCCTTATCGACCGGGCGGGCGCCGAAGCCATAACCGTCAAAGCCGATCTTCACTAATTCTCTCGTGCAATGTTCGCGCAGGTCGATTTCCGCGCCGCCCTGGATGACAGCGAAAAGCAGGGGTCGCTTCGCGCCGCTCAGCTTCCGCTTCTTGATCTGCTTTTCATATTCCCGCTTGCCTCTCTTCGCCCAAGCGATAGTCCGAAAAACGGCCTGCTCTAAATCACCGCGGGAAAATTCGTTCGGCGGACAATCATCCAGGCAGACCATCATGTCTACGCCGAGCGCGAACTGGATCTGGACAGATTTCTCCGGCGTCAGCACATGGCGCGAACCGTCCAAAGGCGACTTAAAGATAACTTCTTGGTCCGTCACTTTCCCCAGCTGCTTATTCTTATGGATCAAAGAGAATACCTGAAAACCGCCGGAATCGGATAAGAGCGGCCCGGACCAACCCATAAATTTATGGAGGCCGCCGGCTCGCTTGACCACCTCCAGGCCCGGCTGCAGATAAAGATGGAAAGTATTGACGACCAGCGCCTCGGTCCCCGTACGGCGGACCGCTTCGTTATCCGTCAGCTTTACGAAACCGCGCGTCGCGTCCGGCATAAAAAACGGCGTCTTTAAGGCGCCGTGGCCCGTTCTAAGCACGCCGTGCCGGATGCCGTTTTTCTTGGTCTCGATGATCTTGAACATAAATAAAAATTATCGCTCGGCCGAGCTCGGCCGATCCAATCCAAAGCTAGACAAGCTACTGCACGATCCCGGAATTATTCAGGCCGGCGATATCGTCATCTTCGAGCTTCGTAGTCTTGGCGCCGATTTTTTTAGTGATCGTGTCCTTGGTTTCCGTATCCATCGCGCTCACCGTGGAGCCGGGCGAGAGGATCAAGATCTTATTGCGGTCCGCGTCCGTTGGCGTGACGCTGATATTGAATTCTGCGTCAGCCCGGTAAACCGACAAAGGCAAACGGCCGATCTCCCAGACGACCTGGTGGCTGGCCGCATCGAAATAAAGCGTTCCGACATTCGTCGCGTGGCCGTTTTCCCAATTCACGTAAGGCGGCAACGGCAGGACGACGCGGGCCTCCGTGAGCTCATGCAGATTATTCTTGACCGTCCAATAGACCTTGATGCCCGTCTTCTGGCCGACCTGCGGCGGCAATGGCCCGGAGCCGACCGGCAGATTATCATCATTAAAGTAACGGATCTGTTCTATCAAACTCAGGTCACTATTAATTTGGCTGATGATGGTATTACTCTTATTATCCTGATTCTTGGTCGTCTTATTATTGATATTATATTGGCCATAGGCCGTAACGGTCATCGTTTGGCCCAGATCACTATCTTTAAACGGCCGCAGCTTGAGGCTAAAATCGATTACTCCTTCCGCTCCCGGCTTGATTTCGGCGAGCGCCGGTATCTGCTCCTTAGTCCAGATGATCGTCTGGCTCTGGAGCGTCCCCTTATTGCTATCTTGCAAAGAGCCCCAGTCTAAGAAATCGCCGCTCAAAGCCGCCATGATGACGACGTCCTGATAAGCGCTGGCGCCGCGGTTGGCATAAGTCAAAGAATAGTTCAGGGTCTGGCCGAAAGCGACCGCCTTATCCGTTTTCGCGCCGTTTAAGATCATCGTCAGATTAAGATCGCTCGTTACGAGTTCCGGCGTAAAATATTTTTCCCAGAAGATATAGCCCTGGCCGTCCGCCAATTTCTTTTCTAGGCGCACTCGGATTTCTGGATTCACAGATTTCTGCTTGATAGTATAGGAGAGCGGCACTTCCTGCCGGCCTGCAGCCGCGCTCAGTCCGCTCACCTGCCAGCTGGTGCCGCCGCTCTTAGAAATCATAAAGGGGCTTGAGCTGCCGACTGCCGGCGCGGTCGAAGAGGCTGCCGGAGTGGAAGAAGCGATCGCGACCGCCGCATTGGCTTCGGCTGGGAGGGCGAAAGTGATATTAAAATCGCCCAAATAATTATTCTGGACATCAGAAAAGATCAAGGTCATCTCGTTGTCCTGACCTAGAAAAGCCGTCCCCGAATAGCTGAGGTCGACATTGAAGCCTAGTCCGCCGATAATCGTAGAAGCAGAAACCTCCTTCTTGAATTGGCTGGTATAGGTGCCAGGCAGATAGCTCAAGCGGCCGAAGACGATATTGGCTGAATCCGGCGGGGCGATCAAATATCCGGTGATCGTCAGATTCCCAGTCTCCCCAGGCGCCAGATCCGCCAGATCCCAGCCATAATTGCCGCTGGTCGGCGGGATAGAGCTGGCGTTAAAAATAAAGCTATCGGGATATTGCATCTCCAGATGGACGCGCGAGAGGCTATATTTAGTCGGATTATGGTAAACGACCTGGTAAGAGAATTCTTCACCAGCCATGATCTTTTCCGGCGCCGCGATCTTCAGACTCAAGCTGCTGATGTCGCCCGTACGGCCAAACCAATAAGAATAGGCGAAGTAGGCGGCCAGCGCCAGGAGCGCCAAGACTAAGAGGCGCCGGAAGAGGCGTAAGATGAAAGGCGTCCGGCGCTTGGCCTTGAGCTGCTTGACGTCGACCCGCTCGCCGTTCTTATCGCTATAGATCTCGGACAGGTTGGAGTCTATCTCCTGTTCGCGCGCTTCCCTTTTCACGACCCGCTCGAAACTGGCGACTTCCCGTTCCGTCGGAACCGGCCGCTCCACGAAAGAAGAAAGGCTGGAATCCAAAGACCGGCCGACGCGCAGGACTCTCTTCACTTTTTTTATCTCTGGCATATAGGTAATTATTTATTTTTTTGGACTAATATTGACCAGTATTTATCAGCGTCTAATTGTTCTGAAATCTGCCAGCCAGCCGCGCCGTTCAGATCCTCCGGATGGCGCCAAAAAATATTAAAACCGTCCGGCAGGTTCAGCCGGCCTGTAAAGACGCTGGCTTTGGCGCCTGGCTGCTTCTGGACGACCAAGGAATGCGGCCACAGATCCGCGGCGTCCGGATTCAGCCAGTCATTCAATTTCTTCAGCCAAGTATCATCTCGCGGCAAAGTAAAAAAATTAAAAGGCAGGCGATATTTCAAAGTAACCGTCTTAGTCTCGCCCGGATCAACCATCAGCCAATTAGCAAAGACTGTCTTATTATTCTCCGGATAGATCTTGGTTCCCGACGCCGGATCGACCGCGGCCGCGTTTTCCGCGGCGAGAAGCGGATTGGCTATCATGGTCTCATCAGGCCGATCCTGCAGATACTCCGGATCGGGCGCGCCGAAACCGACAGCGGACAACAGGACGCTGCCCGGCGGCACATAAACGCGGAGCCAATCGACATTCCGGACGCCGGTCAAAATCTCGCGCTTGACGCCGTTATGCGTCCGCGTGATCCGGACGGTATTGATGATCGCCCCGTCCGGCGCGACTTCGCTCGCTAACTCGATCTTTTCTGCCATCAAGCGGTCGGATTTCTGCCCGGCGATATTAGTATTGACCACCATCAGATAATCTTTATCCGTCTCCTTGATCTCGCCCGCCCAATTATAAGCGGCGGCGGCGGCCTGCAAAGCCGGATCATTAAAATACAGCAGGATCTGCTTCTCGGACATATTCTCTTCAAAGATCGCGATGATCTTGAGCAGATTATCCTTATCTAATTTGGACGGCAGGACGGCCAAGATCCGCGCGAGCAAATCGCCGATGATCTTTTTCGGCTTAGCCGGTTCGGCTGGAAGCAGGTGCGCGACCAAGTCCGGATTAGTCTTCTCGAGATGCTGCTGTTCGCTGACCATCTGCACATTCTGCCAAAAATTATCAGCGTCTATCGTCAGGCCGTAATCCGCGGTCAGGTCGATCGGGCCGGTGATTTCCAATAGCTTCTCCACGACTGTCGGCGTCACGCCGATTACGCCGTCCACGCTCGGACCATCGCTGTATTCATAGAACCACATCAGATTCTTGGCCGTCGTCGGCCAATCCGGCCACCAATTCGCGTCCCAGAAATGCCAAAGCGGATTAACGAGCCAGAGGGGTTCGGGCGCGGCGACGCGGACGCTTAAGCCCGCTTCCGTATCATAAGACCCCCCGCCCGGCACTTCCAGATTACGGATCTGGCCGTCGCGCAGATCAACTAGCGCGTAGCTCCCCAGAAAACCGCCGCTCGCCCGCAGCTCCGCGTTATTCTGGAAAACGATGAGATAGCGCTTGTCCTGGCTGACTCCCAAGACCTTCTTTAATTTATCGCCCAAACTGACAAAATTAGCTAGATTATCCGCTAAGAGCGCGGCCTGGCTATTTAAAGAAATAAACTTAGCGCGGTAATCGGCTGGCAGATTATCCGGATTGATCCGGCTGAGCGTCTGCTTGAGCTCCCGGGCGTCGTCCGCGGCTTGATGGCCATAGATTAAAAAATCATCTAAATTTTTAAAAAAATTATTTTCTGTTCCGTCCGCTCTCTTAAAAAGGCTGTCCGTGGCGAGGACTAAATTGCGCCCCAGAGAAGAGGCGACGGCTCCCGCGGTCAAGAATTTCTTACTCTCGGCCGCCAGTTTGATTTTCGGATCATTAGATAAAGAAGCTAAGGCTAGGATTGCGTCATTGATCTTATTCAATTCTTCGGTGGCCGATAAAAAATGGGCGCTAGCGCTCTGAAAATTAGAATCCGCCCCCTTAAAATCCTGGCGGGATGCCGAATCAGCGGCGGCCATGAGATTATTGAGCGCCAGGCGCGAACGGCCCAGAATCTTCTCTTCAAGAGCCTGGAAGTTAAAAATTTCCGCGTCGGCCAAGAGCTTGAAAGGCAGGATGATGATGACTAAAACGATAGCGAAAGAAAACAAGGAGCGGTACCAGCGGGCGGCCGTTTCGGCCTGCTCTAAGCGTTCCGCTTTTTCCACGCGCTCAGCCCGCCCGGCTTTCAGCAAGCGCGGCGCGGCGCTGAGGATGCGTTGTTGCGACCGGATCACTTCCCGCCAAGGATTCGGCCGAGACTTGGGCTGGAAAGAAAAAACAGATAAAACGCGCCTGGATCGCGGGCGGAAGAAACGCAGCTTAGCTAAGCGACTAAAAGACAATCGCGGACGAGAAAAATGAAAGACTGAAAGGAAGGAACGCCAGAGGCGGCGCGGTCGATGATCCTGAACCGTCAGCAAATTCGGCTGAATAGCTCGCAGGCTGCGGCTCCAAGCGCGCCAACGCTCCCGCCAGGTTCCGCTCGCCGATTGCCCGGCGTTTTTCAATTTACTATCCGATTGCTCGGCGGTACGACGCAGATCCACGACGAAATTCGAGAATCTTTCTCGTTCTAAATTATAATTATTCGATTGGAATTTATTTTTAGCCATTGCTTAGCGTGACTTATTATTCCTCATCCGACCGCCAACCCGCGCCATCATCGGGCGCGCAGCGCTGTCCGATAAACCGCCAGGGTTTCATGGGCGCATTGCCACCAATTATATTTTTTAGCCTGGTCAAGGCCGCGCTTCTTCAACTCCGTCCGCAATGCCTCATTTTCTAAAACCGCTTTGATCTGGCTGAGCATAGCATCTTCATCCGTCGGATTAAAATACGCGGCGGCTTCTCCTAAGATTTCCGGCAATGAAGCTCGATCCGAACTCACGACCGGGCAATTCTGGGCCATCGCTTCTAGGGGCGGCAGGCCGAAGCCTTCATAAAGCGAGGGGAAGACATAAGCGCGCGCTTCGGCATACATGATCTGAAGCTGCGCGTCCGGCACATAACCCGGAAAAATCACCGGGCTATTCAAATTCCCCCTCTGCCAAAGATTCAAGGCGCGCGCCTCGCCCTGGATCCGTTCATAAAAATAATCTAATTTCCCGACCAGGACCAGGCGCAAATCCGTCTGCTGGGAATGCAAACGGGCGAAAACGCGCAGCAGGGCTTCCAGGTTCTTATGCGGATAAGCATTGCCGACATAAAGCAAGAAATTACGAGGGATGTGGTACTGAGCTAAGGTTTCTTGATTGTCCAGCTTGGCGACGAATAAAGAATCGCGCCCTTTGGCCAGATTCGCGACGCCTTCATAAGTGACCGCGATCTTCTCCGGCGCGATCTTGAAGCGCGTGACGATATCCATCCGCGAAAATTCGGAAACAGTGATGATTTTAGCGGAGCGCCGGAGCGCGGACCAGATCACCAGGCGGTAAGCGGCGTCCTTCAGGCTATACATCAAGCGGCCGCGCGTCGTGGCACGCGTCGTCGGAAAACGGGTCAAGATCAAGTCGTGGATCGTGACGATGAATTTAGCCGGCGTCAAGATCGGAACGTTAAAATGCGGGAAATGAATCAAGTCCAACTTTTCACGCCAGAGCAAATAAGGCATCCAGAGTTGTTCCGATAAAGAATACCAGGGGCAATCGAGCCGCACTTTCTTTACCCGTCCGTCTACGGCCGTAAATTCATCGAAATTGGCCGCGCTCAAAAAAATTACATAAGAAAAATCATCGCCGGGCGCTAAGGCCGTTGACTCCGCGCCGCTGATCTTGATGATATTGTCTACCACTTCCTGGGTATAACGGCCTAAGCCTTTGCCGACCGGTCCGTAGAAGCGGGCGTCGATGCCTATTCTCATGGCTATAGATTAAACAAATGGTAAATTAGGCGGCAAGGGCGGATGGCTGGCTGGAGCCGCGGCCATTCGATTTTCCGGCTGATATGAAAAACTATCTCCACCTGGCCGGCGCGCCTCCCGCGAGCCGGATGACAAACTGAATATATCCGGCACCGCGGCCACTTTCTCCTCCGCGAGCGGCAGCGAAGCCGGGGCGTCGGCTTTCCGGCCGGGCGCTTTCTGGACCATCGCCGCCTTGACGTTCGCTTCGATCGGAAAATGCCAGATAGTCGCTAATTCTTCAATGTTATAAAGGCCTGGCGTCCGGCCGCGGGAATCCGAACGATTGATATAGGCGCGAAAAACTTTGCGTTTCTTGGCGGCTAACCGCTTCGCCGTAAAGAAATAAACTGTTTTCGTAAAAGTATAATCAATATCCGGCTTCATATTATTCAGGTCCAGGGCGGCAAATTGCTTCATAAAGCCGACCATGCCGCTCATCACCTTCGCCCGGTTCATCACTTCTTTCTTGGCAATATAAACCGCCCGGAATTTAGCTTCAAAACCAAGCTTGGAAGCCTTCATCTGCACTCCCTCGACTTTCTTTTTTTCCAGCGGCGTCAAATCCATCATCGTCCGCGCCTTTTCTTCTTTCTTGCTGCTATCGATATCGCCCCAAATAGAATAAACCTTTTCGCTAGCGTCGCCCATCCATTCGATCAGCTTGCTAGTCGCGCCTGGCTTCGATTTTTCTTTGCGGCCCATGATCTTATTGATTTCTTTCTCCGATTCCTTGACCCAATCGAAACCGATCGGGATGACGATCATCTGGAACCAGAGCTGCTCGCCCTGGCGCAATGAACCGCAGAGATCCATCAAGCTAGCCATCGGATCCTTGAACTGCGTCTCGCTTGGACCGATCGGATGCTCAAATTCCAGGTAGCTCTTGATCGGATAGACCCAGGGCTTAGCCTGTAAAAACTCTGTTCCCCAGATATCATATTCTTCGTCCGGATAAATCTGAGGCACGCCGCCCACATAATCGTCCACCTCGGAAATTTCCGCGTCCGGATACTGCGAATAGACCGCTGACTCCACTAGATTACGATGTTCGACCGGCGTCCATATAAGAAACTGCGTATAACCCTCCAAGCTGACGATCTCGAAGCTGAAAGTTTTCTGGAATTTTCCCTCGAACCACTTTTCAAAGAAATTGATGGAGCCGTGCGCTCCAGCCAGATAGGTAAAGATATTTTCTACCGCTTTCGGCGACTGTTCATTTCCCCGCGGGATATCGATCGCGAGCAGCATATTCTTATGGGTCAATTCCCATTTCTGGCGGATATAGAGCAGATAGAGTTCGCGCACGCCGAAAAGATAGACAAAAGACAAGATCAGCCAGCCAAAATCGCGCCAAAAGACCCAAACCATCTGGTCGGGAGGCAAATTTAAAAACTGATTGAAGGCAGCCGTGTTGATGACGATCTCCATAATTTTTCTACGTTTATTTTACCATATTACGTGAAAAAAAAGAAATCCGCCACGGATCGGGCGGATTCCTTGAAATATTTATTTTAAGAGGGTAGCTAGAGGCTTAAAAAATCTTTATTTTTGCCATTCTTTCAGGCCATAAGTGCCACGGCTGACCAGCACGTAGCGGTTGTCTAAGATGAGTTCATTATGGACAGTAGCCGCGTTCGCGATCTTCTTATCGAATTTCATATCGTTGATCTGCTTGGCGATAGCCGTAAAATGGAGAGGTTCTCCGGCGTGCTTCAGGATCAGATAAATCTTATCATTGACGGTCTTCGGCTTGACTTCGCCCCAGTTCGCGATCCCCCACTCGCCATATTTATTCTGTTCCAAATTCCGGACTGACTGCAGCAAAGAATACAGGACCTTATTGCTATTGATCGTCTCCGCCTTATCAGGAAAAACCTGGCTCTTTAAGATCGGCGTAATATCGCCGCCCGGTGCGGCCGTCAAACGAGTCTGATGCTTATTATAAGCTTCCAGGTCTTTAAGCAGCGCCAACAGCTCTTCGGTCGTCATCGTCTTCTTCAAGCCATCGACTTTCCGCAATAAATCATCAGCTAATTCGCTTAAGTGGCCCAACTCTTCGTCTTTCTTCTTAAACGACGGATTAAACCTGTCGGCATCGTCGACTAATTCCAGGTCATCGCCCATCAGCTTAGAGATCAAAAAATTAAAATGATTGCGGTAAGAGCGGCGGTTCGCTTCATAGGCCGGATCGTCGGATTTCCCGGCATCATTCATTTCCAGACAGACGACCGTCAGGATATCCAGGAGGTAATCGCGCCGAATCATCCCGCCGTGATCAGCCACCAGGCCATGGACGATCTCTTTCAGAGTCGCGATCGAGCTTTCTAGTTTCTCCAGCTTCTTGATCTTCTTGATGCTGGCCGCCTCGATCTGCCGGACACGTTCGCGGGTTAGCTTATGCAGGCCGCCGATCTTCTCCAGAGTTTCGCCTTTATCGCCATGCAAACCGAAACGACGGGACAAGATGTCCTTTTCCCTTTCCAGGAGTTCGCCGAATAAGGAATTGACAATATTAATAGCGTCCAAACGAGTCAGCTCTTCGGACTTTTTTTCCTTAATCATCTTTTCTAATAAATTTTCCATATGGCTATATAAAAAAAATAAACAAAAATTAGCGGATAGCTTAAGCGTCTTTTTTCTTAATTCTCAACTAATTTATCATATTATTTTATATTAGTCAACCCCTTAATCTCCCGCCCGATATAAAAATACTGTTTTAAAAGAAATTGCTCTAATATAAGAGCAAAAATAAACATAAAGAAAATACGGAAAATAATCAAAGATTTATTAGTTAAGTTTTGTTCTTTCCAATATTTGACAAAAATTAAATGTTGATTCTTAAAGGACCAAGACCTGACCGCCCGGCTCTTCCGAAAACGATCCTTGATCTGCCGCCATAAGCCGCGCCCTGAAGAAGAAGCGGTCCGGTCATGATAGATTATGGCATCGGCGACCAGGGCAGACTCATAGCCAGCCAAAAATAGGCGATAGGCCAGATCGCAATCTTCCTTATACATGAAGAAACGTTCATCAAAATATTCGCGGCCGCCTGATTCATGATCCACTTTTGCCGCCCGATCTAAGGCGCTTAAGCGGAACAGACCAGCCGCGCCGGAAGGGCCGAGGATCGCCGCCTGGTCGAATTTCCCCCAATCCTCCAAACCCTGGCCGAGATCAAAAAACTGTAGACCGGGCCTTAAGGTCAGGCCGAGAGAATCGATCACCGTCGTCTTAGCGCCCGTCATAAAATCCCAACGCAAAATCTTCGGGCTGACCGAGCCTAAAGACGCTTGATCGTCTAAAGCGGCCACTAATTTCTCCAGCGCGTCCGGCTCCAGGATCGTATCCGGATTGATAACCAAAAAATATTCCGCCTGATCGCGTTTCGCGGCGTCGATCAAGATATTATAAGCGCGGCTGAAGCCGAGATTGCGCCCCTCAGCCAGGATCCGCAAAGGACGGCGCGGCGCGGCGAAAGAAGCTGCGCCGATATTAAAAGACTCTAAAGCACGCCGGTTAAGGTCATGGCCGAACGGGCTATTATCGAAAACATAAACCTGATAATCAGGCTCAGCCAGAAAATGCAAAGCATTTTCCAGGCTCGGCAAAAAATCGGCCAGATACCCGGCGCTCGCTTCGTTATAAGTGATGAAGCCGACGGCAAGTTTCATAAAATAGTTTCCCTAGCGAAACTCAGATGACCATCTTATCCGCTAATTTCTCTTTGGCGAAATTCTGGGCTCGGAGCAGGCTATCGAAAGTCCCGGCATCCAGCCATTCGCCCTGGACCAACGCGACGGCCAGCTCTCCTTTATTGAGATACCAATTATTGATGTCCGTAATTTCAAGTTCCCCGCGCTCGCTCGGGCGCATGCTCTTAGCCGCCTCGACCACCCGACGGTCATAGACATAGAGGCCGGTCACCGCGTAATCGCTCAGGAACTCCTGCGGTTTTTCCACGATCTTCTCCGCTTTCATCCCGCTGTTGAATTTGACGACGCCGAAACGCTCCGGATCCGGGACCTGCTTGGCGAAGATTTTCGCGCCGCCCTTAAAGGCTTTGATCTCATCGATAAAATCGTCCTCAAAGATATTATCTCCTAAGATAAGCGCTACGTCTTCCTGATCGATAAAATTCTCGCCGATCAGGAAAGCTTGGGCGATGCCTTCAGGATGGTCCTGGATCTCATAGGTAAATTTCACGCCGAATTCCTTGCCTGAACCCAAAAGATTCAGATAATCGCCGGCCCGTTCGGGCGCGACGATGATCAGGATCTCCTTGATACCGGCCCTGATCAGGGTATTTAAAGGATAATAAATCATCGGCCGATGATAGATCGGCAGCAATTGCTTGGACGTAATTTTAGTGAGCGGCTTGAGGCGCGTGCCCGAACCGCCGGATAAGATGATGCCTCGCATATTTTTTAGGCGCGCCAACTGAAAGAGGCGCTTGATCGTTTAATCGTTTAAATATTCTTTAAGGGCCAGTTTCCAGGAACGCAGTTTCTTCACTTTCGTATTCAGGAGGACTGAGAATTTTGGCCGCCGCGCGGCGCGCTGGAGATTTTCACCACGGATAGCGCGGATCGGCACCTCTAAACGGCAGAGGCGAAATAATTCCAAAACCGCGTCATACCAAGTGCAGGGACCGTCGTTAACCAGGTGATAGATGCCGAAAGGCACCTCCAATTCCCATAAACGTTTAGTCGCTTCGGCCAAGTCGGGCGTATAAGTAAAACAACTCAACTCTTCGTTGACGACCGTCAGTTCTTTCTTATCTTGCGCTAATTCCAGCATTATGTCAAAAAAGCTGGGTTTTGCCTGGGGACTGGCACCGCGGGGGCCGAAAAGCTTGGAAGTCCGGATCAGATAGTGTTTCAATCCGGCTGGCGCCCGCTTCAAGATCTCTCTCTCGCCCCAAGCCTTGCTATCGCCATACTTATTGATCGGATTCGGCGTTTCATCTTCCTGGAATGACTGCTTAGAACCCGTACCATTAAAGACATAATCGGAGGAATAATGGATTAAGACGGCTCCCTGCTCTAGGGCGAGGTCGGCCAAGACGCCCGGGAGTTCGCCGTTTAATTTCTGGGCGACGCTATACTGAGCGGGCTCCTCACATTTATCAACAGCATTATAGGCGACGCAATTGATGATCAGATCCGGTTTCAGGGCCCGGATCTTTTCGGCGAGCAAAACAAAATCCAGGACATCCAGATCATCGCGATCCCAGGAAATCACTTCATAGTCGGTATTGAGAACCTTGGTCAATTGCGTGCCGAGGTTCCCTTGGCCGCCGAGGATGAGGATAGACATATATTCCATTATAGCAAATTTTCCAAATATCAACGACGCCTGCCCCGATGCCAGGCTTAAGCTGATAAAAGAGCTCCTCGGATAACGTTACGATTCAAAAATTAATACCGATGTTGACACCAATGAAATTTTTAAGTAAAGTTTGAGGAAGTAGTTTCTTTAACAACATTAAGAAAATAACAGAAAAAACCAATAAATTAAGGAGTTAAGATGATACTCAGGAACATTTATTTTAGTAATTGCTGGGTCGCCTCGGGCGCCTTGAGCTTTTTCGGCGAAGGTTACTGGCACCACGACCTCTTAAGGCGTTTAGTGCACGAATTCAAAAATGTAGATAACTGCACTTTCGTAGCCAAAACAGTTACTTTAGATTCGCGCCAAGGCAATATGCCTTTGGACAAGCACTTCCAACCCAGAGAGCTGAAACCGAAATGCATCAAGATCAAACCTTTCAAGGGTATTGTCTTGAATTCAGTGGGATTAAGTAATCCGGGCACGATAGCGATACTTAAAACCGGACACTGGCAAGGCATCACTCAGCCATTCTTTATTTCTTTTATGGCTATCGGCTACAATTTGATCGGCCGCCTAGATGAGACAAAGAGATTCGTAGAGCTATTAGCCGCCAACCTCTCGGAATTCCGCGCACCAATCGGACTACAAATAAACATATCTTGTCCGAATATCCAGCATAACACGCAAGAACTCGTTAACGAGGCTATCAAAATGCTGCAAATAGCTTCCGAGTTAAATATCCCGCTGGATTTGAAAGCTAATATCTTCCTGCCTGACCGCCTCGCCCAAGAAATAGACGCTAGCGGCTTATGCGATATCCTGACCCTTTCCAACACGATCCCCTACGGCACGGAAAACCTGGGCTTGGATTGGAAAAGATTATTCGGTGAAACATCGCCGCTCAAAAAATACGGTTATGGTAACGGCGGACTATCTGGAAAACCAGTTTTGCCATTAGTTCTTAAAAAAATCGAAGAACTGAGAATGGCTGGTGTCACGATGCCCATCAAAGGGAGTGGCGGCATCCTGAAGTCGGCTGATGTCTATGCCATGAAAAAAGCCGGCGCGAACGCTATCGAAATCGGCAGCGTACTCATGCTCCGGCCCTGGCGAGTCAAGGAAATCGTCGATCGGGCTAATTTTCTGTTCATCGGACAAATTTACAAGTAACCGCTCATCATAACTAACAATAACCATATTTCTTAACAAACAATGTAACGGAGGTACTAATGAACAGTAAAAAAATCTTTATCCTACCGGTAGACGGCTATGCTAACGGCGCAACCTGCGTTTCGACCGTCCAATCACTTTTTACGGAACCGGATTTCCCCGGATTTATTTCCCATATCAAGCTGAACGATGCCCTGCATAACACTGATGTTGGCGGACCGGTATTGAATAAGACTATCAGCGGACTGGTAGCCGAACAGGAAACTAAAATGTTCCTGGACTTCAAGATATTCGATGTTTCAGCGACCATGGTAAACTATCTCAAAAAATATCTTGACTGTCCGCCAGATATTTTAACCGTCAGCTCGCAATGTGGCATTAAAGGAATATTGGAACTCAGGAGACTGCTGCCAGCAACCAAATTAGCTATGGTCAGCGTGCCCACCGATATTTCTGATGATGAATGCAACGACCGTTTCGGGCAAGCACCGGCTGTTAAAATCTATAATGACCTGCAAAACCTACGCCGATCCTACCAGAAGAAAGCCAAACCGGAAGATAATCTAGAGCCTTTCGATCTGGTGGTCTGCTCGGCATATGAACTACCATTTCTGAAAAAGAACCTGCCGGCCAATTATAAATTCATCGTACCGGCTATCCGCGACGAATGGATGAGAAACCCGAATGAACACCAGGAACGTAAGGTCGGGGTCTTGGAAGCGATGAATCTAGGTGCTGATTTTATCGTCATGGGCGCCCAGCTGACCAAGGGCAACCCGTCGATGAATATCAGCCCGGCTAAAAGTCGCGAATTGACCATGGCAGAAGTAAATAAGTTCTACAATCCAAAACTAGCTATTTCCTTTGATTCGTCTGATACGCTCGAGTCTAAAACTCCGCTGATGGTACTCGAATCCTGCCACGGCTATTACAAAAGCTCGGCACTTGAAGAAGGCAAGCGTCTGGTAGCGTATGCCGGCACCTATGATGCTTACGACGGAGCGGCTGTCCAACATGTACCGATGATCAAGAATTTCGTGGGATTTGAATACTTTAACTTTGCGAAAGCGGAGGAAGATCCTGATATCCTGGATTACTTCGGTAAGATGGTAGCAGACCAAATCAAAGCGGCTGGCGTAAAATGCGACGTAGTAGTCGGCGCGCCAATGGGCGGAATATGCTTAGCGACGGCAGTCGGCCGTCATCTGCATTGCCGCCATATATTTGCGGAAAAGAAAACTATTTCCCTAGCTAACGAAAGCGGCGGCAAAGAAAAAAGCAAGCTAGTCATCAGTCGCCACGATATCAGGCCAGGCGATAACGTAATCCTGATCGAAGATGTCTGTAATAATTTCTCCACTACGGAGAAACTGCAGGCGGAGATTATCGGACAAAACGGCGTTCTAAATATGATCGCTTGTGCTTTCAACCGTTCCGGCAAACACGAATGGAATAGTATCCCGGTTGCCGAAAGCTATTTTATCCCTACAGAACAGTACAAACAGGAAGACCCCTTGGTAGCGGATCTGATCGCTGCCGGCAAAATAAGCTGGAATCCAAAACCGGAATGGGGAGCCTTGATGGCATGGCGCTCCTCTTTCCCAAAATAATCAAAGATAACCAACAAAAATATCAATCAAAAAAAGAGTATCGCCAGATACTCTTTTTCATTTCTCTCACCATTATCTATTTCGATTTAACCGTTATCTATTTCATGGTTCTCGCCGGCCTGATCGTCCGATTCTATTTACCCGGCCACTCCTCGCCCTTGCCTGACTAAAAGCTCTCCCGCCCGTTCCGGCTCGGCCATTATTTCCTTGACAATCCGCTCCAGCCGCGCTCCTTGGGAACCCTTGACCAGAACAATGTCGCCTGCCTTGAGCCGGTTCTGCAAAAATCGCCCGGCTTCTTCCGTCCGATCGAAATAAAAGATATAGTCGTCGGCCATCCCCGCCTCGGTCGCGCCGCGAATGATATCGCGCGCTTTCTCGCCCACGGCAATCAACCCATCGATGCCGCTCGCCGCCAATTTCGCGCCGACGGCGCGATGCCCCTCCTCCGTATACGAACCTAATTCCAACATCTCGCCTAAGACCGCATATTTTCGAGCCGTTTCTTCGACTTTTATCCGACCTAGGATATCCAGAGCGGACATCGCCGCTTCCGGCGAGGAATTATAAGTATCATCGATGATGAAAGTATGCTTGATGCCCGGCAAGATATTCATCCGTCCCGGCGGCAAGGAGAAATCGCGCAAAGCGGCAGCAATCTCTACCAAATTTAGGTCGAAATAAAGCCCGACGGCGACAGCGGCGAGCGCCGCGGAAAGAGCGCCTTCCGTCAAAACATTATCTAGGAACAATGGAACGACCGCGCCCTGGCGGTTCAATTTGCAATTCAAGCCAGCTAGCTCATAACTGCCCTTAGTAAAATTGAAAACCAAATCTTGCGCTTGCAGATCAGCGCCTGGTTTCAAGCCGTAAGTCAGGACTCGGGCGCGGCTCGCCGCCGCCATCTGCCGCGTCGCTTCATTATCATGATTAAGGACGACTAAGCCTTGACGATCGACATTCTCCACTAAAACCTGTTTTTCTTTCTGGACCTCGGCGACGCTCCCGAAATATTCGAGATGAGCGGGACTGACATTGGTGACGAGCGCGACCATCGGTGTCGCGATCCGAGTCAAATAAGCTAAATCGCCCGGGCGGTCTGCGCCCATCTCCAGGATCAAGACGCGCGGATAATCCGGATCTCTAAATAAGAGCCGACGCCCGGCCAGCCAGAATATCTGGAACCAGCCGCCGAGATCGCGTCCGGGAGACGCGGCGCCGATGATCGTGAGCGGCACGCCGAATTCATTATTATAATTCTTCCGGCTCATCCGGACGCTTAATTTCTCGCGCAAGACGTGATAGATCGCCTCTCTGGCGCTGGTCTTGCCGATCGAACCGGTAACCGCAACAATCGTCGGCTGATATTTCTTAAGGATCAGCCGCGCTAAAAATTTTAATTTTAACCTTATCAATCGACGCATATCTATCTGATCGCCTAAGCGGCGCATGATTATTTCCTAGTCTTCGGCACCTGATAATATTTCAGCATGAAATCCGCGATCTCGGACCAGAGAGGCAGGGCCGAACCTTCCGCGTATTGGACGTCTTTGGGATCATTGATCTTAGTCAGCATGACGAAAGCCGGATTATCGATGGGCGCGATGCCGACGAAAGTATGGATGTATCGATCCTTGCTATAACCGCCGCTATCAGCGACCTGAGCCGTGCCCGTCTTGCCGCCGACATAATAACCATTGATATAGGCGCGCTTGGCGTGGCCGAGCTCCACGACGTTGACGAGCATCGCGGAAACGGTCGCCGCGGTCTTAGCGCTGATCACCCGACCGAGTTGCTTCGGCATGATCTCTTCCCTCTGGCCATCATGGATGACCGCTTTGACGATATAAGGCTTCATCAGGATGCCGTGGTTAGCGATCACTTGGTAAGGCATCAGCATCTGGAGCGGGGTGGCCGCGATACCCTGCCCGAAAGAGGCGGTTGCCGCGTCAATTTCCTTGACCTTGCTGCCCAAGAGGTTGCCGATATTGCCGCTGGCTTCCGCGCCGAGCTCGATGCCGGTCTTTTCGCCGAAGCCGTATCTCTTCACGTAGTCGGCAAAATCTTTCGGCCCGACCTGCCGCATGGCAAAAATCGCGCCGGTATTCAAAGAATATTCTAAGACCGTATTCATATCGACGACGCCGTGCGGACCATGCGTGGTAAAATCTGAATTCCGGATCGGCTTAGACCAGCCCTTGATCATCATTTCTCCGGTATCATTATAGGTTGTGGACGGCACGACCTTGCCCTGGTCCAGGGCAATCGACATCGTGACGGTCTTAAAAACCGAGCCAGGCTCGTATTGGTCGAGGACGGCCGGATTCTTGAAAACGCCCAGATCCTTCACCGCCTGGAAATCATTCGGGTCGAAATCCGGCACTGAACACATCGCGATGATGCCGCCCGTCGCCGGATTCATGACCACGACCGAACCGCCGCTCGCGCCATGCTTCTTGACCGCTTCTTTTAATTTCTCACAGGCGGTAAACTCCACATTACGGTCGATCGTCAAAACCAGATCAGCGCCGGCGACCGGCTTGATATATTCCCGGTCATTGACGATGATGACATTAGCTTTAGCGCCTTTTTCTGATTTAAGCGAACCGTATTGGCCGAACAGTTCTTCATTAAAAAATTCTTCCAAACCATATTTTCCGGCTCCTTCGCCGCTCGCGTAACTGACGAATCCTAAAAGATGCGCGCCGATCTCTTTCTCCGGGTAATAGCGCAGATTCTCAATATTAAAATCCAAGCCCGGTATCTTCAAAGTCGTAGCCGGCGTCCCGCTCGCGCTCTTGCGGACGACCTGATAATTAACCAAAGCTAGATCGGAAGCCGAAACCGGCGTCGAACTGGCGCTAGCCAGATAAGCATAAAAATCCAGGAGCCCATCGATGTCTAATTTCTTATTGTCTAAAGGCTCATAGAGGTCGTCTGGCCGATCCAGGCGCTTCAAATAGCCGCCGATCAGCTCCTCCTTAGTGCTGGTGGCGATGACCAGAGGCGTGCCGCTCGCCGTCTTTTTCAATTCTTCCTCCAAGCGCGGCCGGTCGAAATATTCATAAAACCGCTCCGCCAAAGCCCGCGGATCCGGGACGTCTTTCGGAATCGCGTACAAGACTGCGAAATCCTTATTAGTCGCGACCGGATAAAGCTTCTCTTGATTATTGATATTCTCTGTGAAATAAATCTTCCCGCGCTCCGGCTTCAAGCGGCTAGAGACTTGCTGCTGGCCGGCGGCCATCGCGGTATACATATCGCATTGCTTGATCTGCAGATTGAATAATTTATAGACGATCGCGCCGGCAAATAAAAAAATAATCGCTACGACTAAGCGCCAGCGACTAAGGCTAATACGGGTTCTCTCCGGCCGGGAGCCAGTTTGCGGGTTACGCCACATAAAGATAAGGTAAATTGCCTAGGATAAATTGCCAAATAGCGGACTGATCACCGGGCTAAAGCGACCGCCGCGGTCATGCTGATATACTCGACGTCTCCGACCGAAACCATATTCAAATTCTTGGTCCGGGCATTCAGGGAATAATAAGATTGGGCGGCATTGACCGCTTCTTCATATTCCAGGTTCGCGCTGGCGAGCGTCGCCGCTTGCGATTTCAGGTCGCGCAAAGCGAAACCGAGAACGGTCAGATCGCTGATATTGACCAGATACAGGACGCCGACGACGGAAATTAGCGCACCCAGGCCGAAGTTGAAATATTTTAGATTAAAACGTCTGCTCTGCGCCGATTGGTTGGCAGCGGCGGCATAGCCGTTGATGATCTTAGTCATAATTTCAGGCGAACCCGAGAACGGGCATATCTTAATTTAAAAATTATCTAAATTTTGGCCGCGGCGCGGAGCTTGGCGCTCCGAGCGCGGGGATTGGCGGCGATTTCCGCCGGCGTCGGGACAAGCGGGCGCTTCGTAAGTATCTGCAGATCGGCCGCGGCTTTGAAAAATCTTTTCACGATCCGGTCTTCACCGCTATGGAAGGATATGACAACCAATCTTCCTTGCGGTTTCAGCAATCTGACCGCCTGCGGCAAAACCTCTTCGATCGCCTTCAGTTCTTCGTTAGTCTCCATCCTTAAAGCTTGGAAGACCCGGGTGGCAGGATGGATCTTGGTCCGGAAACGGATCGGAACAACGCTTTCGATGATCGCGACCAGATCGGCCGTCGTTTTCAGCCGCTTCTCGCGGCGAACGGCCACGATCGCTTTGGCAATCTGGTAAGCGCGACGCTCCTCGCCATATTCCCGGAAAATCCTAGTCAGTTCCAAAAGCGGGTACTGATTGACGATGTCCGCGGTAGACCCACGATTAACCGGTCCGAAAGCCATATCTAGCGGCCGCTCGCCCTGGAAGGAAAAGCCGCGCGCTTCATCAGCCAACTGGGCCGAAGATAAACCGAGATCGAAGACTATCCCGTCGAACTGAGTGCCGACTGGATAGCGCGCCGCGACGATACTGCTTAAATTTTTAAAATTATCCTGGACTAAAACTATATTTGATAAACCTTGCGATTTAATGATGGTCGCGGCGTTCTCGATCGCCAATCCGTCAAGATCGATCCCGATTACTCCGCCTTGCGGTCCGACTTTTTCCGCCAGAGCGATAGTGTATCCGGCGCCGCCTAAAGTCCCATCGATGAATTTCTGTCCCGAGCGAGGCTTAAGATATTCCAGAACTTCAGCCAACATGACCGGGATATGCAGATAAGGCATATCAGATGCCGAGATCCCCCAATTCTTCAGCGATAGAATTACTATTGCGATCGGCCTCCGCCTTGTACTGCGACCAAGCTCCCTCATCCCAGACCTCCAAGTGATTATACAGGCCGGCGATGATCACGCTCTTTTTTAAACTGGAAAAAGTCCGCAGATATTCCGGCAGAGTGACCCGACCCTGATTATCAAATTCCACATCCATGGCGCCCGCTAGCATATGCCGCGTAAAAGCGCGCGCCTTAGACTGGCTGATCGGCAGAGCCGCCAAATTCTTGGCGATCTTCTCGAACTGCTCTTTTGAATACAAAAATAAGCAGTTGTCCAAACCCTTGGTCACGACTGCTCCTTTCTTTAAGATGGCACGGAACTTGGCCGGTATAGCCAAACGTCCCTTGTCATCCAGGTTGTGATTGTATTCGCCGATAAACATAATTAAGGGTGTCAGCGAGGATTCATGGTGATGACAAGCAAAGTTTCACCTTAATTCCCCACATTTCACCTTACAAGTTTTATTATACACCACATATCACCTAGGGTCAACCTTAATCTTTTATTGTAAATCAGCCAAAAAACCAAACAAAAAACCACTTATCAACAAGTGGCCATTGAAAATAAAAATAATTTGCCAAAAATGTCTAAAAGTTTTCAACAACTAGTACACAAGCGCTAAATTTTATATTTTGCTAATCCAGGGGAGATCTTTTAGCCGCCCCGATGTTCGGCGCGCGGTCATAGAGCGGTTCGACAATGCTATATTTCCCGAATTTTTTATTCTTTTTTTTCGTTTTCGGTTCGGCTTCGACGGGAATCTGCAAAGCATAGGCCAAGACGTTGGCGGTGATGACGCCGATCCGAAGCGAAGTGAAACTCCCGCCCTGGTTGGCGACGACAATTTTTTTTAGCGCATTAAGTGTTAGCTTGCGCGCTTTGAGTAAAGCTTCTATGGCTGGGACTAATCTTTCAGCCTGCTGCCGCGGCGCCAAAAATCTTTTCTGTGCTACAGTCTTCGCTCCGTCTTTCAAGGCGATGATTATCTCTTCGTGGCTCGCGGTATTGATATATAAAGTCATATAGTATTTTTATTTAACCAGAGCGACCAGTCGATCCGACTAACATAATTTAGCACTGCCGGGATGAAACGTGATTTTTCTTCGTCCGCCAGCTTACTTAAACGGTCTAACGGATAAGCGACGAAGCCCAGCGCTTTTCCGGCTTCCAGCCGCAGGGCGGACAAAGCGCCGGCATAAACATAGACATAACAGGCATTGAACACGCGATTCAGCTTGCCGGTCGCCGGATCAAATGTATCTTCCCTGACCTTGTCGATCAGCTTTAGCTCGGCCGGCGCCAACTTAAGGCCGGTTTCTTCTTCGGTTTCCTTGACGGCGGCCGCGATATAGCTTTCGCCGATTTCCACATGACCGCCGACCGCCACGTCCAGCAGATCGGGAAACGTATCCTTGTCCTTAGCCCGATGCTGGAAAATCATTTCCCCGTTGGGCGTTAAAAAATAAACATGGATCTCGCGGTGCACTAATCCGCGGCGATGGATCTCTTCCCTGCTTTCCTGGCCGATGACCTGATCATTTTCATCGACGATATTTAAAATGTCTGCCATATATATGATTACACTATCTGATTGCTGGTTATCCGTCTAGCCTGGCGCTTAGCCTAAAATTTTCTTTATTTCCGCCAAGCTGCTCACTTGCACCAGCCGCGCACGCAATTTCGCCGCCCCGGGTAAGCCTTGCACATACCAAACCAAATGCTTACGAAATTCAATAATGCCGGCCTCGCCTTTCTGGCGCTGTTCCATAGATGCTTGCTTAAGAGCAATCTGAAAAATTTGCCTCGACTTCAAGTCTATCGCCTTATCTGTTTTTATTTCCTTGAATAGCCAAGGACGGCCCAAGACGCCGCGCGCCAAACCAAGGCCATCCGCTCTGGTTTCTTTTAAAGCTTGCCTAGCCGCCGATAGGCTGCTGATTCCGCCATTAGCCAATAATACGCCGGGGAAAATCCGTCCCGCCTTATCAACCGAACGCCAATCCGGTTCGCCGCTAAAACCTTGACTCAAGCTCCGGCCATGAATCATTAAAGCGGCGATTGGCAGATCGGCAATATTTTTTACGAAATCGAAAGCCTCGACAATACCAACCTTTGTCCTGATCTTAATGGAAACGGGAAGATGAGTATTGGCGAGAACGGCTTCGATCACGGCGCGCGATCGCCTTAGATCTTTCATCAGCCCGGAACCGGCGCTCTGTCTAACAATCTTCGGCACCGGACAGCCGAAATTAATATCGATCCCGTCCGGCTTAATCCGACTGGTGATGATACGCGCGGCCGCGGCAAAATGTGCCGGTTCGGCGCCAAAGAGCTGAACCACATAATGCCTTTCCTTAGTTCGGTTGAATTTTAACAATTCCAAGGTGGCATTAGCTTCTTTCCTGCTCGCCGTACGCCGACTTTTTGCCGATGCAGATGAAGCGCCGGCCAAAGGCGCAGATGAATCTAGGCCGCTATAATACAGAGCGGTCGCGGAAGCCATTTCGCTATATAAAACGTCCGCGCCATAACTTTTGCAAATTTGACGAAAGGCGGAATCGGTAAATCCGGCCATGGGCGCGAGCGCTAGGATCGGCCAGCCGCGCTTCTTCAATTTTTGCCAAAAATTTAAAGGCATTACGCTATATTTAAATAGATCTTAGTACCATCTTTAGTGTCTTCCACGATATACCCCTCAGCTTCAATTTTTTTCCTTATCGCGTCCGCCTTTTCATAATCTTTATTTCTTTTGGCTGGATCCCTCTGTTCGACTAATTTCCGGACTGCTTCCGGCAAATCTTCGATCGATATATTTTTTTTAGTTAACGGGAAATTATTGAAATTTAATCCTAATACTTTATCAAAATCCAAAATAGTAGCTAATTGATCAACTTCACTCAATTCTGAATCTAGAACCGAAAATACTACCGATAGGGCGCGCGGCATATTCAAATCATCATTGATGGCCTCTAAAAATTTTAATTGATATTCTTTGCTAATTCTGCCCTCTCCTTTAAATCCTTTCAAATAAAATACTCGGCTGCCCAAACTTATCAACCCTTCCTCGGCTTGTCTCAAACTGGCTTCGCTATATTCCATCGGCTTACGGTAATGAACCTGCAAGGCGGCGAATCGATAGGCGAGGGGATCGATTCCCTTCCTGGTAAAAGCATTTTCCAGGGTTAAAAAATTCTCTTCGCTTTTCGCCATCTTTTTCCCGCCTCTGATATTCAAGAAAGCCCCGTGCAGCCAATAATTAAAGAATTTTTTTTCGGTCGCGGCCTCCGACTGGGCGATCTCGTTGGTATGGTGGATATTGATATGGTCGATGCCGCCGCAATGGATATCGAGCTGCTCGCCCAAGAACTGGATACTCATGGCCGAACATTCGATATGCCAACCCGGGAACCCGATGCCCCAAGGCGATTCCCATTCCATCTGCCGTTTCGCCTCTCCTGACTTAAGCGCTGGCGAAAATTTCCATAAGGCAAAATCGGTTGGATTCTTTTTTTCCGCATTGATTTCCACGCGCGCGCCTTCTCTTAATTCATCAAGAGGCAAATGGCTTAGCTTATTATAATCCTTGATCTTCGCGGTATCGAAGTAAATGCCGTCGCTTGTCTGATAAGTATAACCCTTGCCTGCTAAAGCCTTGATCATCGCGATCTGCTCTGGGATACTGTCCGTTGCCTTGCACCAGATAGTCGGTTCTTTGATATTCAAGGATGATAAATCCCGACGAAAAGCCTGCCAATAAAAATCCGCGATCTCCCAGGCGTTTTTCCCTTCCCGGGCGGCGCCCTTTTCCATCTTGTCCTCCCCCATGTCCATATCGCCGGTGAGATGGCCGACGTCGGTGATATTCATGACATGATTCACGCTGTAACCGTTATATTCTAGGACGCGGACCAAAAAATCTTCGAAGAGGTAGGTCCGCAAATTGCCGATATGGGCGAAATTATAAACGGTCGGCCCGCAAGTATAAAGGCCGACGGCACCGGGCTTGATCGGCTTAAATTCTTCCTTCTTCCGGCTCAGGGTATTATATAAAAATAATGGGCTCATAGATCAAATAAAGTAAACAAATAAATAAGATACCTGCGATTTTAAATACTAACCGATATTCAACTCTTTGACAAACTGCTACAGTTTTTCCGCATAAGCGTCTTTTTCGAGATGGGAATAAGCAGACATCCGATCTAGGGACGGGCGGAAATTCCTCAGATTATCCTGGAGACGGGGGTGCAAACGCGCATCATACATGAAATGATCGGATTGCTCCTGCAACGAAGAGACGAGCTTAACGTAGACGGCTTTCTCCGCCGGGCTCGGTTCATCATCGCCCGCCGCGGCCGTCAAAGATCTTAAAAGTCCGTTCAATTCTTCTTTGCTCAAAGAAAAATAAAATAAAGGAATATGCGATAATTCTTGTTTTACTAACTTCCCCGCCTTAACCGTCGCGCCATATTTGATTTTCGCGCCGCCCGCGGCCATTTTCCGCTTAATCTTCTCCGGCTTCTTGTCGTCGCGGTCATCACTCAGATGGCCGATTACATCGTCCAAGCCGCAAACGACCGCGCCCGTAGCTTTATCGATGATCAATTGGTCGGCACCATTTTCATAATCGTCATAAATCGAAGCGCGCACGATGATAAAATTTTCCCCTAAGATCTTATCGAACAATAAAGTCGTCGCGATTTCCGTGATATTGGAGGGGTTCTTTTCTCGCCTGGCCAGCCACTCTGTCGGCGTCTGGGCCTCGTCTGCCGCCCAGTCTTGGACTTTTTCCGACATCAAAACGCGGTCATAATCAGCTTCGGAACCCGACATCTGCATCTGCCCGTCACTGGTCAAGAAATCACCATGCTCGGAATTCAAGCGATCCGCCAAAGCAGCGAGTCTTATTTTCAATTGCGGCAAATAGCTTTCCGGCTTAGGAAATTCCTTTTTCTTATCCGCATACTTCGGATCATTAAGATCGATCTTATCCCCGACCTTGATTCCCGGTAGATACTCGATATTACTCATAATAAACAAAATATTAAAATAAACGGATTTAAAAATTAACGGGAATCTTCACGGCGGCGTCGTTCTCCGGCAAGCCGGACGGATTATCCTTGGCGATGACGAGATACCCGCCGCCAACGGGCGCGATAAAGTCTAAAGTCGCCTTAAACGGCACTAAATTATCGGTCATCCATTCGCTCTGCGCTTGTCCGGGAGCAATGGCGATGATATTCCCCTTCGTATCCTCCAAACGAACCGGCAAGATCGCCTCGAAGAACCAATAGCCTTTAGCCTGCCCGACGACGGTGAGCGGCGATCTGACGATCTCATTAGCCAAGGGCTGGCTGACGATCACTTCGCCGGCTCGAGCCTCATTCCCAGCGGCCGATCCGGAGAAGAGCGCAACCTCAGTCTGTGATTTATCCGCCGGCGCCGTGCAACGCAAAAAGATCATGCTGATAATCATGGCGATGATGATAAATCCGAAAAAATAAACTTTATTCATAACCTCAGGCGCTAAAATATTAAGATTCTTATTCCGGCGCGATAAAGGACGGCTTATGCCGCGGCCGCTTGTGCTTCGGCAAAATATGGATCTGTTCCCTAACCGCGCGCGTTTTCTTAGCCTCCCAAGCGGCGCGACCCAAACCGCGGACTAAAGCCTGATCAAGGTCGGTTTTTTTTAATTTGATAATCTGATTACCCGGCATATTCAGAACCTAAATTCGCCCTCGCTGATCAGTTCGCTTAATCGCTTGCGATCCGAAGGCGTCTCCCGCGCCTGGAGGGCAGCCGGCAGATCTTCTTTATCTCCCGGCCGGCCGAAAGCGATCATGATCTCAGCCTTATAGTCATCCGGTATGCTTAATTCTTTCTTAGCCCGGTCATAATCAAAGCCGGCCATCGCGTGCGCGATTAGGCCACGACTGGCTGCTTCCAGGGCCAAATTTTCCCAAGCCGAACCAGTATCGAAGCTGGCGGTCGGATTAGGCTTGCCGTTATGGGCAAAAGTCTGGCGGGAAAGCACGAGCACCAGGACAGCCGCTCGCTGGGCCCAAGACTGATTGAACTCAATGAGCAAAGAAAATAATTTCGGCCACTGGTCGGTGCCGTTCTTAACATAGATAAAGCGCCAAGGCTGATTATTGGAAGATGAGGGCGCCCATTTCGCCGCTTCAAAGAGCGATAACAATTCTTCTTCACTTAAGGCTTCTCCGCTCAGGGCGCGCGGCGACCAACGCTGCAAGATCAAGGGATTGATTTCTTGCTCCGGTTCCCGGAAGTCACGGATGTTAATATCGGTAATCATCATAAATTTTCCAATCGAGATTGTCTAATCATTAAGACAATCTAATAAATAAAGCTAGCGAGAAACCGGCGGCTCATCTTTGACCAAAGCGTTGCTCAGCCAAGAACCGACCCAAAGCCAGATTGACAGCCAGATCGCCGTCCAGAGGCCATCGACCGAAAAGCCTTGGACGATGCTGGAAACTAAAAGCACGAGTAAGCCGTTGATGACCAGTGTAAAGAGGCCGAGGGTCAAAATATTGATCGGCAGGGTTAATAAGATAATGAGCGGACGGATGACGGCGTTAATCAAGCCCAAGATTATAGCGGTAACCAGGGCCGCCCACCAACCGGACACGGCCACGCCGCTGATGATGAAGGGGGCGAGCAATAGAAACAGGACGTTGATAACCAGGCGGATGATAAATTTCATATGGTTAAATTATTAAATTATATCTTTATTTTATCATATTTCCCCCAAAAAATCACCCCGACCGGCATTAACGATTCCCATTGACTATTACGAATTTTTTAGGTATTATAATAAATTATTTGTTCTTAAACAAAGCCTTAAAATACAGGGCGATCATTTAACAAACGCAGGAGGTGCTTATGGCACTATTAAAATCAGGCGCTCTCTGGACAGTGCGCTACAGAGGAGCCGACCCGTTCGGCGGACCGGTTCTCAACGGTCTTTCAGCAATAGAGGGGCTTAATATTCTGGGCGAAGCAAAAATAAGAGGGATAATCGACTTATTTTCCGCCCACGATGACGATTTAGTAGATTATGACCCGGACGATCCATCCGACTACTTAAACCCCAAAAGCAAAATTCACGAACAAATCGCGGAAATTAAAAAGGCGATGGCCAATTATGCTCTACCGATGCATATGATAACCTGTTCTTTGCATGGACACCCAATATTTACGGCCGGCGGATTTACAAACCGCAATCCTAAAATCAGGGCTCTAGCCAAACAAAAAGCCGCTCGCTGCGCTTGGATCGGCAATGAACTCGGCGCCACTATGGTAACCTATTGGGTGGCGAGAGATGGACTCGAACTTCCAATAACCGTCAATCCCGATCCTGGCAACTGTCCTTACACCTGGCTGCAAGAAGGATTGAATTCAATCAGCCAGGAATGTATTAATAAAAATTACTCGATCATAGGCGGCACGATCGAGCCGAAATGCAACGAACCGCGCGGCATATCTTATTTACCGTTAGTCGGCTCGGCTATCGCTTTCATCGACCGCTTGAGACATCCTGATTTCTGGGGGGTAAACCCGGAAGTGCCGCAACATAGCTCAATGGGCAACCAATCGCCCTATCTGGAAATCCTACAAGCAGCCTGGATGGGAAAATTGAGCTTCCTCCATGTCGGAGGTCAGATCCCCGGCCAATTCGATAATGACTTCCCGCTATTAGTCGGCCCAGGGAAAGAAGAGATGGTGCATATCATGTATTACCTCGACCGGATCGGCTGGGACGGCGTCATCGAATTCGATTGCCATCCGCTCAGGAGCGACTTGATCGCTAATCCCGAATGCCAATTGGACATATTCCATCAATTTTTATCCTATAATTCCCGGATGTTAAAACTGCTGGAAATAGTCGTTGAAAGATTAAAAAAGAATGAGGCTTTACAAGCGGCTTTAACCGAGCTAAATAGTAATGAATACTACAAGCCGCAGAATCATCTCCAGGTCGAAGAAGCTTTTAACATGGCGCTATTTAATGTCAGTTTCAAAGACTTAATATGATCGACCAAGATTAAATTAAAATAAAGCAGGACGAAACATAATCCTGCTTTTTTATTACTTAAATTTAAAATATGATACAATATAATAAATATATCTCTAAAGAACAGGCTAATAAATATGCTCAAAATCATCATCGGCACTAAAAACCCGGCTAAATTCGGACAGGTCCAAGGCGCGCTCGGCCCGCTTGAGCTAGAAATCGCCAAGCCGGACCGGGATCTGCCGGAAGTCTTGGAGGACGGCGCGACGATCCAGGATAATGCTCGAAAAAAAGCCCTGATTTACGCGCGCCATTTAAACGCCAAGGTCTTATCAATGGACAATGCCCTATACCTAGAAGGCTTGCCTGATGATCTCCAGCCTGGCCAGAATGTCCGCCGCATCAAAGGCCGCACGGATCGGCCGAGCGATGAAGAGGTCTTAGAATATTACCAAGATCTGATCGCCCGACACGGCGGAGAAATAAGCGGCCGCTGGGAATACGCTATCTGCCTGGCCAATCCAGACGGCTCTTATCAAGAAACGACTGTCAGCCGGAACGGCATCTTCAAGGATCGCCTATCCGATCAACGGACGGACGGCTATCCCCTGGAATCACTAAACATCGATCCGCTCAGCGGACGCTATATCGCCGACCTGGATCCGTTAGAAAAAGAGGTTTTCTGGCAAACCGGTATCGGCGTACCGCTCCAAAAATTCATCAAACAGGCTTTAGGGCTGGACTAGCACCCTGCTTTCACCAATAGCAATTTATAAAAACAATAAAAAAAAGGCCGCTCGGCCATTTTTAGATGGTGGTCGTTAGTGGATTCGAACCACTGACCTCCGCGATGTGAACGCGGCGCTCTAACCAGCTGAGCCAAACGACCGATAAAGACCCGCCTAAGCCTGATGGCTTAAGCGGGAATGCTAACATAATACGAAAAGAAGATTTTCGCGGGATCAAGGAAGGAAAAAAATTAATCCTGGGCCAATAGATAATTTTTCTTTAAAATATCATAGATCATCATCGGTTCGGGATGATCCGATAGATTAAAGGTGCTTTTAAAGACTTGCCTTAATTGTTTCTGCCCTTCCGGAAACTGGAAATCCGGATGCTTGAATGTTTCGAAAGACAGAGGATAAGTCTCTACGCCGCATTTAGACTTACATTTTTCGCAACAAATAACCGGACGGCCGTCTTTGATCCTAAAATAGGTGGCCCGATGCTTATGGCAACAGGGGCAGGTATTCCCGACCAGCGACCGAGAACTGGCCTGCAGAATAAAATTGATATGTTCCAATCTGACCGCATTGCCATTCGTGTGCCGATTAAAAGTGCAGACCTGAGCCTTCCGTTCTAGAGCTGAAAAATTGCAGAAAACTAAGGAATAAACATCATCGTAAGCCGGGTTATAATCCGGCACGATAATTTTCTTCTGAGTACTATTAGAGCCGCTACTACTAGATCCGTTACGCTTCTTCATGCTACTCTCCAGAAATTATTGATAGATATTTTATTTATGACTGATAATATTTTGTAAGGAACAAGAACGGTGCCCGAGGGGGGATTTGAACCCCCATGGGATTGCTCCCGCAGCGTTCTGAACACTGTGTGTCTACCAATTTCACCACCCGGGCTAAAACTCATTATAGTTTGCCATAGAGTTTTTAGTTTGTAAATAGCTGATTTTCCGCCATAATCCGCGCACCGAACGGGCTTTCTGTGATATAATGAGAGCATGCTAAATCTAGAGACGGAAAGAAAATTTTTTGACCTCGGCTACCGGCTCATCGGCGGCGTGGATGAGGCTGGCCGGGGACCCTTAGCCGGACCGGTCGTAGCCGCCTGCGTCGTCATCGGACCGGATTTTAAGATTGATCACCCTGACCTGGAGCTGATCGCTGATTCTAAAGCTTTAAGCGCCAAGAAACGAGAACGCCTTTTCGGCATCATCAAAGAAAAGGTCCTAGCGGTCGAGATCGGCGTCGTGGATAATCTGACTATAGATAAAATAAATATCCTCCAGGCCAGCTTCCTGGCTATGCGCCGGGCGATCCGGAAGCTCGCGGTGAGCCCGGACTATATCTTACTCGACGGCGGCTTCAAGATCCCTAAGTTAGATAAACCGCAAACCGCGATCGTGAAAGGCGACGGCACGGTCTGGGCTATCGCCGCCGCCTCCATCATCGCTAAAGTCAGCCGCGACTGGCTGATGGCCGAGATCGACAAGGAGTATCCGCAATACGAGTTTGCGAAACATAAGGGATATGGAACAAAACTGCATTTTTCCAAGATCCAGGAGCTCGGCCCCTGCCCGCTCCACCGCCTCAGCTTCAGTCCGATGAAAGAGAATGTCAAAAAATAAGCGCCGGACGGCGCTTATTTTCATAGCCTGATCCAAGGAGATGCTAACTGAGCTTGATTTCCAGCTTACCGCCCAAGGCGGTTACCACTTTATCTAAAAAATTTACCGTAAAATTCTGCTGGCCACGTTCCAGTCGGGCGATATTGCTCTGGGTCGTACCGATTTTTTTTGCTAGAGCAGCTTGGCTAATCTTACGACGCTTACGAAGCTGTAAAAGGCTATAGGCTAACTCTAGTTGCCGGCCATACTCATCAAAAAGACGTTTGGATTCGGGATTTTTCAGTTCTTCAGCCAAAATTTCGTCAAAATCGTCCGGCCTAAATATTTTCTTCTTCATATAATTCAGAATTATGGTTAATAATTTCATAATAGCGATTAAGTGCGATATTGATTTCTCGTCGCGGCGTTTTGGCCGTCTTCTTCAAAAAAGCATGAATCATTACTATGGTCTTGCCGATAAAACAAAAATATAGGATACGATGATGATTATTAGAAAAATCTACTCGTAACTCCCTGATTCCGCTAGTTATATGCCGGCTATACGGCTCATCCAAATATCCGCCGCGATCGCGCAAGTATCCGATATATTTATATATCTTATTTCTCTGGCTGCGATCGAGATTATAGATGTAATCTCGGACCGGCCTTTTCCCGTTACTACAGTTCCGATAAAACTTAATCTTATACATTTCATTATATATCATATACGATATATGTCAATATTAATAAATGCCCGGATTAGCGGCCTGGCTTAAGACACGAACCCGCTTCCCGACTCTAACAAAAACATTATTAAAAAAATCTGAAAATTTTATAAATACAAAAAGAGCCCGGATCAGGACTTTTCCTCAATAATAAAAGACGGGTTTACGATACCCGTCTTTTATCTATAGTCAAATCTTAACTATTTCACTTCTCCGACGCCAAGCTGGCGCAGGTTAGTATTATTGACACCGAGACCGAACTTCCGCATCAAAGCAAAAGCATCGGCCGGACGGCCCATATAATACAGCTTATGATCAAGCGGATTGACATAATACGCTTCACCGTGAGACTTCACTCGCAAGAGGATGCGGCCATATAAACGGGCCGGAGCACCACTCTTAGAGAAGGTGGCATAATCTTTCTCGCTGATACCGAGACCGAGCTGGCGCATGATCGCGAAAGCATCGGCTGGCCGGCCCAAGAAATATCTCAGACCATTGAGCGGATTCATATACCAGGACTCACCATGCCCCTCAACCTGCAGCAAGATGCGGCCGGCTAAGCGGCTGGTCAAAGCCTTATTGATCTTGCCGACCAAGGATTTCTCCATGGTGACAAAATCAATCATCGTCGATTCGCTCGGAGTCCAGGCGCTACCCGGCACCGTAGTGCAGGCGCGTCGGGAATCATCCAGCTGCTGCGCCGTCAAAGCGCAACCGGACGGAGTGCGGGAAGTTACGTTGCGATACTGGTAACCGTTGTAGCAAGCCGCGGCATACGGACCGTAGACCACGCTCGTACAGACCGGGGTGCTCACGATACCGCCACCGCCACCGCCGCTAGAACTGCCGCCGCCGGAACCGGAATAAGCTGTGCCGGTCGCAAACGATGACAGATGGGTAGTGGTGAAGGAACAGACGCCGCCGGAAACGACGCAAGTCGTTCCGGTGCTATTCCAAGCACCAGCCGCGTCTTTGCGGTAGATAGTCAGGGTGTTGCCGTTATAGCTGGTCCCGACCGTAATCGCGATCGTGACGCCCGGCGCAGAAATGGTCAGGTCAAGATCCGGGATGCCGAAAGACATCGCTGAACCGACAACCACTACGTTACTGATACCGGAAGTAGAGACGCCGTTAGCCGCTGCTAAATTAGCAAAGTTAGCTGCGGATCCGGAAGTAAAAGTCGTCCCGGCAGGAATAGTCACGGTAACACCGCTCGCGACCGTCATCGTTACCTTATTGGTAAACTCGACTTCAGTCGTACTATTGATATTGGCGCCACTAGGCACCATCACGCCGCTCTGGACTAAACTGCCCATGCTAGCCGGAGTAACCTCATAACCATTAGCGGCATCATAAGTTACGCCGCTGGCAATATAACCATAGCCATACCCATAATCGTAGACAGTCGGATCAGCATCGCCAGTCGTACGATAACCAGCGATCGTGCCGCCATCAAAACCGCCGCCATAGCCATAACCATAGCCATAACCATAGCCCCAACCGGTAGAGCCGGTCTGTCTAGCGAATTGCGCGTAGATGTTCGGACCGAAGACGAGCGCAAAAGCGGCGATGGCTAAGAAGCCAAAAACCGCTCCGGCCAAACGCTTCTCCGAAAAAATAAAACCTTTTATTTTGTTCATTGTTTTAGAAACGTAAAATAATTATAAAATTACGTAGTTTTTATAATCATTTTAAATATTGTTTATTTTTAAGTCGACCTTTATGTTTACATTATACAACTTATCCTTGTCAACAACAATGAAATTATGGCCAAGTTATACACAGATTAAAAAACTCATTTTTGTAAAGACTGATTAGCGGCTTTTTTTTCACGCATTAACTCCCGGATCTGAGTCAAAACCGTAATTACCAAGAAATAATAAGCGTAAATAGCGGTAATTTCGGCCCAAGTGTCTTTCTTCGACATCAGGAAGACTGGGCAAGCGGCCAAAAGAACCAAGGCCGCTCCAGCGGCATAGCGGCTATCCCAAATAAAAATTATAGAAATCAGGGCGTAGGCTAAGACTAAAAAATCAATCACGCCGATTCCCTTGAATAAAGCAAAGGCTAAGATAATGATAAGGAGCGATAGGCGCGTCCCTTGGCGACGGATAAAATACGCTAAGTGAGGCCGAGCAGCTTTAGCGAGTAGAATTATGTGCCGGGCGGCGGTCAACGCTATCTGCCGCCAGCTATGCCGGACCGCTAAATCAGCAGAAAAAGATAGGAGATAAAGTAAAGTAAAAAATATGATGGAACCATGGAAGGCCGGCCAATAGAAGAAAGTCCGCCAAGTCGCGGAAAAGATAGCAACAATAATAGATAGGAGGTAAAAACCTAAATAATAAGGATAGAAGCTCTTAACCCGCCCCCTTAATTCCGTCCACCAGATTTTCCAATCAATTTTTTCCGACATATAATTTCTGCTTAGCTGAGAAATAATCTTTAAAGAATAAAGCCAGCAAAGCTAAATTTACCGCAGTAAACACAGCCAGCAAGGAATAGATGATCGCCCAGAAGTCGGCATGATAAAGACTCAACAGCAGGATCTCGGCTAACGCCCCGCCGCTCAGGATCACTAGGCCGGCCCGGCGCGATAGGGCCAAGAAATACTGGGAGATGACGGTCATGAGCGTCAGGAGCAGAATGACGACAGCGAAGAACGGCAAGTAAGGAATAAGACTGAGGTATTTGGGGCCGACGACGAAGTTAATGGTAAAGCGCGGGAAAAAAATAATAAAAAGTGTCGTCGGGACAGCGAGGAGCGACATCAGCCCCAAGGATTTCAGGAAAACACCATACTTCCGCAGGCTCGTATCGTCTTTCAAGCCGGCAATGACCGGGAACATCACGAGCGGGACGGAACCGCCGATAAAATAAATGATGCGTCCGATGGTGAGGAGCGCGCCATAGAGACCGGCTTCTTCGGGAGAAAAAAATGATTTGACAAAAAGCATGTCAAAATTATAAAAAAACTGATATAGCGCCGTGAACCATAAGACTAGCGCCGCATAAGGAGCGAGCGCGCGCAAAGAGACTTTTAAGCCGGCCGCGGCAGACGGCCGATCCAGGTTACGGACCAGATAAAAACTGACGGCAAGGGCCAAGAGGCTGGTTAGGCCGAGAGACCAGGCGGCGCCAATAAGATCATAGGGCCAGACGACGACGAGTGCGACGACGAGCAAGAGGCGAAAAACCGGTTCAGACAGATTAACTATGGACAAAGCGGAAAAACGCTGCAGGCCATTAAGCGTCGCGCGATTAACGGCGACCGGAAAAATATAGAGCAGAAGCAAAGATGAAATAACCAGGATGGCCGATTCGCTGATCTTGAAAAGAGCATTGAGCGGCGCGGAAAAGATCAGGACCAGCAAAAAGAGCCCGCCACCGAGCAGAGATAAGCGCCAAATAGCGCGACGACGTAAGACACTTACCGACGCCGGCTGGCTAGCGGCTAAAACCGAAACTTCCTTCGTCAGGGTCGTAATGACAACCGCCGTGATTATCCCCAATACCGTCAAAAATGATTGTAAAGCTTGAAAATCGCCATAAGCCGGCACCGACAAGTGGCGGGTCAGGACCGGATGGACCAGATAATTCAAAGCCGAGCCAAGAAAACTCGCGGCCGTGAGGATAAAGGTGCCGAAGATGAATTTATCGCGCAGTAAAGACTTAAAATTTAAATTCATAAGGTCAGATAAGAAAATCTAGATAATTTTCACGATTAATAAGCTTGACAACGCTTTGCGGATAGGCCCGGGAAAATTCCTTGGGCGGGAAAAAATTATTTTTTTGCCACTTAAACTCATAAGCGGATAAGACACCGCCCGCATCTTCGAGATAATCCAGCTCTTTGCCGTTAGTCGTCCGCCAAAAATAAATATTCGCCGTCAAACCGAGATTATTATTCCGCTTCAACCTTTCGCTCACCATAAAATTTTCCCAGAGGGCGCCGACATCGGAACGCAAAGCGAGCGGATTAAGATTATTGATAAGCGCATTGCGCAGGCCGAGATCATAAAAATAAATCTTCCGTTTCTTTTTTAACTCGTTGCGGATATTGCGGGAGAACGGCCCGACACGGAAAATAATATAGGCCTGCTCCAAGATCCGGATATAACTTTCCACGGTTATCTTATTAGCGCCGACCACCTGCGCCAGCTCGCTATAAGAAACCTCGCTACCAATCTGGAGCGCCAGGGCTTGCAAAAGTTTTTCTAAAAGTTCCGGATTACGAATATCCTGATAAGCCAAAACGTCTTTATAGGAGTAACTGGTGGCTAATTCTCTGACCCGGCTTTCTTTATCAGAGCTGTTAAGAACCACACCCGGATACATCCCGAAGACTAATCTCTCGGCTAACAAGCGCTCTATTTCCAGGGGCGAGTATAACTGCTCTAATTCTTTGATGGAAAATGGGGCAAGGAAAAATTCTCTCTTCCGGCCGGTCAGAGGTTCGGAAATCTTACCGGAAAGTTCAAAGGAGGACGAGCCGGTGGCGATTACCTGCATCGCGGGAAAATTATCGGCAAGCAATTTTAAGGTCAAACCGATATTCTTCACGCGTTGCGCTTCGTCCAAGACCACGAGACGGCGCGCGCCGATAAAAGATTTCAATTCCGTCGACGTCTTATCGGTCAAAGCTTCCCGGATATCCGGCTCGTCACAATTCAAATAAAGCGAATCGTCCGAATGCTTAGCAAGGATCGCCTTGACCAGAGTCGTTTTCCCAACCTGGCGGGCGCCATAAAGCACGACTATCTTGCCTTTAAATAGCGCTTGCTCTATATCTCCTTGGATCATCCTAGTAACTGACATATATATTATTTAGGTTATTATACTGACTTAAATATATATTATTTAGGTCATTATGTCAATTATATCAATATAAATAGCTAATATTAAATAAAATTATTATAAAAATAAGTTTTTTAAAAAAATATTTTCGAAAGCCACTATTCTTTTATCTTCCCGGCCTCTTATTATATAGGATCGCCGACATTCTATTGTTCCGCCCTTAAAATAAAAATTGACTGCGACGATTATCGCTAAATTACTAGCGGGTAGTGAATTTTTGATCCGATCTAACTCTTTGGCTATATAATCCAGACTAAAATGATGGGATGAGCCGGACGACAAATCAATGATCAATACGGAAGATCTTTGCGCGGCGGAACGACTATTCTTAGCTAATATCAAACTTAAAAGATCTTTTGAGCCCGTTATGAATTCAATTTTCAAGGCGTAATCGACTTTATTACTCAGGCAGACTACTTTCCTCTCACCGGGAATAAGCGGCATAGAGACCGAGCCGCCGAATCTAGGTTGCAAATTAAGATCATAAATATTATTGGAGATACTCCTCTTCTCTAACAATAAAAATAAGTCTCTCTTTAAGGCCGCTAATATCTCCTTGATCTGGAAGGTTTTCAATCTTATCTCTATTTCGAAATCCTTATAACCGGCCAATGCCGTAGATTCGATAAAGTTTTCTATTTTTGATTTTATCAAATCTTCATTGTCGCCTAAGCGAGTTAGCTCAATACCTAAAGAGTCTAATAGTAAAAAATCCAGAGGCGGGTTTCCCATTTCTAAACTATCTAATATTCCCAGCCTCTTAAATTTATAGGCCAGTAATAACTGGACAAAATTTCGATTGATATCAATCTGCCCTTCCCGAAAAGATTTAACAAAGTTATCACAAATAATCTTAGCGCCAGGAACATCACTCAGCTCATCAAGACAAGAACATAAAGCATTCATATATCCCGTCTTATTAAAGACGGCGCTACTGGCAATAAAATTAAGATCTTCCTTAGAGATTAATTTAAGATTTAAGTTCATGGAGATACTTGTATTTAACTTTTTTCTTAGCCATAAATTTAGATAATTATTTTGCTCTCGCGAGGCGACGACTACTCAATCTCATGCTTTTTCCGCCCTAAGAAATTATGCGGACTGACAATTTTAGCGCCAGATTGTTTTTCAATATCTTTCCTGGTTCGTCCGGCGACAGAACCGCCGTCACTAGCGTCTTTTTTAAGAGGCCTAAAACCTTGCGAATCACGAGTTTGAGTCAATTTAGTCGTCGTCGCTTCGGCCAGCATTGTCAAAATAAGTTCCATATCCTCCATATGGTCGCGTAAATTTTCTCGGTCCAAGCCTTTTAATTTTTTATAATCTTCAACTTTCAAGCCGAAAGCGCTCTCCATGATTTCGTTGGTTAAAATCGCATATTCTAAACTATTTTTAGCGCCTCTCTCTCGCCATTCGTCAGTCAAGCTATGACGGACAGCAATACCCCGGCTTCTCTTGTCAATCCAATCCTTAGGATACCCCTTTTTCTCATAAAGCGCCTTCATCCGATCCATGGCTAATTCGGGATTTTCAATCTCTTGAAGGCGTTCTTGGCCGACTTTTGCCAACCATTGTTTAAATGGTTCGGCTTTAGGGGAAGGGATTGACTGAATAATACGGAAAATGCCTTGCAAGCCAGAACAATTTACTTTTTGAATACCGCCGCTAGTTTCAATCGAAAGGGGGGTGGCAATTTGCCCCCACCCTTTTGAAAGTTCTTCGTCTCTCCGACGCATATCTTTTACATACCCCTCCGGTTGCACGGAATTAGTCAACACTCGAACAACATCAACAATAGCAAAATACCATTGTTCATTATGCCAAACACGACGAACCGGATCATTTTCGAATAAGGCAATATTTTTGCCAGTAGTTTTGTCAGCATTTTTAGCCATAAATTTAGATAATTAATCATTATCACCTGATTATAACAGCTTTAATAATCATTATAAAGGCTAATATTAAATAAAATATTTATAAAGTTATTATAAAGAAAAGATAAAATTAAAAAATGCCTGAAATCGAAGGGATAAGCTTATCCACTCATTCAATCTCATAAACTAATAAAGTCGGGGTCTCTTTAATCAACTGTAAATAAGGCCGCGTATTAAGCCATAAATAAGAAGCGAAGTCGACTTCTTTCGCCAAGATGATATAGCGCACCGGCGAACCGGCCAGAAGCGGCGCCCCGCTCCGCCCTTGATCCGCGAGCCAGGCGGCTATAATCTGGCCGTCCGCGCTCTGGCTATTGTCATAGATCCCGCCCCATTCCATATTCGTGCCGCTTAAAATCTGGCAAGTGAAAAAATGCGGCGCCGGATTAGCCACGATCTTCCCTACCCAATTAAAATGCATATACAGATGCCAGGGTAAAAATAAGATCCGATCATTACAGCCGTAAGACTGCGCGGCGCGGTTGATTAAAAACTGATCAGTCTCATACCAATCGGCCGGATAGGGCGTCGGGATAACCTGACGATTAAAACCCCAAAGCAAGGATGGCGCGGCCATGATAATGACCGCGGCCAGAATAACGCCAGCCACAGCCCGGTTCGCGGACGCTATCTTAGCCTGCCGAAGCTTGGCCGCGCCGATAGTCAGATAATATAGATAAATCGGAATAATGACCGCCACCCATTTCTGCGGCTCGCGCAGACCTTTATAGAAAGGCAGGTGATCATAGAGAAAGAGATTTAGGCCACGCACTAAGGGTACTTTAACGCCAAAAGCAAGCACGACTGCGGCGATAAATATTAAAATCAGGCCGACGCTAAATATTTTTTCCTTCTTGGAGCGGCGCCGAAAACTTATAAATACTCCATAGATAATAAGAGGAGCCAGAAAGATAAAACTCCTCTGCCAGCCCGGCGTCGTCGTCAGATCCAGATAACGATACTGATCCTTGCCCCAGAAGCCGCTCATGAGTAATACATTAGACAAGGTTTCACCCGGCGTCTTACCGGCGGTCTGAAAAGCGGCTAAGTCCTGGGCTGTAATTCCCTGATCAACAAAATTAGCCAAAGGCGAGGCTTTAAGAGCCAGGGCAATCAGCCAATTAGCGTTGACGATTAAAACAATGAAAAAAGAAAATAATAGCGCTAGCCAGAATTTTTTAGTCTGACCGGCCGCCTTAATCTCTTGGCGCCTAAAGAATACACTTATCAAGAATAATAAATAAAAAGGGACAAGTAAAAAAATAAAATGGATGGAAAATAATAAGGCAATGGCGGTAAATAGAGCGGCGCGCCACAAGAGCTTAAAATTAAAAGTCCGACTGGCTTCAAGCAGATAAGCTAAAACGAATAATAAGCAGCCATAGGCGGCCAGAATGCCAAACTGACCATAGAGAGCGCGATCGTAAACGAAGGGATTAAATAAGGCGAAGAGGCTGAGGATAAAAATTGACCCCCGGGAAGGAAAGGACAAAACGGCGATGGGCGCTTTCTCTCCTTGATCAGTATCGCGATATTCCAAGATAGCTTTAACTAGTACTCGCCCGCCAAACAAAATTAAAAACAAAACAGCGGCAATAAATATTTTTTCTAAAATCGCGAAAGAAAAGACAAAAGAAAAACCCTTAATGATTAAATTTAGTAAAAATCCAGAACTAATCCAGTTTAATGGGATATTCGTCCCCCAGACCATATCGGTAAAAAAAAGGTGGCCGGACTTTAAAAACCAAGGTGCAACAATCATTAAAATAACCAAAATATAAGCCCAAAATAGGGATAAGGGGTTATAAAATTTTAATTTATTTAGTAATTTTTTCATTCTGCTATTTGTTTAACCTTATTTTTATTATCTTCTTGTTTTCTTTTTCTTCTCTTTACAAAGTCATAGCCTAGGTAGATAAAGCAACCAAATAATGTCATCATAGAAACCCCTAAACCTATATAAAAATACTTTTGTGGCTCGAATTCAACATAAACTGAGAAGTCATAAGTACCGTCTATTTTCTTTTTAATCAAACCTTGCTGTTCTAATTCTCCGACATCAACCCACCAGGAATTAGCAAAACCGTTCATTATAAAATGTTCATCATTCAAAACAGGTTTTCTAAACATTAGGTCATAAAATCTTCCGTCATATATATTTTCGTTCTGGATAGTTCCTTGATTATTATTACTAATGAATTGCCCCACACCGTGGCCGATTAAATTGGGCTGAACATATATTTTCCAACCGGGGTGAAAACTCTCGGAAAATATTAGGGGAAAAGATTCGCTTGCCCCGGTAACATTAACAATATATTTTGTCGGATTAATTTGTTTATATTCTAACTGAGGTGTTTTAATCGGCTCACTCAAATTCTCGGCGAAAAAGATAACATCGCCGGAATTGATAGAGTCCACTAACATATCTTCAACATAAATCTTAAAATCGTATTCTCCTCTATCTAATTCTATTTGGTCAAAATAAGCCCATCCCTCCCGGTTCGTCCCTGTCCCATCTTTTCCCAATACTTCATTATTTATTTTAATACTAATATTTATACTATTTGCCAAAACACTGCCTTGCTTGAAATATATTTTATAGATTGCTTTAACGGGAATATTTAATCGAAAATCTCTAATGAAGGCGCCGCTAGTATACAAATTTAAATCGCTTTGTAATTTTTTCTTTATCCCTTGATCCGTTGTATCATCTATGGCCAATTTCATTGTTTCTATTTTATCTCGATTAGCACTTACAAGAATAAAAATACTATTAATATTTTTTGAAATATTCTTATTTGATGATTCATCTAATTTTAAATCGGGAAAAATTATTCCAGTTTGTGGATTATAATTATTAAAATAAAAAGGTTGATCAATAAAATTTGAATTATTAATTATATAAGAAATGGCAGTCGGGGAATATATCTGCGGTAATAAATAATTTTCATTCATCAAATAAAAATCTAATTTGTCGAATGTCTTTATTTTTTCATACTTCAATAAAATATCTGACACAACACTGGGGGATTGTGAAATATTATTATAATATAGCCAATCAAAATCGTTTCTCTGGATTATATATTTTACATTTAAAATTGTCATTAAATTTTCAAAATTTGGATAATCTTTAGTCAATAAATATTTATAAGCGCTGAGCGCTATTCTATTGTCTTTAGTTTCACTACTGCCCGGTCTTCTTATAATCAAACTCTTGTCAAATAATGTCTCTGGATTGGCATTTGTCTTGCCCCAGTCAAAAACTGCAAAATACTGGGCTGGCATCAAAAATATTCTAGAAATCTGCTTATCTTTTTTTAGAAAATTCATGGCTTCATAATAATAAGACGGGATTTCTTTTATTTTTATATCTTCTGCAAAACATTTCCACATAAAAAATGGGAATGCGTTAATCACAATAAGAACTGACAATAGCGCGGTCACGACATTTCTTAATCTAATGTTTTTTATGTTTATCAATAAATATACAGACAGAACGGCCAACCCAAAGATATAAACTTGGATAAATTTATAATTTCCTCTGAACATTGCGAATAAAGGCACATTATAATATGCCCATTCATATAAACGCGCAAAAATACCTTGATTAGTAGCTACCACCATAGGTATAGACAAAATAATCAAAAAAATCACCCAGAATATCCGTTTGCTATTTTTGATAAAAATTATACTTGATAATACTATTAACGGTAAAAGATACAGACTGAAAATCAATAATAAATTTTTTAAATAGACGGAAGAATATCTAAAGTAAGGCTCTCCTTCCCATCCCTGATCAAAGCTTGCTAGCCCTAAAGTTCTGAATACGTTGAGATACGAGCTGGCCTGATTATGACCATATATTGATTCCGATAAAATAGCTGATATATCTACTGGGCCTAAGAAATAAAACAAAATACCAGATATCCAATAAAAATTAATCAATAATACGACGAAGAAAGACAGAATTAATTTCTTTAATATATCCTTATATTGACTCAACAAATGATAATTTGAAAATAAATGGAAAGAATAAATAAGTAATACTATCAAGTTAATAGCTATAAGCGGTGGATTTATTCCGGTCATAAACAAAACTACAAAAGCCAATCCGATACTATATCTAAAGTAATTTTTGGTTAATAATATCTTATTTATAAAATAAAGCTGTAAAGGCAAAACAACATAAGGTAGAAGCAGGATGGAATAACCTTGCGTAAAATTTGTGAGGGTGTATAGATTAAAAATATATAGAAAACCGCCCACATATGTATAAATCGAAGTGTTATTAAATTCATTTTGAATAAATTTAATAAAAGAGTAAAAACCAACCCATAAAATCAATGCAAAAAAAATCGTCTGACTAGTGCTAATACTAAAGAACCATGAAAAAAAATAATATATAAAACAGTATGGGAATATATATGATTGACCCCATACCATGGAGCGCCCAAGTGATAAAATATTATCCCAACTATAAAATAGCTTAAAGAAAGCTTGGGTGGGATTAATGAGTGAATTAAAATTAGAATCTACAATAAATTCACCATTGGGCTTTAAAAAAATGAGGAACAGAAAGAGAAACAGTAAGGACATGATGACATTTTTTTTAAAACGCATATCAATAATTTACTTATATTTAAGATATAATACTCCTAATAACACTTGGCAAATACCATCGGCATCGGGCTATAATTTTTTTCATCTATCTTTAGACGATTATTTTTAAATTTGATAATCTATTTCCACTATAATATGGCAAGATTTAAATAAAAGCAAAATCAGCGATTTAAAAAAACTATATTTATTTTGTTTTATTAAATTTATTTTTGTCCTTACCCCTATATCAAATAAATAATTACTTACTTTAAAAGTATACCCACTATTTTTTAGCAATTTCTCTATATCTTCCTTGGATCTTAAAATCTCATTTCCAAAATCTTGATTTTTATAAACATCTGATGGTACTGAAAATATCATTTTTTTCGATAGAGAAGAAAAATTTTTTATTATTTGAATAAATTCAAAATCATTAAAATGTTCCATTAACCCTTGCGAAATTATAAAATCAAATTTTGGCAGCCTCTCTATTTCATTTCTATCTAAAATATTTATATTAAAAAAATTCTCAATTTTGTCGGAAGTATTTTTTTTTATTCTTTCTAATAATTTTTTATCAGAATCAAGAACTGACACCTTTAGTTTTGGTAATATTTTTTTAAGCCACAAAGCATGCTGGGCGGGGCCGCAACCAATTTCTAATAGTTTTTCGGGGTTATAAAAAATTATTTTTATCAAATAATGGTAATGTAAAAGGATATTTGCCGCTGAAAGGTTCCGTTCAGCGTAATACTCGTTCCATGTTTTATCATTAGTCTGCATAACTTTTAAAATTAGATTCTACAGTAAATCTCTAAATACTTTAATATATGCTTCTGCCGTTTTATCCCAACTAAACTGCTTAGAAAAACTATAATTAGAGCTTATTAATTCATCTCTTTCCCTCTCTCCAAGTTTAATCATGTTGATCATTTTATCAGAAATATCTTTTAAACTACGGGGGTCAACAAGCCAATTCTTATTAGGTGTGATTTCTATCAGCGAACTGTTGCAAGATGTAATAACAGGGCACTCGCATGCCATGGCTTCTAAAACCGGGAAACCGAAACCTTCGTAAAAAGATGGGTAAATAAAAAATTCTGCATTTTCATAAAAGTTTATTAATTGGTCCTCGTTCGCATATCCCCACAATATAACATCATTAATTAAACCAAGTCTTTCAATTACATCTCTTAATTCAGCCAGTTGATTCTCATCAATTAGACCTGCGATAAGATATTTATATTTTTTCAATTCTGCATTGTTAGACATTACCTCTAATACACTAATGATGTTTTTCCTTTTCGGGCTAGTCGTAATGGAAAAAAAATAATTTTCTTTAACAATCCTTTCTTTTCTAATTTTATTTAAAAAAATACTGTTAATACCCGAATAAACAACTTTTATTTTATTGTCTGGAATTTTATAGAATTTTATTATATCCTTCTTTGTACTCTCTGAAACAGAGATAATAATATCAGCGATTCTTAGTGATCTTTTTAAAAAATACTTATAATAAAAATTAAATATTTTGTTGTAATGTTTCGGATAAATTAGAAACGCCAAATCATGCACAGTTAAAACATATTTAACATTTTCTCTCTTAAAAAATGGCAAAATATGAGCAGGGCCATGAAAGATGTTAATTTGTTCTTTTCTAATCAATTTATTAACAAAAAAAATGTCAAACAACAAAGTGCCTAACAAATTTTTAAATACTTTAATTACCTTGGTATCACCGATTCGTTTCGAACCATCTGTTTGAAAAAATACAAATGATAAATCATTTTGGCTCTTGACCAAATTGTCATAAAGGCATTTTATATAATAAGGTATGCCCGTATTTTCTTGTTGATAGATTCTTGAATTTATACCTACTTTCACAATATTCGCCATACTTATTATTTGATAAAATTGTTTAGATTTTCTATTAATTCATAAATTCTTTTACTGGAATCTCCATCAATAAATTTATTAAAAAATATTTTGAAATCTAAATATTTTTTTTGATATGAAGCATCTAAAAAAATACTATCAATATCTTTAATCATCTGTAAAAGGATATTTTCATTATCTGCAAATGGCCCGGGTAAAATTTTATAATAATCATGTACCAGCTCCCTATTTCTAGTATAATTTTCATAATCATAGGGATAAAATATTACCGGCCTATTCATCAAACAGAAATCTGAAACTACGCTAGAGTAATCTGTGATTAAAATATCTGCAAATATCAAGAGCTCTTGCGGATCATCAATTTCATTCGAAAGATCAACGATATTAGAATAGTTCTCAAAAATAAATTTATTGGCAAGCAGCGGATGATTTTTTATGACGAATAAATAATTATTTTTAAATAAATAATCATTAATTTTAGCCAAGCCAGAGCCTGAGAATGGTTTCATTTCATCTAGGCTATCCCTAAAAGTAGGGAGATAGGCGATAACCTTCTCATACCTCTCAAACTCTTTTTTATACTTGAAGCTAATATCTTCTTTATTTAAAAAAAATATATCGTTTCTTGGATATCCAGTTACAATAATTCTATTATTCTTAAAAAAATTCCTTTGCGCATTCTCAAACTCAACTGAAGACGAAATAATAACTTTATATAATTTTGATTCCCTGAACCAAAAAAAATTTAACAACTTATAAAATAAATTTTCTGGTCCAATATTAAAATCTAATTTTTTTAAGCCCACTCCGTGCCATAAATTAATAATATTAAAGTTTCCCAAAAGAAAAGTTATCCCAGTGATATCTTGAGCTGCTGATTCAATCACTAAATATTTGGCTCTCAAAATCTGCCACATACCAAAAAATGAGTAGAGATATGCTACTGGTTTTGAGTCTGCTTTTAATAAATCGAGTATTTTTAAACTTCTGGTAATCCAAACTGGATTATATTTACAATCTTTTTTATTTAATAAATAAAGATAAAAATATTTAGGATTCCCTGTAAATTTACGGCCGAAATAAGAACCAAATATTATTAAATTATTTTTCTTTGGAATGATATAAGAAAAAAACCAATAAAAGGGGATGAATAATAAATTTAATAATATTTTTTTAAAATTTATCATAAACAATGGTTGCGCTAGTTAACTAAAATAAATGTTCTGATCATTTAAAACTTTTAACTGGTAATCCTTATTAAAAGAAAAAACTATTTTCTCTATTTTTTCTTTTTGTTTTTTAGAGTGATCAACTGCTACTAATAAAGCTGGCTTCTGCTCTCTTATTATTTTCTCTAAACCAAGTATAGCCTTATATTCATATCCTTCGATATCCATTTTTATTAAATCAATCCTTCTATCTTCTAAAAAATCATCTAACTTAACAATACTAATTTTTTGCTTACCTTCTATGCTGACATTCAAATCGAAATCTTTACTATTATTTATAGAGTGACACAGTATGTTATTTGAAATAAACATTTCTCCCTCCTCGTTCTTATCTCCAGCCGCTTTTTTAAATAGTTCAATATTTTTATAATTTTTAAGATTATTTTTAAGATTTTTAAAATTTTCCTCCTCTGGCTCAAAGGCTAATATTCTCGAATTAGGATATAATTCTTTTATAAACAACGAAAAAAATCCAATATTTGCACCAAGATCAATAATAGTAGCGTCCTCTGCGAGTTTTAGATTATTGACCTGATAAATATTTTCAAAAAATATTTCATTCAGCACGGCGAATAGACATCTTATTTTTTCAGGAAAATCAAAAAAATTTAAAAAAATGAACTCATCTTCTTTTTGATATAAATTTTGTAAAATTCTATATTTAGCACTATAAATATATTCAATAAATTTATTTTTTTTATCTACCCGTTTAAAGGCAAGAAAAAATTTTTGTTTTAAGTTATATTCTTTAAATTTAATTAATTCCACCAAAAGCGCTAATCGCCAAAAAAATCCTAATTTCCCCCTTACATTACTCTCAATTCCTGTCATATAGTTATATATTCCCCCATAATCATATAATTTCTTGATTTTTTCGGTCATATTTTTATTTTCTAATACTAATGATCTGACCTGTAAGATCAGAGAGGCATGTTTTTAGGGTTTCTTCAGCTACTTTTTTGGGGTCCAATAAAAGATTTTTTGGCTCTTTACCGAAATTATTTGTCCGCATTGGCGTATTGGTTCGTGATGGACATATAGCATTTATACTAATATCTCGGCTATACAATTCTTCAGAGATGGCCTGGACAAAATTAACTATGGCGGCTTTAGTGGATGAGTATATTGAATATGTTTCCCTACCTCTAGTATAAGAGCTAGAAGTAAAAAGGGCAATTGAACTTTTTTGTGCCATAAAATCGATAGCATATTTGATTAAATTCACTTGAGCTACATAATTTATATCTATTTGTCGTGCAACCTCTCTCCTAGAAAAATCTTCTAATTTCTTTCTCTGTAAAATTCCGGCCGTTGATATTAAAAAATCAATTTTACCGTACTTTTTATTAAAATTGTAAAAAGTTTTTTTCACTTTATCAATATTACAAATATCAACGCCATTACTTAATGAATATCCAGATACATTGGCCTCTGATTTATCACAAATTTTAAATAATTCTCTACCTATGCCACTACTATGACCAAATATAATTATATTCTTCCCTTTTAGCTTCTTCTTTGCTAGAGCCAGCCTATCTGTTGAAACGTTTCTCATCTGAAAAAGTTGATCAGCGATGTGAATATCTAATGGATAGGTTATTTTTATATTTTCCTCTTCACCGCTAACCACATAAATATCGCCTAATCCATAATGCAAAATTAGACCACAATCATCGGTAGATTCATTAAATTTATCGCGCATCGCAAGTTCATGAGCTTTTTTAATAATAGAAAGATGGAAGCCTTGCGGAGTCTGCCCTCTTCGGAAATTAGACCGCCTGGGGATATTGGAAATTATGCTATGCTCATTAATTTCGATTAACGTATCAGGGGACGGGACTGCGACATCTACCGAAATAAATTTATCTAATGCTTTAATTACATCAGAAATTATTCGTTGCGATACAAAAGGTCTAACCGCATCATGAATTAATATTTTTTTTACATCGTCTTCGCGGCAACAAAAAATACCTATTCTTGATGATTCTTGTCTGGTTTCCCCACCAGATACTATTTTTGTAACTTTTCTAATTTTTTCTCTTATCACTATTTTTTTACATTCATTTAATATATTTTCTTTTGTAACAATAATGATTTCATCAATGTCTGGGTTTTTCTCAAAAATTTTAAGAGTGTGCAGCAAAACCGGTTTTCCTGCTAATTTAGTCATCTGCTTTAAGAAACCGTCACTATTAAATCTTGCCCCCAGTCCTGCCGCTAAAATGACCACTACATTTTTTTTATTTCTTTTCATATTTTTTTATTTTTCCTAAAAAATATCCTATTCCCCCAAAACCAAATTCAAAAGTTTTCATAAAAATCATTCCGATATAAACTGCTGGATTGGAAAATAAATATTTAATATTTCTAAAATATATCAAGTATCTATTTAAAATATTAATCTGCCAAGCAAACTCTTGTGAATGCTTTTCTGCAAAAATATTTGCAGTATGTGCGTAATTTAATTTCTTTTTAATAATTTTTAATAAATGTAATTTACCTTCATTATGCCATAAAAGATTTTTCGTTCTTCCTATTTTGTATCCAGCATCTTTTACTCGTATATCCAAATCTTTATCTTCAGAAAAAATCATTTCCTCATTATGCCCACCAATTTCCCTGTAAATATCCGCCCTAAGGCATCTGACTGACTCAATTTGTTCGACCCCTCTATAACATTTTTTTTCCAGCCATTTGCATTTAGCCCAAAACGTTGTCCCGAAAGATTCCTCTGGTATAACTAAGGCGTCAAATCCCTTATTAATTAGGTCGACACATTCTTCAAGTAATTTATCAGAGGCTTTCATGTCAGAATCCAGATGTAACAAAATTTCTCCGGATGAGAAATCCGCACCCCTATTCCTTCCTTGGGCCATTGATTGATTTTTTTCTATATATTTAATATTTAAACCTTTTTCTATATACTGTTTGCATAATCTCTCTGGTTCATCGGTACTTCTAGAATCATTATTTACTATAACTTCAAATTTTTTATATGAAGAAAATAAAAAAGACTCTAAAAAATCATTTAAATTAATGTAACTATTATAAATTGGAACGATAATTGAAACTAGGGGATTATATTGTTCTGATATTTTCTTATCCATAAATAAGCTAAAAATAATATTACTAGTTTTTTATAACTTTTCTCAAAATTTATTTTTTGTCCCATTACTAGTTATTAACTTTATATTTATTTTGATTACAGTTATATTTTAAAATTTTTTAACTTTTTTCATTTTTATAAATATATTTGCTACCCCACTTTTTTTCGAATATTCCTTATCCGCCATGATATTCATAAAATTATCAAAGAATGGTTTCCTTCTAAATATCCATTTAGCTATATACATATTAATTGCTCCAAAAATTGTCCAGAAACCACCATTATTAATTATTTCTTTTACCTCAAAACCATTTTCTCCGGCTATTTTTTTAATAAATTTAGTCGAGTAATGTCTATGCCCAAAATACCATGCGGGATCGAACATGATTGAAAATAAACTATTATAAGGAGTGCTCAAATAAAAGTAACCATTATCAATCAAAACTCTATTAACCTCTTTAAACATTTGTTTCTCGGTATTTTTTGGTATATGTTCTATGACCTCGAAAGAGACAACCGTATCGAATCTATTATTTCCAAACGGTATATCTATGGCGCTACCTATTTTAAAAAATACTTTGTCTGATCTTATACAGTCTTTCGCCGTCTTTAAATCTTTTTCAGATATTTCGATACCAGTAATGCCAGAAAAGCACTTCCTAAGCATATTAAATTCGAGCCAACCATAACCGCATCCGATATCTAAAATATTTTTATTTATAATATCCTGATCGTTAATAAAATTGATAGAAAAAAGCGTTCTGCCATGTAGTATATCCGATGGCTTCTCTTTTATTATATTATTCATACTTTTTATTTACCAAGAACAGGGTTCTATTTAAAATCTCCGATTTTATTTTAAAGTTATTATTTAATATGAATTTTTTAAAGCTACCCATGTTATCCATCTGACTTATATCATGAATTTCAACAAAAATATATTTAATATTATTTTTTATAAAATCTATGGAATTATAAAAAACATCATACTCTCCACCTTCTATATCCATCTTTAATAAATCAATAATTGATATAGAATTAAGATTACAAAAAGTTTCAAGCTTTATAACCTCTACTTCTTGTGTGTTTTTATTATCTATATGTTGTCTGTCGTCAAAAACATAAAAAGCATCATAGTCTCCGCCTATATTTAAAAAACTTTTACCATCTTTCCCGCATAAAGCCATATTAAAAGCTTTGATATTGTTTGCTGAATTGTTAATTATAATATTTCTTTGCAAGATACCGAAGTTTTCAATACTAGGTTCTATAGAATATATTTTAGGATTTTGGCTAACTAAAATATTATAAGAGTATAGAGAGAATGCACCAATATTGGCACCGACGTCTAATATCACAGAGTTTATTAAATTTTTAAAATATACTTTAGGATATTCTAAATCTCCGTTTACAATAATCACCTCGGCAGCATCTGTAGATCCGCCTCTTGTTATAAAATTTAAACCATTTTTTAATTTATACAATATTTCTTCATTATTTAAAAACCCCAAGAAATCCAAAACAAACAAATGTAAATTTCTTATAACTTTTATTGTCAGTAATACTTTTTTAAATAAATTCATTTTATTTATTTTCCCCCGTAACTAAATTTAAAAATTTCTGATAACTCTTGCTAAAATTAATTCCTTTGCTAAGATCCCAAGCTAATCTTCGCAATTTTTGATATTCAATTTTCTTCTCGAGAATTTCTAGTATACTATTTGTAAAATTAATTATATTATTTTTTTTACACACAACTCCAGTATTTCCACTTCTAACCACATCTCTCAGCCCATCAACATCATAAACTATTGCTGGAGTCCCCTGACTGGCCGCCTCAGTTACCACTAATCCCCAACCCTCCTTGACCGATGTCGCACAAAGTATGTGCGATCTCTGTAATAGTTCTAGCTTCTTAGCCACATCTACCCGGCCTAAATATTCTATAGAACCTCTATATGCACTCACCTTAATCAGCCGCAAAACTTTCCGACCATAGAGCCCCTCTGCCTCACCAGCTACAATCAACCGTAAATCTGGCAATTTTTTCTTAGCCATTTCAAAGGCTTGGATAATATGATCCGTCCGTTTCATCGCCCGGATCGAACCTAGAGATAGAATAGTCGGAGCTTCGTATTTTTTAATACTGTCTAAATCTTGGACTGGTTCAATCTCTATGCCTTCGCTGATGATATTAATATTATCATCTCTAAAACCGAATCTCATGAGGTCTTTTTTTGTACTCTTCGATATGGTTATAACTTCCCTGTCCCGCAATAACCAGAGATACAGCGGCTCTAAAAGATAGCCGACCAGACTGAGGGGAAACCAGATTTGATAAAACCATATCACTCGACATAACTGATGGACAAATAATATATTTCTCTCTCTCACATAAAACTTACAAAAAAACGGAATGGTATTTACTTCATCGATGACTAAATCGGCCCAACCGCGCAAGTTTTTCTTATAATATCTATAAGCCTGCCAATAGACCGTCCAACGATTCCCTAGCCTAATGATTTTAAATCCATCTCGCGTCTCCTCCTCTTTTCCGTCCGTAAATCCGCCGACTAAGAAAATAACCTCATGCCCGTCAGCGGCCAAACGCTTGGCTAATTCTTCATTGACCGTTTCCGCTCCGCCCGCCTGCGGATGCGACTTATCTTTCCAGGTGAACCATAATATCTTCATATCTTCCCCCTAAAATACTCAATCGTTTTCTTTAATCCCTCTTCTAATTTAATCTTCGGCTCCCAGCCAAACTTCTCTTTCGCTAAAGATATGTCCGGTTTCCTCTGCCGCGGATCATCGGCCGGCAGATCTTTATAAACTATTCTGCTCTTACTTTCAGGAATCGCCTTTAACACTATTTCCGCCAGTTCTTTGATCGTAAATTCGCCCGGATTACCAATATTGACCGGGCCGACAAACTTTTCTTTATTGTTCATCATCTTTATCAAGCCCTCCACCAAATCATCAACATATTGGAAACTCCGGGTCTGCGAACCATCGCCATAGATCGTGATATCTTGGTTCTTTAAGGCTTGGACAATAAAATTAGAAACGACCCGGCCGTCGTTTTCCGCCATATTCGGACCATAAGTGTTAAAAATACGGACGACCCGGACATCGGTCTGATACTGACGATAGTAATCAAAGAACAAAGTTTCGGCGCAACGCTTGCTTTCGTCGTAGCAAGACCGGATGCCGATGCAGTTGACCCGGCCCCAGTAACTTTCCGGCTGGGGATGGACTTCCGGATCGCCGTAAACCTCGGAAGTTGAGGCCTGAAGAATCAGCGCTTTATTGTCTCTGGCTAGATTTAAAAGATTGATCGCGCCTATCACCGAAGTGACCGTGGTCTTGACCGGGTCGTGCTGATAATGGACGGGTGAAGCGGGGCAGGCTAGATTATAAATCTGCTCGACCTCCATCTTGATCGGCGCGACGACATCCTGTTCGATAAACTGGAAATTTTTATCATCCAGTAAACCATCAATATTCCCCCGGCTACCGGTCTGCAGATTATCTAAACAAACAACATGATTACCGTCGGCCAAGAGGCGCTTGCACAGATGCGAACCGATAAAGCCGGCGCCGCCGGTGACTAGTATTTTCATAAATATACTACTTTTTAAACATACAATGCTTAAAAAGATATAACTAATTATACACTTTGATATGTTTTAAGTATACTTAAAATTAACAACGATTTTATAATATATTTTAAGTATTCTTAAAACTCTTAAAAAAGTAAAACATAGATTATTATCATTAATATTAGCTATATAATATTAGCCTAAACGTTTTATTTCCTCGTTAATAAACATCATAGTTTCTATCTTTAACGTTTTTCTAAGCTGACGGAAACGTTCATAAGGGATAAGCGGGTTTAAATCCTGATCTAAAACCGTTTCCGTAATATGCTCCTCAATAAATAACCGTAATTTATTAAAAAATTCCCGCAGCTCCAGACCGGTCCTTTCGGTGATGACCGCGCCATTGTAAGTATAGCCGTTTAAAAAGAAATGGTGAATATCATAAATATCCCGTCCGGCCAGCGACCGGTTACGTTCGTAACGGTCGATAACGGCCACTAACTTATTAGCAAACATCGTCTCTATATTCTGGCAGATAACGATGCGCTCAATATCCGTCAATTTAGTCGGCTCATAGACATTGGCTTTAGGGGCCGGAAAAGTAATGTCAATTTTCAGAGTATTGCGGCTAGCCGGATCCTTGGTCGGATATTTTAAAAAGAATTGCGGCACCTTGGCACTCTCGTCTTTTATTTCTAAACCTAAATCGACAAAAACTTTCTTCAGAGCGCGCCGCACTTTAGGTAAATCCTCCGTCTGTCCAACGTAATCAAAATCCAAATCAACAGAAAAACGATCCAGGTATCCGCTCATCGCGGCGCAAGTTCCGCCTTTAAAATAAAACACCGATAAAAGAGGATTATCTACAATCGCCACCAGAACGCGATAAAGCCAAGCTTTATGGACGGCGTCTTGCGGGGTAATGGTAATCATATATTTTTATTATAAACCGCCCGCTGAATCTTTTTAACCTTATTCCAGTCAATGGCCGTCGGATTATCAAAATGGTATCGGGGATTAAAATAAATTATATCGGCCACCGCTCTCTCTAAAGAAGCTTTATTAAATTGTCCGGTCTTGATAACGCCGGTGTCATTATACAGAAAATCATCTTTAAGCTGACGGCAATAATATTTATAATCCGCTATTTTAAAACGTTTCGTGCGTCGACCGATAAAAGTAAAATAACTTACTTGCTGAAAAATAATGCCATGTTGTGCCAAGACCGTCTCGCCGCTTAAATAACAATAATCGTTTATCGCTTTGGCTCCCAGCGCTAAAGGATCGAGATCTTTGGCCTGATTTAAAGAATAAAGACCGCGGTATAATCTATAAATTAAACCAGTGTCGACATAACGCTTTAAAGTCGTTCGAAGATTATGCCGATTAGCTATACCCCAAACCCTGGCCAAGTCTCCGATATGGAAAACAGACTCTTTTAACTTAGTAATTTTTAAAAATCTATTTTGTTTAATATTAGCTATTTTCATATTTTTTAGTTTACTCATAATACACATATATGTATATTATAAATAAACTAAAAATGCTTGTCAACTCCTATATTTATCAACTTCGCCCATAGACGCCCGTCAATAAATCAAGGTCTTTCTTCGTGTCCAGTAATAATTGATTATTGAATTTAACGACAGCTTTCATCAGATCTAGGGCCAGTTTATCTTGCCGGCTAGCGGAACTGGACTCCTGGAACATTTCCAGGAAAGTGGCCATGTCTTTGATAAAACAATGTCCGCCCGCGCCGCGGCCCGGCTTTTCGCTATGGCCACTGCTATGATGGACGGCTAGGTGGCCGTGGCCGATACGAGAATCGTGACCGACGATTTCGGCCACTTTTTCGTAATCAATCTTATGATTGCGCGCTAAATTATAGGCGATATTGGCATAAATCACCTTCAAGAACAAGAAATTATTCCCCATATACTTCACCAATTCCGCTTCCCGACTGGGTACGATAAAATTATGCGGCGCCTTGGGAAGCAGCTTGAGGACCGCCTTGGCTTTCGCTTTAGATTTCTTGGTATAGCCGACGACATTGCGGGGCGGGTATTTAGTGTCAGCAACCGCGCTCCTTTCCCGCAAGAATTCCGGGGAATGCAGGATATATTTTTTCGGGTATAGCTTCTGGTATTTTTCCGTACTGCCGATCTTGATCGTAGATTTGATGATCGCCGTCTTGTTATCGCCCACCAATTTCAAGACTGCCCGCAAAATACTGTCGTCAAAACCTTTCGGCGTGCTCGGCGTCGGCACGGCGACAAAGACGAAATCGCAGGTCTTAATCAGATCTTTATTGGCAACATATTTCTCGTTGTCATAACGCACGATCTTGAAACCGCGCGCGGCGAAATCGTCCGCCATATTCTTGCCGATGAAGCCCTGACCGATGAAACCGACCGATATTTTCTGCTTATTCATGTAATGTGAAATTAGTATATGCTCTTGACTCTTATCTAAACCGCCGATAAGTCTTTTCCATTTCCTCCCGATCCTCTTCCATATTCTTCCGGACCTCCTCTTCTTCCTGCCGGGCCTGCTTATCCAGGAGATCTTGGAACTGCTTGGCCGCCAGCGCCTTTTCCGCAGCCAGATGGCCTTCGTCCGGATCATCTCTCAGCTTTTCTTGGTCCCGGATCTCGTCATGGTCGGCTGCCATCGCCTCTTCCTTGATCTCTTCTTTTTCGCGGTCGTCCGGCTTCCGCTCTTGCGGCCACCCGTCAAAATTTTTAAACAAATTTAAGTCTTTCATAGCGTTAAGATTTATTTTGCCTGATGACATATAAAGGCCTCCCTAAAACCTCATTATGGATATGGGCGATATAAAGCGCGACCAGTCCGAGCGAAGTAAGCACGATGCCGACGAGGAAAGTGATGAGGATCGCCAGCTGGGCCGGCCCGGAAAAACTGGCGGCATACGGCCAAGCGAATATATACTTGCCTAAAAAAATATATAAGCCGAAAGGTCCGACCGTAAATATGATCAGTAGCCCCAAGTAGCCGGCTAATTTCAGCGGGAAAAGGCTCAGGGAAACGAAGCTATTCATCGCCAGGCGGATCAACTTGCCGAGGCTATAGCCGGCATGGCCGTCAGCGCGCTCATTGGCCGTAAAAAAGATATATTCGCGCCGGAAACCCAGCCAATCGATGAGCGCCCGGGTCATGCGGTTCTTTTCCGGCAAAGCCTTGAAAGCGTCGATAACCGCGCGATCGAGGATCCGGAAATCGGTTTCGCCTGGACGCATATCGATCTTAGAGATGCTGCGGATGATCCGATAAAATAAAAAAGAACCGGCGCGCTTGGCCCAGCCGGCTTTTCGATTCTTACTCCGCACGCCGATTACGACTTCCGCGCCGGCAGACCACTTTTCAACTAGCTCCGGTATCATTTCCAGGGGGTGTTGAAAATCCGCATCAACCATCAGGGCGGCCGCGCCGCGCGCTTCCGACAACCCGGCCGACAACGCCGCTTCCTTGCCGAAATTACGGGAAAATTCAATCACTCTGACTACTAGGCTACCAGCGCCCGAAAGTTCATGGTTGATCTTGACTAAGGCCGCGGCGGAATCATCCGTACTGCCGTCGTTCACAAAAATAATCTCCCAGCCGTAGCCGGAAATCGAGCGCAAAACCCGGCTCAAAAACGCGAAAAAAGCGGAGATGTTAGCCGCCTCATTATAAACTGGAATAATTATGGAAACTAGTCGATCTTTTTCCATCGCGCTTGGGGCTGAAAGATGATAAATTATCATTAATATTAAACCATTTTTAAAGCACTAAGTCAAATAAAAAAGGTACCATGTCTTTTGGACATAGTACCCAGATTGATGAAGAGCGGCGCTAGTATTAAGCGGGCTCTTTAATTTCTTCGACCCCATACTTTAAGAGCTCCGCCACCTTCGGCAGGACATCGGAAAGATCCTTAACATAATGATTTACACTTTCTCCGGCCGGAGGATCCTGGCCAACGATGATGAAGCTGAAGCCCTCTGCTTCAAAAGAAACAAATTCCGCTTCATTGCCGCCGATAACGATGGCTTTTTTTATTTGGATCCGGCGGTGCTGAACTTCCTGCTCTAAAAGAGACAGGGAAATCTTCCCCTTGGCGAGGACTGATTGCGTGTTAATGAAGACCGGACAGCTGAGTTGGACGATCAGCGTATCGACAAAGCTGTCCGAGCCGTCCAATTCTTCCGGCATAAAGATCGTGCCGTAGCGTTGATCTATGACTTCCCGGAAAAATGCGGATTGCTTGGCGACGCTATGTTGGCGCATCAAGGCGTCGGTAAATATTAAGAACGGTTTATCCATTTATATTCTCCTTGGTGTTATTTGGTTTGATTGGGTTAATTACACTACCTTCGGTAAAAACGAGAGGTCGGACAGCACGGTCGCGATCTCCGGATTATGCCGCAACCCGAGATCAGAATCCGGGAAACGGAATAATATGAAATCCAGGCCAGCGGCGGAGACGATGCTTTTGTCTTCTTCCCGATCGCTGATAAAGATCAAACGCTGGCTGCCGGCGAAAAACCAGGAAATCGATTTAGTCAGGCCGGGACGGTTAAAGACGGCGTCCGGATAAATGATAATGAATGGACGATTAGCGCTCGCTATCTCATCCAGGTGGGGGGCTGATTGGCTAAGAAAATTCTGTAAGTTATCTTTCTTAACCAAGAAAATTACAAAAAAATTATTTTTTTTCGATAGCTTCAAGAGATCGGTTAAAGCTTGCGGCTCTTTAGCCCAATACTTGATCACCAAGTCTCCGGGAAAAACCAAGATTTTTCTCTTCGGCTGAGTCTGTTGGGATCGCTCCATTTATGGTTCCTTTTTTAATGAACAAATCAGTTATTTTTATTATTTTAGTGTTTTTTCACACTTATCAATAATATCTAAATATCGATTAATAGTCAAGGGGGTGGCAATTATTTTAAAATAAAAATGGCTAATATAAGCCATTTTTATAAAAACTAATTAAAAACTAGGGCTGCCTATTTACAAATCATATAAAAGGCTGCCACAAAAAAGATGACCGTTACAAAAACCCCGGCGATAAATCCGGACAAAGAGGAGGCGAGATGCTTCCCCAGGCGCCACTTAAAATGGCGGTGCTCATGAGAGATAAACTCGTCTTTGATCTCTGACATAGTTTTATGAGATTAATGATTAATTATAATTATAAATTTTTAAAATTTTTCCGTCTCCTCCCGGCCGCTCGCCATATCCTTGATCTTATATATCCCTTGCGACGCCTCGTCTTCACCCATGATTACGACCCGGTCGATCTTTTTCTTATTGGCAAATTCCAAAGCTTTGCCGACTTTCTGCTCTTCTAGGCCGACCAGGACATTCTTTCCCTGGCCGCGCAGCTCTTTCGCGAGACGATTCAAAGGCGCCGTTAACTTCTCGCTGAGGAGCGGCAGATAATAGCGATCCGCACCTTCGCCTTTAATCCGATCAAGTAGTCCCCAGGTTTCCAAGAACAGCCGCGTCGTCTCGTCGCCCGGCGCGAAACCGACCGCCGGAAAATTCTTCTCCCCGAAAATTTCCGCTAATCCGTTATAGCGGCCGCCGCCGAACATCGCCCGCGAATTCTCAGGATTCTTATCAAAGACTTCAAAAACCAAACCGTCATAATAATCAAAGCCGCGGATGACGGACGGATTGAATTCCAGCCAGTCGCCGTAACCGAGCTCATTCAAGACTCTTAAGGCCTGGGCCGTTTCTGCCAGGCCGAAATTATCTTTTAATTCCGGCAGTCTTTCCTCTAGCTTCTCCAGACTATCGGCCGTCATGAAAGAATTTATGACCGCGGCCGCTTTCTTATCTAACCCGGCTTCCTGCAGGCGTCCATCAATATCTTCCGGGCTCAGTTTCTGCCATTTATCCAGTGTGCGGACGACCAAGGTCTTTTTCTCGACCGAGAGCTCTCCGGCACCGGCCAATTCCAGGACGGCGTCTATTAATTTCCGGTTACTGATGGCCAGGATGAAAGATTCTTGCGGCGGATCGAATTCCAACATGATATCCAAAGCTAATTGGAGGATCTCGATATCAGCCGCCAAGCTATCGCTCCCGAAGGTATCGCAATTAAGCTGCCAGAATTCCCGGTTGCGGCCGCGCTGCGGCTTTTCGTTGCGCATGAAGTTGGCGATAGAAAAATATCGCAAGGGCTTCGGGCTGGCGGCATAGATCTTCGTCACCATCCGGGTCACAGACGGCGTCATTTCCGGCCGGATAGACAATTCCCGGCCGCCCAGATCGCTAAAAGTCACGAGTTCTTTGCCACCGATATCTTCCCCTGATTTGGCGCGATAAATCTCCGCGCTTTCCACGAGCGGGGTCAGATACTCTTCAAAGCCGTAGCGGAGACAAACCCGGCGCCAGGTCTCGAAGATATATTTACGGATCGCAAATTCTTCCGGAAGCCAGTCCCGGGTGCCTTTCGGTTCCTGATTGGATAAAGCGCTGGGCATAATAGATATTACGGCGGATCTTAAGCCATCCACTATAGTTTAATTTTACTATCTCTAAGTATTTTTAGCAAATTCCGGCGCTGGCTGGACGGTTTTAAGCAATAAAAAACTCTTGCCTTAAAAGCGACAAGAGTTTGGAGAAATCGCCTGGTCAGCCAGCCGGACTGACTTTGGCGAAACCAGCTTTGGCAAAACTTTCCACATTATTGATTTCCGGAAAATGAAAAATGCCCTGGCAGCTCTTTTCGCAGACGAACCAGACTTTAGCCTGGCCATTGTTTTGCGAAATGCCGGCGCACATCGCGAAATCGCCTTCGGGAAAAAGCAGAAGTTCTTTCGGCTTGAAACCGATACTTTCAAAATCATACTCGAAATTGACAGTTTCAAAGCCGCAAGAGGCTAATTTCATAAAATATTCTGATTCCGCCGTCTTTCGGCTAGTACAGGCGGCTATCTTCCGATTTAACAATTCCGACGCTCTCTTTACTTCTGCGGCGGGAAGAAGTTTTGTTTGGATCCCGGCTGGGGTAATAACTTCCTTCTTCATGATAATATCTCCCTCATTTTATTGGAAAAAGTACAAAAAACTTATCTCGAATATATCACGCCGCCCGGCGGATTGTCAATGTTTATTGCCCGCAGCACGACAATGCCTTTAAAGGGCGCTGGCGGCTTTATTTATTCTTTAAAAAATTTTGAAATTTATTTAAGGCCGGTTTATTTAGAATGGAAAAATATTATAGTTAATTCTTTAATCGACAAAATTATGAAAATTTTAATCATCGACGACGAAGCGGCCATCACCCAATTCCTGAAAGACGGTTTGGAGGCGAAAATGTATATCGTGGAAACCGCGTCTGACGGCGAGCGCGGCGCCTTCCTGGGCCGGACCGGCAATTACGACCTGATCATCCTAGATTATAACCTGCCGAAACTGAGCGGCGCCCAGGTCTTAGCCGAGATCCGCCAAGAAAAGAAACACGTGCCAGTCCTGATGCTCACGGTCCGATCAGAATTACAAGACAAAGCTGATATCTTCGCGCTCGGCGCGGATGATTATTTGACTAAGCCCTTCTTGTTCGAAGAGCTGCTTCTGCGCGTCCGAGCGCTTTTAAAAAGGCCGGCTAAAACAGCCGGCGATTTTTACAAAATCGATAATTTGACCCTGAATGCCGGGAGCCAGATCGTCCGGCGCGGCGGCCGGGAAATCTATCTGACGCGGCGCGAATTCGCCCTGCTCGAATATCTCTTGCGCCAGCGGGGACAGATCGTCTCGCGCAACCAGATTTTGGAAAACGTCTGGGACTATAACGCCGACCCCTTCAGCAATTCCGTGGAAACTCATCTGGCCAGCCTGCGGCGCAAGCTGAATGGCGATAAGAACCGCAACCTGATCCACACTTTTACCGGCCGGGGCTATAAGCTGGCCCTGAGTAAATTAGGCGGTTATGAGCAATCGGCTAATAAAACTAACTAGACTAATTATAACAATATTGTTATAATGTCTTTAGGGCTATGGAAATAGTACATTATGTCAGTCCGAACGGCAAAGTACCGACGCTGGAGTATCTAAACGGTTTAATTGACAAGAAACAAAAGAAAAAGATTTATGATGATATCAGCCGTCTGGAGATATTCGGCCAACAAAAATTACTAGCGGCTGGAAAAGTAGAAAAAATAAAAGGCTATTCTGTAGATATCTGGGAATTGAAAACCAGTTGCGTTAGTAACATGATCTACCGGACATTATTTGGCATTATCAATGATAAGATAATAATATTAAATATTTTCAATAAAAAAGAGATGCGGATAAGACGGCGAGAAATAGCTAAATCGATTTCCCGTCTCAAACAAAATATATGACCAGAGCCAAATATATTACCCACGGACAAGTATTAAAAGAGATGCTAAAAGATAAAAAATTTTCCCGTGAATACTTCCGAGATGATCCTGCTTATGATATCGGCCGCATGGTAGAAGACTTACGTATCAGAAACGGCCTGACACAGGCCGCCTTAGCAAAGAAAATAAGCACAAAACAATCAAGCATCGCTCGACTGGAAAGCGGGGATGCCGGACTGCCCAGCCTGAGTTTCCTTAAAAGGATCGCTGACGCAACAGGGACGATTTTAGTGTTACCGAGTTTCGCCGTCAAAGTGCCGCTGAGCACAAGGGCAAAAAATTAAACAGCCTAATTTTTTAAATAAACTTCTTCCCTTTGATCTTGTCCGGCAGATATTCCTGATTAGAGTCGTCTTCAAGAGGCGTATACTTATAATCTTTCGCGTAGCCCAGGTCTTTCATCAGTCTTGTCGGCGCATTCCGAAGATGGAGCGGCACCGGCAGGTTGCCGGAAGTCTCCACTTCCTTCTGCACCCTTTGATATGCCACATAGGCGCTGATACTTTTCGGCGATTTCGCGAGATAGATGACGCAATGCGCCAGATTGACGCCGCATTCCGGCAGTCCCGTCTTCTGGCAGGCCTCATAGGCGGCATTAGCCAGCATCAAGGCGCTGTTATTAGCGAGGCCGACGTCTTCGGAGGCGAACCGGATCAGGCGCCGGGCGATATAGAGCGGGTCTTCGCCGGCTTCAATCATCCGGACGAGATAATAGACGGCCGCGTCAGCTTGGCCGCCGCGCATAGACTTATGCAGAGCCGAAATGAGGTTATAGTGTTCTTCCCCGTCCTTATCATATAAGAGATTCGGCTTATTGATGATATTTTTGATCAATTCCCCGGTGATCTTCGCCTCGGACTCGACCGCGCTTTCCAAGATATTCAAAGCTTTACGAGCGTCGCCGTTGGAAAATTTAACGATCAGGCCGAGGACTTCGGCATTCAGCTTCACTTTTAATTCTTTCGCCGCCCGGGCGATTATTTTTTCGAGGTTAGCGGCGGTCAGCGCTTCCAAGACTACGACCTTGGAACGCGACAATAAAGCGCCGTTGACCGCGAAGCTAGGATTCTCGGTCGTGGCGCCGATGAGAATGATGGTTCCGTTCTCCACGTGCGGCAAGAGCGCATCCTGCTGCGCCTTATTCCAGCGATGGACTTCATCGATAAAAAGGATAGTTTTCGTCCCTAACCGCCGGCTTTCTTTGGCCCGGTCCACGACCTTTTTCAGGTCTTTAACGCCGGAACTCGTCGCCGAGAATTCCACGAACTCAGCTTTGGTTTCTTTGGCAATGATAAAAGCCAGGGTCGTCTTGCCGCTCCCAGGCGGACCCCAAAAAATAAGCGACGGCACCTTGTCGTTTTTGATCGCCTGATAAAGCCAGCCGGATTCGCTGATAACTTTTTCCTGGCCGACGAATTCAACCAAAGTTTTCGGCCGAAAATAAGTCGCCAGCGGGATATTTTTGATCATACTCTTTTATATTTTAGCGCTTTTTCATTGCTAAGGACATAGTTGACATAATTTATGGAAAGTGGTTAAATAAGCAGTTACCCTAATCGTTCTTACAATAAACAAAACCACAGGAGTCGTAATGGAAATCTTATACTTTGTCCTCGCTTTCGTTGTCTACATGATAATCTTCGGATTCATCGTCGCCAGCGAAAAAATCGCCTTAGAATCCGCCGCGCTGATATTGTCTGTTCTCCTAGCGATAATCTTATTGGGCGGGTCAATCATCAAATCCAGTCAACGCTTAACGGACATCACCGGGCTTGTCCTGCCTGAACCGTTCGGCTGGACAACCTTGATTTGCGGATTAATCCTGGCTATCTGTACATTTTTCGGATACATCGCGCGGAACTCGGACCAGCGAGCCGCCGCCCAGCAGCAAAAATGCCGCCAAACGAATCGATTGAAATTAAAAACGAACTGAAGATTGAAAAAGCGGATTAAAAAGCCTTTCTCTGAATAAGAAAGGCTTTTAAATTTGACGAAGGGTGATCGCGGAAGGCCGATTACTAATTACGGAAGACTGATTACGAAAAAACAGATTCGTAAAACGCTAAGCGATGAGAGGCCTATTTCTTGCCAGCCTTTTCCTGGCGATAAAGATAATAGGAGTAGATCGGCAGGGCGAGGACAAGGATCGCAATAGCCAAGATAAACAGGACGATCTTCCCGATTCCCGGCGCTAAGACTGTCGCGGCCATCAAGAGGCCGGCGAGCAAGAAAACTTTGCCGCTCGCGGCATGGGTCTTATCCCAAACCGTTTCCGAAGACAGGGTCCAGGGCGTCCTGATCCCCATAAACCAATTCATCTTGACCTTATTGAGAAGCCAGCCGATAGCGATAAACAGGGCGCCGATCAAAAGCGGCGTCCAAAATCCCATATCGACCGTATACCCCAGGCCATTTAGGCCCATCATCACGAATAAAAGGGACAGGAAGCCGACCATCAAGCTCTTGAACCGGTGGTAAACAGGAGCGAAAGCGGCGTACTGCTCTTTCTTCGGATCGAAATAAGGGATGACCAGAAAAAGCAGATACATGCCGAGCGCCATGCCGGGTAAGAGGAAAGCGGCGACGCCGCGCGAGCTATAGCCGTTGACCTGGCCGTCTAAGCCCCAATGCGTCGCGACCCGCTCGGGAAAGCTTTGATAAAAATAGATAGCGAGGCCAAAACTCAAGATGAGCAATAAGACCGGAAGCCATTCGGTCTTAAGATCCGGCTTGATCGGGTGAGACATAGATTTGATAATTAATTTTACTTAACTCCTCCTTGACGGCGCTCCGTGGCCTTATGGTAGCCATGATTGCCTGTATCTTGATTATAGTCCGGCCGGCCGCGGAAATCAATCTCTTGACCGCTCCGGCGCGGGATGCTAAACTTTTAATACCTATACCTATGGTATAGGTGCTAAAAAACTAATTAAAAGAAACTATATGACCAAGGGCAAACAAAATATCTTGATCGCTTTCAAGAAAGCGAAAAGCCTGACCGAAAAGGTCGTCCGGATGACGGAGGACGGCGAATATTGCATCGATATCATGCAACAGAACCTGGCCGTCATCGGCCTGCTGAAATCTGCCCACCAGCAATTGATGGCTAACCATCTAAATTCTTGCTTCAAGAATGCCATGGCGTCGAAGAATGAGGCGGTCAAACAGCGGATGGTCGAAGAGATCTTGCGGGTCAACCGGCTAGCCGGCATAAAATTTTAATATATGTCTCACAAATTGGTCATTTCTATCGCCGGGCTGCATTGCCGGGCCTGTGAACTTTTAAACGAAAAGAATCTTGGCCGGCTTCCTGGCGTCACCAAGGTCTTGGTCGACCACCGGAGCGGCCGAGCGGAAATATATCATCAAGGAGAAGCGCCTGATAAAGAAGCGATCCGCCGGATACTGAAAGCGGACGGCTATGATCTGGCGGATGAGGCTGGCCTCAGTGGCACAGATGGAACCGGGCTTAATTGCGCGCCGGATGCCGGACAACGCGGCCGCACCAACTGGCAGCTGCTGATCCCCTTATTAGCCTTGGCCTATTGGCTGGTCAGCCGCCTGCACTTCGGCGACGCGAGCGGCCTGATCCGCGGCGAATTTTCCCTGCCCCTGGCTGTCCTCGTCGGCCTGGTCGCCGGCATTTCTACCTGCCTGGCCCTGGTCGGCGGCTTGGTCTTGGGCGTCGCCGCTAATTACGCTAAAGAAAATCCGGACGCAAGCCGGATCCAAAAATTCCAACCCCATATCATTTTTAATGCCGGACGCGTCTTAGGCTTCTTCTTCTTGGGCGGACTTTTAGGGCTTCTCGGCTCCGCTTTCCAGATATCCCCCTTCTTTAACGGCCTCCTGACCATCTTGGTCGGCGCGGTCGTCCTGGTCTTAGGATTAAAACTCTTAGATATCGCGCCAGCCCTGAATCGGATCGATTTTGCTTTGCCAAAAAGCTGGGGTCGCCGGATCAAGGCGGACAATCCGCTCCTCCTCGGCGCCCTGACTTTTTTCCTGCCCTGCGGCTTCACCCAGGCGATGCAGATCTACGCTCTCGGAAGCGGCAGCTTCCTGAACGGCGGCTTGATCATGGCTTTCTTCGCTCTCGGCACGGCACCCGGACTATTGAGCATCGGCGGCCTGAGCTCCCTGCTGGATCAAAAAAAGTCCCGCCTTTTCTTCCGCGCGGCCGGCGTGGTCGTCGTTCTATTCGCGATGTTCAACCTGAATAACGGCTGGGCCTTGATCAAAGTTTCCGGATTCGGCGCGGGCAATATCATCAATGGCGGTCCAACCGGCGACGCCACCATTCCGAACAGCGGCGCCATAGACAGCGCGGCGGCCGACGAGGGAGTCCAGATCGTCCGCATGGTCGAATCGAATCGCGGCTACGCGCCGAATAGTTTCACGGTCGTAAAAAATAAACCGGTTCGCTGGATCATCGATGCCCAAGCGCCCTACTCCTGCGCCAGCAGCCTGATCGTCCCGAGCCTAGGGATTAGGCGCCAGCTGAAACCGGGCGAGAACGTCATCGAATTTACGCCGACTAAGAGCGGCGACCTGCCCTTCTCTTGCTCCATGGGCATGTACACCGGAAATTTCCTAGTTTTGGAAGATTAAGAGGCGATCAGTCCTGAAAGATTGAAAGGCGCGGGAATCGAGACAACAAAAAAATAAAAATAACTGATTCATATATGCCTAAAAAAATAAATGTCGGCATCACCGGGATGCACTGCGCTTCTTGCGCTAAGATCATCACTGATGAATTGCAGGATGAGCCAAATCTGAAGATACTGAATATCAACCCCTTAACCGAACAAGCGGAACTAGAAGTGAATGAGGAGAATCTGCAACCAGATAAAGTCAACCAACGCTTGAAAAAACTTGGTTATCGCTTAAATTTTCCTGGAGACGCAAAAATAAATGCGGCGATAAAAATGGCTGGAACGGCGGAGAGAGGAACGGCAAGAAATATCTTTGAGGAATCTAAGGGCCAGAAATTAACGGAACTGCGTGATCAAAAACGGAAACTAATCATCACTCTGCCGATCATGGCCGCGATCCTCAGCGTCTTCTTCTGGTCCTTGGCCGCCCCCTACCTAAAACTGCAGCCAGCGGAGCTGGTACCGGGAGCGATATTGCTCCCCGTCGTCTTCCTAACTGCGACCTTGGTCTTATTCTGGGTCGGCCTCGATTTCCTAAAAGCGACCGGCCGCTTCTTCCGCTATGGCCGGGCGAATATGGATACGCTCATCGGCCTGGGCACTGGCCTCGCTTATTTCTATTCGACGGCCATCTATCTCTTTCCGGCTATCCGCCTCCAGCTCGGTTTGGCGGAAATGTATTTCTTCGATGTCACGATAGTCGTCATCATCCTCGTTTCTCTAGGGAAATACTTGGAAAACAAAGCGAAATTACGGACTAATGAAACCATAGAAAAATTGATCAATCTCCAGGTCAAGACCGCCCTCGTCGAACGCCAAGGCCGGGAGATCGAGCTGGCGATCAATGAACTCCTCGTCGGCGACATCGTCATCGTCAAGCCGGGCATGAAGATTCCGGCCGACGGCCGGGTTATCGAAGGGGGATCGGCGGTCGACGAAGCGATGATCAGCGGTGAGTCGCTGCCGATCGACAAGCAGCCGGGCGACGAGGTAATCGGCGCCACGATCAATAAGCAAGGCCGGCTTAAAGTACGGATCGATAAAGTCGGTTCGGAAACGGTCTTAGCCGCGATCATCAAAGCGACCCAGGCGGCGCAGAATTCGAAAGCCCCGATCCAGAAATTAGCCGACACGGTCGCCGGCGTCTTCGTGCCGATTGTCCTCGTTATCGCCGGATTGACCTTAGCCGGTTGGCTGATCATCGGCCCGCGCTTTACCGCCTGGCCGGAAGCCGTAAGCCTCGGCCTCACCTGCTTCGTGAGCGTCATGGCCATCGCCTGCCCTTGCGCCCTCGGCTTAGCGACTCCGACCGGCATCACTGTCGGGCTCGGCCTAGCCAGCAAGAACGGGCTGCTCATCAAGAACGCCGCCAGCTTGGAAAAATTCGGCCGGACCGGCGTCATCGTCATGGACAAGACCGGAACGATCACGAAGGGCGAACCGACAGTCAGCGATATCCTGCCGCTTAAAGGGACGCGGGGCGATGTCTTGACTCTAGCCGCTTCTTTAGAAAAAAATTCCGAACATCCGCTCGCGCAAGCCGTGAGCCGTCTGGCAAAAATGGAAAACATTATAGTCCTCCCGGTCAGCGCTTTCCAGGCGATAGCCGGACAAGGCGTGAGCGGACAGATCAACGGCCAAGAATATTTCCTCGGCAATCTAAAGATGATATCTGATCTAGGCTTAACCAAGCGGCCTGATTGGCCGGCACGAGAGATAGAAGCTCTCGCCAAGCAAGGCAAAAGCTTGATGATACTCAGCACTGCCGACCGAGCCTTAGGCATCCTCGCCCTTGCCGATCAGATCAAGGAAGGAGCGACAACGGCGATTGCCGAACTCAAGCGCCTCGGCGTCAAAACCATAATGCTGAGCGGCGACCGGCAGGAAGCGGCGGATTATATCGCGCAGCAAGCCGGCGTCGACGAAGTGATCGCCGAAGTTTCGCCGCTTGGGAAAGCCGATAAGATCCGGGAAATAAAAGCGCGCGGCGGCCTGGTCGCGATGGTCGGCGACGGTGTCAACGACGCGGTCGCTCTCGTCGCGGCCGATACCGGCATCGCGATGGCGGGCGGCTCGGACGTCGCAATCGAATCCGCCGATATCACGGTCCTGCACGGCGACCTATCAAAAATAATCAAAGCGCTGAAGATTTCCCGCCTGACGATCCGAAAGATAAAACAGAACCTCTTCTGGGCCTTCTTCTACAATATCATCGCCATTCCGATCGCCGCCGGCGCGCTCTACCCGGCCTTCGGCCTCTTGCTCAGCCCGATCATCGCCGCTGGCGCGATGTCTTTCTCTTCGCTCAGTATCATCTTCAATACCCTATTGATGCGGCGTACTAGGATTTGATGCCGGGCGGCAAGGACGGCACAATGAAAAGATAGCCGAACAAAAAAACAATCCCCAGCGGGATTGTTTTTTCAGCGCGGGAAAAAAAATCGTTTATTCGCTCCGGAGAGCATCGACCGGATCCAAGCGGCTGGCCTTAAAAGCCGGATAAAAACCGAAGAAAACGCCGACTAAGACCGAAAAGGTAAAACCGATGACCGGTCCGGTCCAAGAGCTGGCCATCGCGATCAGATTAAAATAAGAGATAAGAGGGATCGCCCCTTGGCCGATAAGCATGCCGATCAAACCGCCGACCATAGACAGGATTATCGATTCTAACAAGAACTGGACCAGGATATCCGAGCGTTTGCCGCCGATCGCCTTCGCGATGCCGATCTCCCTGGTCCGCTCGGCGACCGTGACGAACATGACATTCATGATGCCGATGCCGGAAACGAGCAGGGTGATCGCAGCGATCGCCGTCAAGAGCGCAGTCATAGTCTTAGCCGATTCTTGGGCGGCGGCAACCATGCTGCCGGCATCCATGATCCGGAAATCATCTTCCTGCGTCGCTTTCAAGTTATGCTCCGCTCTCAGGATGCTCGTGATGCTGGAAGTGGCTAAAGCGGTATTATCGACATTATCGACTGTCGTCGTGATCATCACTTGGCCGCGCGTGCCGAGGATGCTCTTTTCAGCCGTACTGCTCGGGATCAGGATCGACTCGTCTACGGAAATCATGCCGATCCGCGAACCTAATTTTTTCAAAATGCCGACGACTTCCAATTTCTTGCCGCCGACCGTGATCACGCTACCGAGCGGTTCGGTCCCATCGGAGAATAAATCGGACACGACCGTCTGGCCGATAACGGCCACTAAGGCCTTGCCGCTGATATCTTCCTCCTCTAAGCCTCGGCCGCTCGCTACCGTCAAATTGGAGATTCCCAAATAATTCTGATCGACGCCCACCACGCTATAAGTCTTTTCGACTGAACCGTAAGAAACAGAAGTGCTGCCTTGGATCGCGCCGGCCGCGGAAGAGATATGTTCGGACTCGAGCAATAACTGGGCATCCGCCGTCGTCAGCTTAGAGCTGCTAGTAAAGCCGCGGCCGCGATTCGGCATGATCAGGATAGAATTAGCGCTCATATTCTGAAATTGCGCGTTCACTGATTCTTGGGCGCCCTGTCCGACGGCAAAAACCGCGATCACGGTCGCGACGCCGATGATGATCCCGAGCATCGAGAGGAAGGTCCTGGTTTTCTTGGCGAGGAGAGACTCCAGCGCCATTTTTATAATTTCTAAAAACATAATCGATAGCTGCCGCCTTATAATTAATAGCTGCCGCCGGTCAATTTATAATCTTCATCCACGACTTGCCCGTCCCGCAGATAGATGATCCGATCAGCATATTTAGCCACCGCGGAAGTATGCGTTACCATAACGACAGTCCGTCCCTGCTGCTTGAAGCCGGCGAAGATGTCCATGACTTCCAGGCCGGATTTTGAATCTAAGGCGCCGGTCGGCTCATCGGCTAAGATAATTTCCGGATCATTGATCAGCGCGCGGCAAATCGCCACCCGCTGCTGCTGGCCGCCGGAGAGCTCCGTCGGCTTATGGAAGATCCTTTTTTCCATGCCGACTGATTTTAATAGTTCCCGCGCCTTACGCTGCCTCTCTAGGGCTGGCTGGCCGGCATAGAGCGCCGGCAGAGCGACATTCTGGAGAGCGGAGAAACGGGAAAAAAGGTTGAATTGCTGGAAAATGAAACCCATCTTCTTATTCCTGATGAAAGCTAGGGTAAAATCATCCTTAACGCCGCCGATATCTTCGCCATCCAGAAGATACTGGCCTTTGGTGAGCGGATGCAGGCAGCCGATGATATTCAATAAAGTCGTCTTACCGCCGCCGGATTCGCCCATGATCGCCACGAACTCTCCCTTCTTGATCATCAAATCAATCCCTCTTAAGACCGGCACTTCTTCTCCGTTGGCCAGATAATAGGATTTATGGGCGTCTACAAATTTTATAGCGATATCCGTCATATTTATATACGATAGCGAAACCAGCCATCGCCCGGATTAATAGATAATCACGTTCCCTTCGCTCAGACCGCTAATCACTTCTACTTTCTTGCCGTCGGTAAAGCCAGTCGTAACCTGGGCAATGCTGCCATCTGCCAATTCCACCGCCGGATGGCCGTTGATGTTGCGGACGGCCGCGACCGGGACGCTTAAGACGCCAAGCGCCTCGGCGGTCACGAATTCGATCGCCGCGGTCATCCCTTCGCGGATCTGCGCCTTACCGTCGTTATTCAGGATAACCCGGACGAGATAAGTGACAATACCGTTGGTGCTGGTCGTGGAGGTTAAGGAAATGAAGCTAATCTCGCCCCGCAGGCTCAACCCGTCAATCGCGTCAAAAGTAACGACAGCCTGATCGCCGACTTTCAGCTTGCTGACATCGGCTTCCTCGATATTGGCTTCGATGAATAGAGTATCATTGTTGATGATCGTCGCCATCGTCTTGGCGCTATCGCTTAGGATAATGTCACCCTGCTTATAATTCAACATAGCGATCACGCCATCGATCGGCGAAATCAAGGTCGCCTGCTCCATATTATATTTGGCCTTGTCGACTGAGATGGCGGCCGAAGTCAGCTGGGCGCGCGCTGAAGCTAGATCAGATTCCTTAACCGGCGCGATCAAGTCTTTATAATCGTTCTGCGCGCTGGTCAGTGCGATTTCCCGCGACCGGATAGAAATATTAGCGTTATTAATATTCTGCTCCGCTTGCTTTTGCGCCGTGCTTAAGTCGTTGACCGCCTTATCATAAGCGATCTGATACTGGCTGAGATTATTCTTGGCGCTCGCGACCGCCTGCTGAGCGCTGTTCAGGCTAGCGATAGAGGAGTTGACGCTGCTTCGGTCGGAACTGATCGTCGATTTAAAACCATCTAATTTAGACTGGGAAAGGTTGGCAAAAGTCATGGTCGCGTCTAAAAGCTTCTGCATATCGGACAAATGATCCTGGAAGACAATCAGGGCTTGTCCGACAGCCGCGGCGGCCGCGTCGCTAGCCGCATTATCGTTGCCAGTCAGTGCGCTAAGCTGGGCTGAAAAATTAGCGCGCGCCTCCTTCGCGCTCCGATAACTGCTTTTGGCCTCTTCAAAACTGGTCGCGTCCTTAGCGCCTAAGCCTTCCTTAAAATCAATATTGATCAAAGTGTCATCAACGCCGATGATGCTGTCAGAATCACGGAGCGTCCGTTGCAAGGTCAAATCAATAGACTTCAGCGTGGTCACTAAGCTGGCATAGGCGTTGCGGACATTCTCGCTGTCAGTTACGCTGCTATTTAGCTGGAGATTATTCTTGGCGGTCTGCAGATTGCTCTCCGCGTTGGCGATGCTCTGGTTAGAACTGGATTTAGTCTGCTCCAAACTGATCTTTGCCTGGTCCAAGGAGACCTGCGCCTGCTCGATGGCAATCTTTGCCTTATTAATCTCACTTTCCGTCGCGGATTCCTGTTTAGTATTGAAATTAGCCAGGGCCGACTGATAGCTGGAGTAGGCATTTCGCAATTCGAATTCCAGGCTTTCCGTCTTGACCGAAGCGATCTTATCGCCTTTCTTGACCTTATCGCCTTCCTTCACGTAGACATTATCGACTTCCAGATTGCCGGTCACGGGAAAAGACAGCTCCACGCCGTCTTTAGCCACGACCTTGCCGGTCGCTTCCACGGCAATCTTTAAGTCTTCTTTCTTGGCCGTCCATTTTTTTATCTGGACTGTGGCCGTCGCATTGTCCGCCGCCCGATAATAAAAGAAGTAGTAGGCGCCGCCGCCTAAAATTATCGCCAGGCCAACGATGATAATAAATTTCTTACTAAAAATAAAGCCGAAGACTCCCCGTTTGGCTTTTTGGCTTTGCGCCAGGATTGACTCAGACATAAAAAATTAATTATTAATCAGGACGAAATCCGCTACTTTCCTATCGCCAGTGCTCGCGTCCAGCCAGATCGTCAGCATCTTATCGGCCGCCACATCGACCAAGGTCGCTTCTATCATCTCTCCGCGGCCATTGCTGGCAGCCGACGGCTTTATCATCTTAATGCCAACCGGAATCAGGACTTTTTCCTCGCCGGTGCTCATTTCCTTCAGCTTCGCTAGCATCTCGGCACGCGCGCCTTCCGTCTGGACGCCGCCAGGACCGCCGCCAAGACCGCGACCGACCGCCATCCCGGACGGAGCATTGGCACCGCTCAAAGAAACGGCCGCCGGACCGGAAGCGTTTTTCTCGGGCGAGGCTGCCGGCGTAGAACTGGCCCGACCGGCTGGATCGACCTTCAAGATAGTCACTTCATTACCAACTATCGATTTCACGATACCACGGATATCAGCTGGCCTATCTGGTTGGCCGAAATCTGGCCTTTTATCGCGTCCGCGCGCTGACTGATCTAAAGACGCTCCGCCGCCAGCCTGATCTTGACCGGACGGTTTCGGGCTGCAAGCGGTCAAGGCCAGCAAAAAAAATACGAGCGCCAGACAAAATAATAATTTTCGCTTCATAATTTTTTTATTAAAACTATAACTTAATTGGCCGGACCGTCCGGGCCGCCGCCCGGCGCGCCAGCCGCATAATAAAACAAGGCCTTCTTTTGGTTAATACGCCGCCGCGGACAATTCCTTCACTATTATTAGTCAATAATTCTCAAGGGGGGCAAGGGGCAATCGCCGTTCGGGCAAGGAGGCTGGTGAAGGTAGTTGGAAGGACGATGCGCCCGGAGGAAAAAGCTGCGCCCTGGCCGGCCTGCTTTGATCACGACCGCTTCAAACTGATCCTCAGCCACGACCCGGCCAATCAGATCGACCGGTTCTTTTAAGCGCAGCCAGACCACTGGTCCGGCTTGCGGGCGGGCGGTTATTTGCCAGACTCGGCCAGCAGGATCAACAATCGTAAATACCCGGCTCTCGTCTTTGGCCGTGACGATACCGACCAAGCGACCCTCCTCCGGCTTAAACCAAAAGTCCAGATGCCGGTTGATCACCTTATCATAGAATGGCGCCTGCTCGCCCAGGATATTATCGATCTTCTCGCCTAGGCCGCCTAAGAAAAAAGCGCTGCCGAGGATGACGCTGGACAGGATGGAAGAGGAAACGATAAACCAGACCGGATAGCGGTAACCGCGCGATGTATGCTTCAGATTATAGTATAAGATAAAGACAAAAAGGGCTAGGAATAAGATCCAAAAATACGGTAAAGTCAAAAGGAAAAACTCCCAGAACGCTTTATTAGTTTCCGTCCGGATCTCCCAGCCGTTATACTTCAAGAGATAAATCATCACGGAGACCGCACCCGCGCCAATCAGGAGCGAGGCGGTGCCGGTCGCCCAGATGACCGAATTACGCAACAAAAAATGCCAGCGCGGCCTAGGCGCGATCTTCTCTTCCTTGATCTTAGCGACTAATTTCCGGTCGAAATCATCATTGATTAAATCTGACATATTATATTAAGTTTAAATTTTGCCTGGCTAATTCTTTCTTGAACTCCTGCTTCGCCTTATTGATAGTGGAAGCGACCGTCCCCGGCGGCTTCTTGATGATATCAGAAATCTCCTGATAGCTCTTCTCTTCCCAAAATTTCAAGATAAGCGCTTCTCGATATTTTCCCGCCAACTTATCCAAAACCTTGGCGATATTAACTTGTAAAATCTGCAAATCGGCGCCGGACGCGATATCGATCTCCGCCGCTAATTTCCGAGCTGCCTGATCATCGATCGAAACGGCGTAGCCTTCAGGGCGCGCCTTTAGCTTGCGATGATTGCTGATCACCTGGTTATGGGCAATCCGATAGACCCAGGAAGAAAACTTCAGATCTTTATTAAAACCGTTCAAGTTAGAATAAACCTTGATGAAGACCTCCTGCAGAGCATCTTCCGCGTCTTCATTATTAACATTGGTCAGACGGCGGATATAACTGAGCAGCCGACCCTTATAACGGTCGACCAGATACAAAAAATTATCCTGGTCTTGCAGGGTCAGTTTAACCAGCTCTTCATCGCTGGCGCCTTCGGCGCTTTTAGCATCGATCATGTCTTAAGTATAGCACTAACCAGTTAATCTAATAATACGCCGGCCAGCCGGCTTTCTTCGCTATTATTGACTTATCCTTCTAAAAATGGCAAAATCAATTGTTAAGATCAGGGGGGTACATTCCGCCCATCCAGCTCATTGACAATCGAAAAAATAAACAAAAAATAAAAATCCAATCTAATAAAAAGGGAGATAGAATCATGAAAGAATTAATCAAAGACCAGGTCTTGTTTTTTAGCGGCAACGGCAATCACCAGCTAGGGGTGAAGATCCTTGTTAGTCTCGGCGAATTCATCGGCGCCGATCTCTATTTCCGACATATTAATTTCGCCCGCTTCGGCGACGCCGAACAAGACGACAAGATACCTAAATACGAAGAGGTCGCCGGCAAGACGATAGTGCTCTACCAAAGCATGTACACGGCTGAGTTGCAGGAAGAATTCCTGCAATTATGCTGGGCTTTAAAGCACCAGTATCAGGCTCAACATATCATCGCCGTCGTCCCCTTCCTAAGGTTCAGGCGCCAAGACCATCATGAAAAAAATGAAGAAATAAACCGCCTGCGCATGCTCATCGATCGTCTAGCCCATGCCGGCGTCAACCAACTAGTCGTCGCGACCCCCCATTCCGTAGAAAATATGGAAACAAACTGCCGTGATTTCGGCATCGGATTCTTCCCGATAGATATGTCGGAAAACTTCGCCCGGACGATCAAGCCTTTCCTGGCCGCGGCCGGAATAACGGAAACGGCGGCCGATAAGGTCATAATCTATGCGCCGGACGAAGGCTCGATCTATCGCGCTATCATGCTCGCCCGCTTGCTCGGACGAGGCGTCGCTTTCAACCTGAAAAAAAGAGGATTGAATAACGCCGCCGAAATAATCCAGGCGGAAAAAGAAGAAATTTTAAGATTAACCGAACGCTGCAAAAAAACATTTAATTTCCCCGACCTCTATTACGCCACGCCGGAAAATATCCGAGGCAAGGTCATCCTGATGATCGAAGACGAAATCGCTTCCGGCGAAACCGCCAACAAGACCGGCCACCTCCTGAAATCTTTCGGAGCGCAAACGATCTTTTTTGCCGCTACTCACGCCGTCTGTACGCCAGGCTGGCAAAGAAAATTATTCTTCGATAATCCGTTTGAAAAGACTTTCATCGCCGACTCGATACCGCGCAGCTACGAGAATCGAACCGGCGGGTTGATGCATGACGTGACGGTCAGCGAAACTATCGCGGCGGAATTATTCCAGATACTGCGCCGCCATTTCCATAAGAATTAAAACTCAAAGGGCCGCCTTAAGCGAGCCCTTTTTTTCTGCGCCTCAAAAAATTTTAGAAATCGCCTTACAGCGGGCGGCGCGCCGCCTGATGGATCTGGACCAGGAGATCCCTGATCACGAAAGGCTTCTCCAGCACGCCCTTGACTACGCTTAAGCCGCTGAACTTTTCCAAAGAATTATGAAATTCAGCCGGCGGAATCGGCAGGGCCGAGGACATCAGAAGGACCGGAATATCGCGCAGCTTCCAATCCTTGACCATAGCCTGGCAGACATCCATGCCGCTCACTTTCGGCATCATGATGTCTAAGATAACCAGGTCGTAGTCCGGGCTGGCCGCCATCTTATCCAAACCTTCCTGGCCGCCGAAGGCGGTGTCGATCTGAAAATTTTCCTGACCGAGCAAGAGCGCTTTCAGCGTCGTCACGGTGCTAAGGTCGTTGTCGACGATTAAAATTTTCATATTTTTATCATTAAATATCTCATTTGGCGGCAGCGATTTTCCCGGGCTTGCCTTTAGCGCCCGCAGTCTTATCTTTAGCCGGCGCGCCTAAGAGCGGCAAAGTAAAATAGAAAGTCGCGCCCTGATTAGGCTGGCTAAAAACGCCGATCTGTCCGTTTAGATGTTCAATATTCTGCTTACAGATAAAAAGTCCTAGGCCCATGCCATCTTGGGAACGGGAAAGCGAAGGCTCTAACTGAGAAAACTTCATGAATAATTTCTTCTGGTCATCCTCGGAAATCCCCGCGCCGGCGCCGGTCACGGAAACTTTGACGGTATCGGGAGCAGATTGGGCCAGGGCGATAGAGATAGTCTGCTGGCGCGGCCCATATTTGACGGCGTTATCCACGAAATTATAGATCACTTGGGAAATCTTAGCCTTATCGCTCTCCAGTATCGCCTCCTTGACCTGGATGTCGAAAGCGATCTTAGAGTCCGTCCGCTTCACTAAAACCTGCAAGGAAGTTTCCAGCGACAAGATCAATTCGGCTAGATTGAATTTTTCCTTAACCAGGGCGATCCGACCGAGCTCATTGCGGCTGGCGGATAACATGGACTTGATCAGATTAGTCAGCTTAACCCCCTCTTGATGGATGATCGAAATATAATTGCGGTAATCCGACGATAGGCTCTCCGGCTTCTTTTCCATCACTTCCGATAAGCCGACGATGGAAATCAAGGGCGTTTTCAATTCATGCGTCGCGATGTTCATCACTTCATTCTTCAAGCGGTCAACTTCCCGGAGTTGCTCGATCGTCACTTGGGCCATAGTCAGCTCAGTAACATCGACGCCGGTAGCGAGGATCGCTTCCGGCACGCCGTTTTCATTCTTCAAAACGCTGAAATGCCAGACGATATTCTTCTCCTTATTATCTTTGGTCACTAGGACATTTTCCAAAGTATCATCGCGCGCTGGCGCGCCGGAAATAAGGAGGTTCAAGAAGCTCTTGGTCTTCAGCCGGCTATTCCGGGAGACAAAGAGGCTCACCCAGTCTTTACCCATGATTTCCTCCGGCTGGATCCCTAATATTTCTCGCCCCTTCTTATTGATCAAGAAGACATTATGGTTATGAGGAGAGAATATCAGCACGATGATGCCGGCGATATCCAGGTACTGCTGCAACTTATTCTTTTCCGCCTTCAGCCGATTGCGGGAATCCTTGACTTCGATATTATATTCCTGCAGCTTCTTGATGCTTTGCCGCAAAGAAAATATCATCATATTGAAAGAATTGGCAAGGCTGGTCACTTCGTCGTCTCCCGTCAGGACTTCCTTCTCGACCATCGCTTTCAGGTCGCCGCCTTCGATCGCTTTGGCCAGACGGGTCAGGCTGATCAAAGGTGTCACCAGCTTCTTGGAAAATAGAACGGCATACCAAATCGAACCGGCGGCCACGAATAGAAAAATCAATAAAGCGATAATCTCGCTCCAGATCTGGATCTGCCCGATTTCCGTTTCCAAAGATTTAGCATAAGCTAATTGACGCAAGAGCAGGTTGGTCGTATTATCTTGGACGAATTTATTCAGCCGATTGGCGTTATCATAATGGGTAGTCGTTTCCGAATAATCGCCCCTCAAGACTTCGTCCGCGCCGTCATCGATCTCAGCGATCACTTGATTGACGGTATTCCGCAAGCCGTTGAAAGCCACCCGGCTGTCCGAATCGACGATCGCCCCGTCGATCTTGATCAATAAAGCTCTCAGTCCGGCGCGCGTATCGAAAACTTTGGCCTTCTGCCAGCTATCATTAGGATACTTCACGAAATCTTTGAAAGATTCGATCAGGCTCGAAGTTTCGCCGATAATGCGGTATTCAGACACCATCGTATCAGATAAATCTTTATAACGATTGATGATATTGAAATTAACCACGATAAAAAAACCTTCCGCGATCGTAAATACGGCGATAATCGTCAAAAAAGCGGTCAATAATTTTACGCGGATGCTCTTATGCATAAATCCGGCCTATTCAGCGTATTCGATAGGAGGCTGGCTCCGATAAACTTCTTCGTAAGTATGGAAACCGTCCTTGATGATCGTGCTCAGCATATTTTCTTTTGTCACTAAAATCGGTTCCAAAAAGTAAGATAAAACCTGGACCTTGCCGTTATCGATCGTGCTATTAACTTCCGGCTCTTGGCCACTTGCCATCGCCACCGCGATTTCAGCGGCGCGATAGGCCAGGAGCTTGATCGGCTTATAAACTGTAGAGGCCTGCGTCCCGTCGACGATCCGCTGGCAGGCGGACAGCTCCGCGTCCTGGCCGGAAACCGGAACGATGCCGGCCAGCCCCTTCTCTTTCAATGCCTGGATAGCGCCGAAAGCTGTGCCGTCGTTAGCGGCGATAACCGCGTCCAAGGTCTGCCCGGTCGCCAGATAATTCTTGATCGTCTTATAAGCTTCATCCGGCTTCCAGCCCTCCATCAATTGGTTGACTACGAGATTTATCTCGCCGCTCCTGATCTTCGGGTCTAGAACCGACATCGAGCCGGTCCGTAACAAAAAAGCATTATTGTCAGTCGGCGCGCCGCCGATATAGGCGAAGTCTCCTTCGCTCTTAAGATCCAGGATGCTCTGGGCTTCGAGCTGGCCGACCTTGACGTTATCGAAAGACAGATAAAGATCGACGTTAGCGTCTTTTATCAGGCGGTCATAGGCGATAATCCGGACGCCGGCCTGATGCGCTTCTTCGATGATCGGTGCGATCTTTTCCGAGTCCGAAGGGATGACGACGATTACTTTGACTCCCTGGCTGATCAGATTTTGGATCTGGGAAATCTGCAATGGCACATTATAATCGGATAAAGCAACGCTCACCGCCGCGCCTAATTCTTCAGCTCTCTTAATGAAGAGATCACGATCAGAGAACCAACGCTCTTCTCGGGTCGTGCCTAAGGAAAAGCCGATTACCAAAGGCTCTTTTTCCATGATTTCTGGCGCTTTCGGCGCCAACATGGCATTCAGCCACCAGGCTAGGACGATAACCGCGACCAGGAGGGCGAAAACAATGATAATCTTTTTCATATGATAATTATAATGGATAAGACGTCTTAACCGGACGGCCGCTAAGCGACCGCTTCCTTGATCGCCGCCAAGAGATCTTCCAAAACGAAAGGTTTTTCCAGAACCCCCTTGATCGGATTAAGCGCCTGGAATTCGCTGAGCAAGCCCTGTAGTTCCTTCGAGTTGATCGGCAAAGCGGAATTCAGGATGATCGGGATACCCTTCAGCTTCTCGTCAGCATGCATCGCCTTGCAGACATCCAAGCCGCTGAAATCCGGCATCATCACGTCCAAAATCAAGACATCATAGGGCGGATTGGCGGCCGACATCTTAGCCAGCCCTTCTTTGCCATTATAGGCGATATCGATCTCCAGCTGATCCTGGCTCATCAGGAGCGCCTTGAGCGTAGTGGCCGCGCTGATTTCATCATCGATGATTAATATTTTCATAATTTTTTTGATCCGCCGGCCGCGAAGGACCGAGGGGCCTTTATTTATAGACAAAAATTGATTGGATGGAGCGAGAAGGCTAAAGCGCCGAATAACGATTTTAATATTTTAATTATAGCACATAAGTTAGACAAAAATGAAGCAAACCAGCGGATTAACGGCTGATAACTTGTATTTTCCTCTATTTATGCTAAAGTCATTGGGAAATAATCGAACACTGCCGTTCATTCACAAACAATCCCAAAATCGGAGGACTAACTATGAACCAAGAACCTCTTAATTTCTCTTACACGGACGCCCTGCAACTACACCACATTATCCAGACCCAGCAATTCGATCTGGATACGATCTTCCATTACATATTCCCCCTCGCTGACCATATGAAAATGATAGTAGAGACCGGCGGCGCCAACTATCTAGCCGGCAAGAACGCAATCGTTTGGTTCGAACAGCCGAGCACTCGGACCCATGTCTCTTTCATCGCCGCCTTTAAATTCATGGGCGGGAAAATCATGTTCTCTACGGAAAATGCCGCGCAATTTTCATCAAAATTCAAAGGTGAATCAACGGCTGACACCTTTAAGATCCTCAGCGGCTACAATCCGGATATAATCATCAGCCGCTTCATCAAAGCTGGCGACGCTCTGACGGTCGCCCTGTCATCCGCGGTACCGATCATCAATGCCGGCGATGGCGATAACCAGCATCCCACCCAGGCGCTCTTAGACCTCTACACCATCTATAAAAAATTCGGACGGGTCAACCATACTAATATCGCCCTGGTCGGCGACTTGCTGCATGGCCGGACGATCCGTTCGCTGGCTTATCTGTTCGGCAAATTCAGCGACATCAGGCTATCCTTAGTATCGACTCCGGCTCTCAGGATAAACAAGGATATCAAGGATTACCTGACCAAGCATAGCATTGACTGGTCCGAACATACCGATCTGCTGAGAATCGCCAGCCAAATGGATGTGCTCTACATGACGCGCATCCAGGCGGAACAAGGCAGCTCGATTGAAGAGAAAGACAAGGAACCAGGCCGTTTCAGCATCGATGCCGAAGTTCTCAGGCTATTGCCTCAACAATCGATCATCATGCACCCCCTGCCCCGCCTTTGGGAAATCCCGGAATATGTTGATAACGACCCGCGCGCCCATTACTTTATCCAGGCGCAGAACGGCTTGTATATCCGGATGGCGCTCCTGCTGATGGTCTTAAGGCCAGATCTAGTGCCTCAGATCATCAAGAATTAACCAATCCAAAAACGATTACGCTACCCTATTTCTCGGGTAGCTTTTTATTTAAAAAAACGGCCTTAAAAAGACCGCTTTTTTATAAAATAAATCTAGCGCAGATCATCCTGACGCCGACTGACGCCGACTGTCAGCGCCCAAAACTATTTCCGAGCTAAGCGACCAGAAACGCCGATCAAATATAGCGCGGCCAAGCCGACCAGGGTATAAACGATACGCGCCAGGACGGACATAGCGCCGAAAAGAGCCGCCACCAAATCCCAACTAAAAAGGCCCACTAAGGCCCAGTTCAAACCGCCGACGACGACCAAGATGATGGCAATCCAATCCAGCGTAGTTAAGTTTTTCATATTAGCAAGAAGAGAAATTTTAAATATTCTATAAACAAACTCGACCTTTAGCGTTTGTTTAAATTAAATTCCCAGGCTGTCCAAGCTAAATTATCTAAATTACGGGGGCGAGATGGTAGGCCCCTCTGAATCAATTATACCTTATTATGAGAAATAAATAAAGCCGCACAAGACCGCTGCCTCTAATTAGAGAAAGGATTAAAATCTGTCTGCTCGTCGTAAAAATCTTCCCGCTCCCGCTGCTTCAAGAAAGCAATGGCTCGATAAGTGAGCGGAGTGAACAAGATCTCTACGAGCGTCTTAAAGACATAGTTAGAAATTATCAAAGTGACCAATAAAGAGGGCGGCAAGATCCCGACAAAGGCGATCAATACGAATAATAGACTGTCGACCAGTTCGCCGCCGACCGTAGAGCCGATCGTCCTGAGCCAGAGATAGCGGCCGCGCGTCCAGACCTTGAGTTTCGCCAAGACAAAAGAATTCAAGAAGGCGCCGCAAAAATAAGCCACTAGGCTAGCCGCGACGATCCGCGGGGTCAAGCCGAGAATCGCTTCATAAGCTGCCTGATTGGGCCAATCCGCGGCGGGCGGCAATTTCCCGACGATGATGAAAGCTAAAGACATTAGTAAGGCCGAGAAAAAACCGAGCCAGATGACCTGGCGCGAGCGATGGTAGCCGTAGACCTCGGTCAAGATGTCGCCGAAGATATAGCTGAGCGGGAAAAGCAAAGTGCCGGCGTCAAAGACGAAATAGCGCAAATCAACGATCTTGGCGGACACGATATTGGAAATCAGGAAAATAACCACGAAAAAAATGCTGATGATACTCAAATAACGATAAGATTTTTCCATAATATTTTGGCGGCTGGCTATTTACTATAAAACCAGACAGGCCGTCTGGTTTTATCATCTTGGCACGGGATGTAGGTGCTGCCCCTACGCTACTGGTTTTGGAGACCAGTGTACTACTGTTATACTAATCCCGCGGAAGCCCCTTGCGGAGCAAAATATTTTTTAATACGCTTCCACCCAGATTTCGAAATAGCCTTGCGGGTGCGAGCAGGACGGACAGACTTTAGGCGGCTCTGTGCCTTCATAGATATAGCCGCAATTCAAACATTTCCATTTCTTGACTTCCGGGCGCTTGAAGACTTCGCCTTTCTCCAGATTAGCTAATAATTTCTGATACCGCTCTTCATGCGCTTTCTCTACTTCCCCGACTTCTTTAAATAACCGAGCGATATCCGGATGCCCTTCCTCTAAAGCGTCTTTCTCCATATCTGGATACATCTGTGTCGTCTCATAATGTTCGCCCTCGATGGCTGCCTTCAGATTCGTGGCGAGATCGGGGCTGATTAAGCCTAATTGCTTAGCCCAGATCTTAGCATGCTCCTTCTCATTCAAGGCTGTTTCCGTAAATAGGTTCGCGATCTGTTCATAGCCGGCTTTGCGGAAAACAGAAGCGAAATAGTCATACCGATTGCGCGCCAAAGATTCTCCGGCCAGAGCATTCTCCAAGTTTTTTTTAGTTTTTGGTCCTAACATATTTTAATGCTTGCCGCGCGCTCCTAGGCGCGCGGGATTTAATCTAAAGCTTATTCCTGTTTCTGCTCCCCTTCTTCCGCGCAGAACTCGAGCTCATAGATATGGAAGATCGTAACGGCCAGAGCGATGATGAGCGGGCCCAAGACCACGCCCCAGAAACCAAAGAGGAGGACGCCGCCCAAGATCGAGAACAAAACGAAGATCGGGTTGATTTCCGCATCGCCCTTGACCATATAGGTCCTGATGACATTATCGATCGTCCCAGTCACGAAAGCCCCCCAGAGAAGGATGAATACCCCTTGCCAGACATCACCGGCTAAAAGATAGTAGAGGCCGGCCGGCACGAAAAAGATGGCTGAACCGATATAAGGCAGGAGTGAAAGAAGCGCGGTCAGGACGCCGGCTAAGAAAGCCGGAAAGCCGATGATGGCGAAACCGATGGCGCCGACCACGCCCTGGGCGATGGCGACGACAAAAGTAGAGATAAAAGTCGTGTAACTGACGCGCTGGAATTTCCGGAAAAGGACCAGGTCATACTTATCCGGCAGCGGCGACAGGCGCATCAAGGTTTCTAGCATCTTCTTGCCGTCGATGAAGAAAAAGAACATCGTGACGATGATCAGGATCAGGGAGATGACAAAATTAGTGGTCTCCCGCAAAGCCAAAGTCGCGCCGGACAGCAGCCAATTGCTGGACTGTTTTAAGATTTCCAACAGGGTATTCTGGAAAGTCTCATTATAAAAATTATACTGGCCCAAATTCAGATAGCTCAAGGCGCCGCGCTGGAAGAAATCCGTCTTAAAGAGGTCGTTGACCGTATGATTGCTAAAGAAAGCGACCGTCGCGTCATAGGCGATAACGGATTTCTGGCCAGCGTAAGTTATCAGCTTGAAGGATGGCAGAATGATGATGACGAGCAAGAGCAGGCACATCAATAAAGCCGCGGTTTTTTCCCGACCGCGCAAAAATTTAGCCAGATAAGCGAAAGGCTTATAGAAGACAGAAGCCAAGATCGCGGCGACTAAGATCTCCGTCAAGAAAGGCCGGAAAACTAAATAACAGGCTACCAGTACCAAAAATACCAGAATTAGTAAAAACGGCTTGGTTAATTTTTTAGGCATATGGATAAGCCGGCGCGCCGGACTTAAACTTTATTAAAGTTGGCTATTTAGTTTCTTTGTGGAGGGTGTTTTTCTTGCAACGATTGCAATATTTAGACAGCTCCAATCTCTCTTTCAGGGTCTTCTTGTTCTTGTGGGAATGATGGGTCGTCGTCTTGCAAACCGTGCATTCCAGCTTGATCATGTTGTCTTGGGACATATTTGTTTATATTTTTAATAAGGCTAATTAAACGATATAAAAAAACCGGATAAAAGTCAATTGCCGACCGGCTATTTCTGGCTAAATTTGGCTTATTTTTGACAATGGGGGCAATAATGCGTCCCGCGTCCGGCGAGCTTCATCCGGACAATCGGCTGTCCGCAAGCCAGGCAGGCTTCGCCCCGCCGGCCGTAAACCTTTAGCAGCCGGGAAAAATTACCCTGGCGGCCGCGCGCGTCCACATAATCGCTGAAGGTCGTGCCGCGATGCTTGATCGCTAACTTTATAATCTGATTAATAGACAGGTAAAGCCGTTCGACCTCCCTGGCCCGGAGCGAGCCTGCCGCGCGAGACGGCCGGATCCGCGCTGCCCAGAGAGCCTCATCTACATAAATGTTGCCCAAGCCGGCGACCTTTTTCTGATCCAAAAGAAGCGCCTTGATCTTAGTCTGCCGGCCGCGCAGGAGACTTTCCAAAAAAGCGGCGGAGAAAGTCGCGGTCAAAGGTTCCGGACCATAATTGGCGGCTAAAATTTTTTCCAATTCTTCAGCTGTGGCTAATTTCCAATAACCAAATTTCCGCAAATCATTAAAAAACAGACGGCCGCTGCCCGCAAATTCCAGGCTAGCTCGAGTATACTTATTAGGCAATTCCCCGCCGACCGCCGACGCGAAAGAACGGCCGCCCAGGCTATGCCCGCCGGCGACCCGGCTCTGTTTATCCTGATAGATGAGCTGGCCGGTCATCTTTAAATGGATCAATAGGTAGGCAATCCCTGTCCGGGCGGGAGACAGGCTCAAGATCAGCAATTTGCCGCGCCGCGCCAACCCGGTCAAGCGCCGGCCGACCAGAGATTTTTTAAAAAAAGCCGCGGGATGCGAGGCGATTTTTGGCGACAAAATATTGACCGCGCTGATCCGCCGGCCTAAAGCGCACGCGGCCAGATCGCGCCGGATAGTTTCTACTTCCGGTAACTCGGGCATATCAAAAGACGAGCAAGGCGATGACGACGATGGCCAGCACGATGAGCTCGATGACGAAGATCCGGAGCAAACCAAGGCCGATCTTATCCGGATTGATTAGAGGCATAAAGTTAGCATATTAAGGTGGGCCGAGTTGGATTCGAACCAACGAAGGCACAAGGCCAGCAGATTTACAGTCTGCCCCAGTTGACCGCTTTGGTATCGACCCTTAATAAACCCTCAGAGATAAGGGGTGGCTAAAAACAAATTGCACGACAAGCAGTATTTACTATAAAAAAAATATCGGCGCTTGTCAACGCCGATATTCTAATTCGTATCTTATTGAACGATCGTGGTGATGACAAAGCGGGTCAGAGCGTAAGACATAAAGACCACGACGAGGCCGATAGCCGACCAGATGATGATCTCCCGGCCCTTCTTCACTTTCTCGTCGTTGCCGGAAGAAGTCATCCAGGTTAGCCCGCCATAGACGAACATAACCAGGGCGATGGAGCCGACCAGGCCCATGATCGAATTGATCACCCGGCCGATCAAAGCTTGCGGTGAACTGATGCCGAGAGGGTTAGTCAGGCTCAGGCTGGATGAGTCGGAGTCAGTATTATCATGGGTAGTCTGCTGCCCTCCGGTATTGTCTTGGACGGTGCTCTGGGCTAAAGCGGCTGTCAAGTTAAAAATAAATACAAAGATAACTAATAAGCCAATTAAAATTTTCCTCATCTTTTTAGAAATTATTAATTTAAGCTAATAAAATTATAACATTTTCTTAAAAAATAAAAAAGGGGATGATAAATTCCATCCCCTAGCTTTGCTTGCACCGAAATTTTATAGACCGGCGGTTTGATTAGCTGCCGGCTGACGATATTTTACATCCATCGTCACGCGTTGGTCGGACTTAGAAAATATACTGACACGGCAATGCTTCTTAACCGGCACTTTATCGAAATATCCGTATGATGTGCCATCGTCATAATTTAAGATATGATCATTATTCGTGGAAAAATAATTTACGTCAGCAATTTTTTTGTCTTCAAAACCAATAAACCCGGTAGATTCACCAGCCTTGAGGTCGAAAGTGTAGACCCCTGATTCCCTGATAATCCGAGGAGCTTGCGAACCGATTTGGGGGCTGCTGCTCTCTGGATTTGCCGCAGGACTGCTTGTCGCAGAAGCGGTTTGATCATCTTTTTTTGTTTTCTTGTCATCAACTAGTAGGTCTGCTGGGGAAATTATGGATAGCTTAATAGCTTCTATCCAAAGATCTCTACTATTCACAAATGAACCGTTGGCTCGCGGCAACACGATCCTAATAAAACTCTGGCCTCCAAACATTGCCGGCTTTTTTTTATGATCGTAGACTAAGAACTTAGTCCCTTCTTTATAGCTCACAACAACATCATCTAAAGCCTCGATCGATCCGTCGACACTGTTGAATTTAGCTGAGTACAACATACCAATATCTTGCAATAACACGCCGTAACTTTCGCTCGCCTGAACTTTATTTTCAATATTCTGCCTTTGTATATCGGCACCCAGACTCTCCGATGATATGTCAACCCAGTCTTTAATGACTATATAGGTATTGGGGGAGGCGTATTCCCAAACTGCTAAAACGCACATGACTAAGGTCATGGTGGTTATTGACCCACGAAGAGCGCTGGAATGGGTAGCCGTTGCAAATAATATTATACCGATAAATACCACTACCAACCCCAACTTCACTGTCATAACTCCTGGATATAGCAGTCCGAAAAACGAGATAAAAGCTAAGAAAGCGATTGCCATTCTTAACCAAGTCGGAATGACCGCTCTGTTTATCCGAAATAAGCGCAGAAACAACCCAACTGGTAACCATAATAATAAAGTTAATATGATAACCAATAAAAAACAAATTCCAGCGATTACTTCACGACCTAATACGGCGCCGGTAACAATCAGCGCGATTGCGATCAGGATCCCAATAATGGCTATTAACATAGTTTGCCGGATTCCGTGGTCGTTTAACCAAGTAATTATTTCCTCGCGGAAATGTACAGCCAAGTATGTGCCGCCAACCATCAATAAAAAAAGAAACGAACCCAAAAGTGACACGCTGGCTATCATGCCATTCAACAACAAGACGATAATAGTTGCCGCGATAATCGCTACTACTATGACGCCGGCGCGAAATCCTTGCCACAGTTTTCCTAGAATAGCACCAACTAATCTAGGGAAGTTAGGTATAATCCAGGATATAACAACAAAAATAGCAAGCAAAACGCCGATTGATAATAAGATACTTATATTCATGATCTTCCTCCTGATTGTTCTAATTTGTCAGCCAAATCAGCAAATGTGCTGTTTAGGCTATTTAACCAACCCTTGGTCTGCGCTGTCTTCTCCTTGATCAAAGGGTTATTAATCACTTTTTCAGCGCCTGCACTAAATGCCTTTCTCAGATTATCTGGCAAGTTTCTATCAGCGCCCGATCTCTTCAGCGCAGCGATAAAATCTTCCCGTGTTTTCAGCTGAGCAAAATACTTGATAATAGCCGCTCCATCGGGATTAACCAGAACCTGTTCTTCGTTGCCGCTAGCCCCCTTGGCCTTAATGAATTCACAACGCCTGGCAACCAACAAACGAAATTCTGTAAGTTGCGCTGGAGTCAGTTCTTTCAAATAAGCCGTAAGATTCTCAATATCTGAATCGGTTACATTCAAATATTGACGAGCATATATCTCGGCATGGATATAATTTTCCTCATCATTAAATCCTACGCCGAAAGGCAATGATTTCAGATACTGCACTCCTTTGTCAGCAACCTCTTTGCCGATATTGGTGAAGATGCTAAATAATAAATCTTGAGCTTTATCAAAAACGACATGCTCTACGAAATCCTTAGCAATTTTTGCCATAATTTCAGCCCTCCTTAGGCTGTATTTTGTTTTTTATTTTTATTTTCGATTTTCAATTGTTAAATAACTCCTTTTGCCAGGGCAACCGAAGCTCATTATGTAATAGACAATTATACATCATTTATCAAATTTTGTCAATATTTTAACGATATAAATATCTTCTATAATTAAATAAATAATCTAATAATAAACAAAAAACCACCTCTACGGTGATTTTTCAAAACTGAGCCGTTGACCGGGATTGAACCGGTGACCTTCTCCTTACCATGGAGATGCTCTACCAGCTGAGCTACAACGGCAACTGGCAGGAGCACATTTTATCGCTTCGGTAATTTCTGGGGCAAAAATCAATTACATTGATTTTTGCTCTACGAAATTACAGGCGCTCTTAAATATGCTCCTGCCTCACATTATAAATTTTGGATCTTTTCCGCCCACTCGCCCAGCTTCTGATTCTCCGGGTTGACGGCGGCCAATTTATCTAGATACTCCTGCGCCAATGTTTTGTCTTTCCTCATTATACTTAAATCTAAAATTAAATCAAGATAGCGCGGATTATTCGGTTCCCGTTCCAAAGCTTCGCGGATGTTTTCCAGGGCCGCGTCCTGGTCATCGGCCTCTTTAGCCGCGCTGGCTAAGGAAAAATATATCTCCTGCGCCGGAATTACGGCCGGCTGATCGGCTGAGCCCGCTTGTCCGGCTAATTTCAAGGCATATTCATAGGTCTCGCGCGCTTCCGGCCACTTCTTCTGCCGTCCGTAAAGATTGCCGAGAGCGAAGAAGGCTTCCAAGTTCTTCTGGTCTAAACTGACGATAGCCAGCAGCTTCTCTTCCGAGCCAGCCTCGTCTTCTTTCTTCAAGTCTTCCTCGGCGGCAGCTGCCAATTCCTTAATCTTCTTCTGTTTGTCGTGCCAGGATATCTTCAGGTTAGCTAAATTAGTCGTCTGTAATTTTTTAAGCTGTGTCTGCCGTTCTTTTAAGATTGCGGAAATCTTCTTGATAATCGCCAGCCAGATGCGGCCGAAAAAGCCGCCTACTGAGGCGAGATCGCGGCTGACCCGCGTCTTGATTATTTCCTCCTTGAATTTCGCCTCCTTCTCGCCTGGCAGATCGGACACGTTCAAGATAGCGAGCGCCGGAAATTTCTTGACGACGATAAACAGTATGACGATGAGGGCGATGATTATGAGGATCCAGGAGAGCGTTATGAACATATAGAAATAAAATCTTTTAATTTTAACGAAGCGCCTCCGACCAAGAGGCCGTTGATATCCTTGCCCGCCAAAAATGCCGCGGCATTCTCGGCATTGACGCTGCCGCCATATAAGACGCGGACTTGCTTCTTCAAGATAGCCGCCGCCCGGACTTTCAGAAAAGAATGGACCGCGGATGCTTCCGGAACGGACAGCGGTCGGGCATTCTTATTAGTACTGATCGCCCAGACGGGTTCATAGGCGATGATCAGGCTATTGATGTCTTTGATCTTAATATCTTTTAAAGCCCGGCGTAATTCGGAAGCTAGGTATTGTTTTGTTCTTCCCGCCTGCCTCTCGGCCAATTTCTCGCCGACGCATAAGACCGGGATCAGGCCCTGCGCCAAGGCGGCCTTAAGCTTAGTATTGATCAAGGAGGCGTTCTCATGCAGATGCGCCCGCCGTTCACTATGTCCCAAGATCACGTATTTTACGCCGCAAGCCTTGAGGTTCAAAGGAGAAACTTCGCCGGTATACGCGCCCGCGGCGCTGCCAGCGCTATCTTGGGCGCCCAATGCCAGTCCGGACTTCCTGACGACCTGCGCGACAGCCGGCAAAACCAGATGATCCGGCGCGACAACGACCGTATTGTCTGTCTTAATCCGGCGAACATAAGCTCGGGCCAAAGCCAGGCTCGCCTGATAACTCAACTGCATCTTCCAATTAGCGATAATTAATTTCTTCATATTCATAGCTTAGACTTAGCCCAAGCGATCGTCCGCTTGACGCCTTCTTCCAACCCGATTTGCGGCTCCCAATTCAGGACGCTCTTGGCCCGCTGGCAATTCAGGCAGCTCCGCCGCTGTTCGCCGGGCTTGGCCGGCGCTTCTTTTACTTCGATAGCTTGCCCTAAAGCAGCTTCGATAGATTTCCGGATATCCAAAAGATTGGTTTCGCGGCCGAAGCCGATATTGATCTCGCCGTGGCAAGTTATATCCTTAGCCGAGACCAGGGCGCGGACGACATCGTCCACATAGACGAAATCGCGCGTCTGCCGGCCGTCGCCGTATTGCGTGCTCGCTTGGCCTTTGACGGCGTTATCGATGAATATCGCGATCACGCCGGCCTCGCCGCCTTTGAACTGGCGCGGGCCATAGACGTTCGCGAAACGCAAAGTCGTATAGTCTAAGCCGTAAACCTGATAATAGCAATTCAGATATTTTTCAAAAGTCAGCTTATGGATACCATAAAAAGAAACCGGATAAGGCGGGAAGCTTTCGGTCGTGGGGATCTCCTCGGCATCGCCATAGATCGCGCCGCCGGTCGAAGAAAAGATTATTTTCTTGACGCCATGCTGGCGGCAGTTCTCTAAGATATTCAGGCCGCCTAAGGCATTGATCCGATTATCGCGGACCGGGTCGGCCATAGATTTCGACACTTCGATCTGCGCGGCCAGATGGTAGACGACCTCCGGTTTTTCGGTTTGGAAGATCGCGGCGATATCTGGCGAGCCGATATCGAGCTTATAAAATTTAGCCGCCGGATTAAGATAATCCTCCCGCCCGGACGAAAGGTCGTCGATGACGACAACCTGATGTCTCGCGGCAATGAGCGCGTCTACGAGGTTAGAACCGATAAAACCGGCACCGCCGGTCACGAGTATTTTAGACATATACCATTATAATAACACGATTTTTTAGGAAAAAAAAGTGTTCGGCCGAAAGCTTCCGAAATAGTTGCCAAAACTTATTTTTTTTGCTAAGATAATACTAGATAATAAGATTAAAAACTAAGCAAAAATACCCCAATTTCCGGGAGTTTTTTGTTGTAAAGAGTCTAAATGCATATGGCAAAAGATGTAAAAAAAACTAGCAACTACGGCGCGGAGCAGATCACGGTTTTAGAGGGTCTCGACCCGGTCCGGAAGCGCCCCGGCATGTATATCGGTTCGACTTCGGCCGCTGGCCTCCATCATCTGATCTGGGAAGTGGTCGATAATTGTATCGACGAAGCTATGGCTGGCTACGCCAACGAAATTTCGGTTTCCCTGCTCCCGCAAGGCCTGGTGGAAGTTATTGATAACGGCCGCGGCATACCGGTAGAAAAACATAAAGTAACCGGCGTTTCCGCGCTCGAAACCGTCTTGACTAAGCTACATGCCGGCGGCAAATTCGGCGGCGAAGGCTATAAAGTTTCCGGCGGTTTGCACGGCGTCGGCGTTTCCGTGGTCAATGCTCTTAGCGAATACCTGAAAGCCGAGGTGCGCCGCGATGGCAAGACCTGGATGCAGGAATATAATATCGGCAAACCCTTGAAGCCGGCTAAACCGGTCGGACCGGCCAAAGGAACCGGCACGACAATCACTTTCAAAGCAGATAAGACGATCTTTACCGAACTAGAATATAATTGGGGGAAAGTCTTAGACCGTCTGCGGCAGCAGGCCTACCTGACCAAGGGGATCACGATCAATGTCTCCGATCAGCGCGAAGGACACCGGCCCAAAAAATATAAATTCCATTTTGAAGGCGGCATTAAATCATATATCAAATCCCTACACCGCAATAAGGCCGTCAAGAACGATACGGTTTTTTATATTGATAAGGATATCAATAATTGCAAAGTTGAGGTCGCCTTACAATACAACGACGAATACAACGAAACCGTGCTCACTTTCGCGAATAATATCCATAACCCCGAAGGCGGGACGCATCTCGTCGGCTTCCGTACCGCTCTGACCCGGGTTTTAAATAACTACGCCCGCAATAAGAACATCCTGAAAGAAAAGCAGGAGAACCTGACCGGCGACGACGTTCGCGAAGGACTGACCGCCATCATCAGCGTTAAATTGCCGGATCCGCAATTCGAAGGCCAGACTAAGGGTAAGCTGGGGAACGCGGAAATGAAAGGATATGTAGAAGCCGCCTTCGGCGAAAGCTTTAATACTTTTCTGGAAGAACATCCGAAAGAAGCAGAGGCCATCATCGGCAAATGTCTCCTTTCCGCCCAGGCGCGCTTAGCCGCTCGGACAGCGCGCGCGAGCATCCTGCGCAAAGGAGCGCTCGAAGGCATGACTTTGCCCGGTAAATTGGCTGATTGTTCCAGTCGCCATCCGGAAGAATGCGAATTATATATCGTCGAGGGCGATTCGGCCGGCGGTTCGGCGAAGCAAGGCCGCAACCGAAAATTCCAGGCGATCCTGCCTTTGCGCGGCAAGATCCTGAACGTCGAACGCGCCCGGCTCGATAAGATGCTCGCTAATAATGAAATCAAGAACTTAGTCATCGCCCTAGGCACCAACATCGACGAGCAGATCGACCTGGAAAAACTGCGTTATCACCGCATCATCATCATGACCGATGCCGACGTCGACGGCGCCCATATCCGCACCCTGCTCCTGACCCTGTTCTTCCGCCATTTCACGCCGCTCATCATGGGGGGGCATATCTATATCGCCCAACCGCCCTTATACCAGCTGAAGAAAGGAACGACCGTGCGCTATGCTTATAGCGATGAGGAGAAAGAAAAAATAATCACTGAACTGGGCGGCAGCCTGCAAGAAGCCGAAGAAGTCGGCCTCGAAACCGACGACGGCGAAGAACTGAGCGTTGAACCGCTGGCCGAAGCGGCCGAAGATAAGAAGGGAAAAAAAGGCGCGGAAACCGAAGATAAGAAAAAAGCGGCTAAGATAAGCATCCAGCGCTACAAAGGTTTGGGCGAAATGAATCCGGAACAGCTCTGGGAAACGACAATGGATCCGGAGCGCCGCATCGTCAAGCAAGTAACGATCGATGACGCGGCCAAGGCCGACCAGATCTTCGATATGCTGATGGGCGACAATGTCGCGCCGCGCAAGAATTTCATCCAGACCCACGCCAAAAAAGTAGAAAATTTAGATATTTAAACCTGCGCGCTCCGCGCCGGAAAATCGCTATATGTATATTTATCTTCTCTGCCCGATTATCGCCTTCATCCTGGCTCAGGGCGCCAAAGTCTTCATCAATTCCCTAACCCATCGGATCACCTGGCATGACGTTTTCGCCTATTCAGATATGCCTTCCGGACATACTGCCGTGGTCACGGCGCTCGTGGCGATCATCGGGCTCAAGCTCGGCCTGAGTTCGCCGATCTTCGCGACCGCTTTCGTCTTCGCGACCATCGTGATCGTCGACGCCATCGGCTTGCGCAATTACCTAGGCCAACACGGCAAAACTTTGAATATCCTAGTCAAAGACCTGAAGGAAGACGAATTCCTGGATCGCAGCTATCCGAAACTGCTAGAGCGCATCGGGCACACCCCGCTCCAGGTCATGATTGGCGCCCTGGTCGGGATAATCACGAGCGCGCTCGGATTCTGGTTATTCTAAAACGAACAGGGAGGAAAAGATAACCTAGATAAATTTAAAAGCCGTTATTTATGATAACGGCTTTTTTGATTCTAAAGATCTTCAACTTTTATAAATTTTTGGGCAATGATATTATACGTGGCCAAAAATTCCTCTTGGCTCAGGTTATCGATCACCACTTCCAAGCTTGCGCCTCGCAACACGTATTTTGATATGTGCGGCCAAGGCAGGTTGTTTTCTGAGAGCTTGCGTTTTACCAATGAAGATTCGCTATCTGAAATAACCATAATCTTCTTTCCGATTTCTAGCGACATCTTTTCTATAGCTTCTCTGACACGATTATTTAACTGCCAATCATGATTAAAAAGCGTATCCAAGGCGTCAACGAAGATACCGTCCAAAAATTTACCAGCGAATTCACCGCTCGTTTCCGGATGCCAATTCTGTACATAATCGATGATTTCCGCATCAGTACCGACTAAGCCGACGGCGCGGCATTTCTCAAGCCATTTGCCTAGACGCAAATCGTCTTCACTAGCGTGGCTATAGTTATGCCTTAAGATGGCGATATTATGCTCTAATTCCTGGAAGGCATATATTGCCACTCCTGTATTATCTTGCACCTTGCAGCCTTCTTTTAATTCTCGATATTTCGAGAATATACCATGAATAGCTAAAATAGAAACGAACCCAACGTTGGGCAGAGACATAAGCCCGGCAAAATGACGATTATTCTTCATCAATGACGATTCTTTCTCGACGCTTAGAAGAATGACGATATTATTAGAATCGTTAACATATTCCTTGGCAAGAGATAAGCTCGATCTTTCTTGTCGACTATGCCCTTCGCTTAAAACCGAGTTGACATCGATAATTATCAGATTCTCCGCTTCCGTATCGTAAAAAAGGGCATCCAAAAAACGATTAAGCGCGTTGACAAATGGCTTGCTATCGGAAAGTATTGTGGCTTTCATCTTATTTCCCCTATTTATTTTTATTTAGTGAGTTGCGCCAACTTTCTAAACTATAGAAAGATCGAGCAACCCACCAAATTAGCTTATTGTTAAATAACAAGACAAAAAAATATATCATATTAATATATTTTTGTCAAATCTAATATAAAATAGCTCATTCAAACCAATCTTATCTCCGGCCCACCGATCAACTCTTCCCGGCCGTCTTTTACCAGCAAAGCCTGTTTATCTGATAAGATCCTGACCGGATAAGCGGCGCGCGGTATTTCTTTTTGCAATAACTCACGATACTCTGGAAGATAATGGACCGTCATTAAAAACGGCACCAGATTCATGCCCGTCAAATCAGTCAGGCTGCAATGGTCGTAGCGATCCTGATGCCGCCATAGAGCCATCTCGATGGTCGGACAAGCGACATAAGTGCCGGCGCTGCCGCCCATATAGATAAAGCCTTGCGTCAATAATTCTTTGATAACGCTTTCAAAGCCGCTCTGCCGGATCGACTTTAGAAGATAGAAAGTGCTGCCGCCGTTAACGAAGACCGCGTTAAAATCTGGGAACGTCGCCCGTAAACTGGCCGGCGTCTGGCCGTCCAGATCAAAATCTTCAAAATAAGCGCCGCCCTGCCGGAATATTTCCCTAGTCCGTTCTAGATATGATAAATCATCGACGCCCGGCCCTTTAGCCGCGGTAATGATATGGGCGATCCGCAGCGTCGGCCAGGGCCGGCCGATGATCGCCGCAAGATCGTGATCTTTCAAAAATCTGGTACTCGATAATAAAAATAAAGTACTCATAGCTCTAGCTCAATAAACTCACTCCCGCCATCTCAGCCGGCTTAGCTAAACCCATGATGTCCAGGATCGTCGGCGCTAAATCGGCTAAGGTGCCGGCTGGCTCCAGTAAGCTGAGATCGCTATTCAGCGGTTCGGCCAAGCCGATAGTCCGGCCCTTGAAACTAGGGCCGGCAATGATCAGCGGCACTGGATTGTCTGTCATCTGCGCGTCAACTGATTCCAGGGCTAAGTTTCTAATCCGCTCGACGTTGCCGCTGGCAGCAGAAATAACTAAAACGCGATCCTGCGCCTCGCTGGCTACCCAGATCTGGCGTAAATATTTATCTAGATTCTCAATCGCCTTCTTGACTAGCGCTAGATCCCCGGTCTGCGCGACCAGATCCAGATAGGGCATAGCCGCGACGATCAGATCGGGCGCCGCATCGGACGCGAGCTCCGCCAAGACCTCTTTGACAGTCCGCTTCAGGGCTAAAAGCGGCTTGACCGGCTGATCGCCCGCGGCGGAAGAAATTATCTTCCAATTTTCGCCGGACATCCTGTCTTCCGCATGGCCATTGAAAAAATAGGTCAAAGCGGCGAAACGTTCCGTTTCTGAAATCTTGCTCTGGGTCAGCCCAGCGGCTGCCAAGACGGCGGCCAAAGAAACCTTGACAGGAGCATCTTCGTCGCTTAATTCCCGGCCGGCGCCTAGGGACAGATAGCGCGCGTTCCGGCTCTGGCGGCCAGGCGATAGAAGCGCGACCGGATATTCTTTGACCAGATCAAAAAAAGTCGGAGTCTTGGCCGCGGTAAAAGCGTTGGCCTCGCTAAGCGGCGCGACCCCCCAACCATCTAATAATAACAAGAGGACTTGGGACATAAATTAATCTAAGAGATCGGCGATCGCCAGCAAACGGTTATATTTAGAAACGCGTTCACCGCGCGACAGAGAGCCGGCCTTCAGATAATCAGCGCCGGCCGCCACGGCCAGATCGACGATAAAATCATCATTCGTTTCACCGCTCCGATGGGAAACGATGACTTTATAACGATGCTTCTGCGCCAGCTTCAAGCACTCTATGGTCTCGGTCAAGGTGCCGACCTGATTCGGCTTGATGATAATGGCGTTCGCCGCCTTTTCCTGCAGGCCGCGGCGTAATCGGTCAGAGTGGCTGACGAAAAGATCGTCGCCGACAATCAGCGTTTCGTGCCCTAATTCGGCAGTCAACTCCCGCCAATCTTCCCAAGCGTCTTCGGCTAACCCGTCTTCCAAATAGGCTATCGGATATTTCTTCAACCATTCATTATATAAGCCGATCAAATTAGCGGAACTAAAGTTAACCCGATCTAACGGAAAGATATATTTTTTTGATTCCTGCTCATAAAGGAGCGAGGAGCCGACATCGATACCGAGCTGCAGATCCTGGCCCGGATGATAGCCGGCGCGCAAAGCCGCCGCCAAAATCAATTCTAAAGCCTCGATACTGGAATCAAGATCCGGAGCGTAGCCGCCTTCCAGGCCGGTATCCGTATCATAGCCAGCCGCCCGCAACACTTCGCCTAATTCATAGAAGATCTCTCCGCCGAGGCGGACCATTTCCGCGGCCGAAGCTGGTTTAGGGATGATCAGAAATTCTTGAAAATCAAGATTAGTATCGGCATGCCGCCCGCCGTTAAAAATATTGAACAAAGGGACCGGAATTCGCGCTGGCCCGAAGTCAAAAGCTCTTTGCAAATAAACGAATAATTCTTGTCCCGCGCTTAAAGCGGCCGCGCGCGCGCTAGCTAAAGAAACAGCTAAGATCGCGTTAGCGCCCAAGCGGCTCTTATCAGCGCTCCCATCCAGAGCGATCAATTTCTTATCTAAGCCGGTCTGATCCTCCGGATTCTGCCCTTTTAAGGCGGGGGCGATAATATCTTTGATCTTATCTAACGCTTTCAGGACGCCTTGCCCATGATAACGCTTCTGATCGCCGTCTCTTAATTCGCGCGCTTCATGCTGGCCCAGCGAGGTGCCGCTCGGCACGCTGGCCGCGGCACTCAAACCGTTATCCAGAAAGATGCGGGCCTCGATTGTCGGCCGGCCGCGCGAATCCAGGATTTCCCGGGCCGTGATATTTTTTATTTTGGCCATAAGATTAATTATTAACTATTTGACTATCTGGCTTAAGCCGGGCATCGGTTCGCCGCCCAAATAGGCGAGCATCGCGCCGCCCGCCGTCGAAATCCAATCGATGTATTCGGACATCTTGGTCAACTTCAAGGCGGCGACTGTTTCGCCGCCGCCGACCACGCCATAGGCGCGTCCGGAGGAACGAGCGGCGATAAGCGCCGCAATCGCCAGCGTGCCATGCTTGAAACTGGCTTCTTCAAACTTACCCAGGGGACCGTTCCAGATAATGGTCTGCGCTTGCTTGATAAAAGCGGCATAAGCCGCGATCGTTGACGGCCCGATATCTAAGATCTGTTCGCTTTTCTTGACGGCCGCCGGCGAAACGACGCGGACGCGGCCATTTTTCCCGGCAACGACGACATCGAGCGGCAGGATTATCTTCCGATCCAGCTGTCTGCCCTTAAAAAATTTCTTGACGACGGCTGCGCTGCCATCATCGACCAAAGAGCCGCCGACTTCCCAGCCTTGGAACTTAAAAAAATTATTAGCCAGGCCGCCGCCAACCAGTATCCGCGAAGCGGCGGGGCGCAATTTCGCAAGGAGAGGCGCCTTCGTCTTGATTTTCGCGCCGCCCATGATCACTACCAGCGGCTTCTTCGGACGCAATATCCGGCCGAGCGCGCGGAGCTCTTTCTCTAAAGATAAGCCGGCATAAGACGGCAAATATTTTTTGATAGCCGCGACGGAAGCCTGACAACGGTGAGAGACGGCGAAAGCGTCATTAACATAAAGATCCATACCGGCGGCCAAGCTCTTGGCAAAAGACAAATCATTGGCGTATTCCCCTTCTTGGAAACGCAGATTTTCCAAAACGACCAGCCCGCCCGGCTTGAGCTTCTTGATAGCCGCTTGGACGAGTGGTCCGGCCGCCACCGGTAAAAACGGGGCAGGACATTTCAAAAGGGATCTTAAACGACGGGCGATCGGCCGCACGGAATAGGCGGCATCCGGGCCTTGCGGTTCGCCAAGATGGGTCGCGATAACCAGACGAGCCCCGCGTGACCGTAAAAAATTAATCGTATCTAAAGCGGCAATGATCTTAAAATCATCCCTGATCTTTCCAGCGGCAAAAGGCACATTCAGATCCAAGCGCAAGAAAACAACTTTTCCGCGGCAGTTCTGTAAAGCGCTTAAAGATTTTATACGCATAGGACAATAACTATTTTAACTCTCCTAATTTTATTTCCGCTGATTTTTCTACGCCTTCCCGCCGATAAGTCAAGGTGATGACGCTGCCCGGTTTATAGGTAGCAAGCAAATCAGCCAAATCGCTAGCCGCACCGATTTCCTGGTTATTGACCCAGGTGATCACGTCGCCGGCCTGCAGCCCGGCGGCTTCAGCCGGACTGCCTTTAATAACCGCCGCGCTCGTCGCTGTCGGGTAAAGCCAGGCGCCCTTATCCAAATTAATAGTCTGATGTTTAGTCGTGCTGAGATCTAAATAATTTACTCCGAGATAAATCGGACGCGAATCGCCCCCAGCGGCTAACACCGACCAGGCGGCGCTATAAGAAAAAGCCGGGATAACTTCATCGTCAGCCATCACCGCGGCCAGGTTCCCTGCCAGGTCAAAGACAAAAGAATTATTGAAATCATCGCCGGCGTCAGCCAAGCTCAAACGAGCGTTCAAACGGTCGCTGCTGAGGATGCGCGGCGTCTTGGTCAGCGCCGTCAAAGTGGTCGGCCGGATCGTCTGGCCGTCTTTGACGATCAACAGGCTGCCGCCTAAAACTAAGTCGGCGCGCGGCACGATCTTCTTCACCGGCAAATTATTGGCATCAGCTAGATGGAAAATCAGGGGCGCTCCCGCCTGGTCTTTCGGGTCGGCCAGCTTATCGATGTGATAGACCTTACGGTCGCTGCTGATCGCGACATAGTCCTGCGCTCGGAAATCTTCTTTCAGGTCAGCCGGAACAAGCGCCATCACCCAGCCGTCGGCGGTGATGATCAAACCGACGAATAGCGGTTCGTCCAATTTATAATAATCCGTCTTCTGGCCGATAGCCAGTGGGCTGGTGGTCGCTAATTCTTTGAAAATACCGACCAAAACCGGCCGTATATTATTGATTGTCTCGGTGATCTTCACGTCTTGATTGACGACTACCGTTTTGGGGTCGCGGATCACCAGGCCGGAATTATTGGCATTCAGGTTCGACAGATTGACTTCGCTGGAAAAAGGCGAAGAAAAATCCGGCCAAAGATAAACCCGACTGACAAGCGCGCCGCAAATGCCGGCTACCGCGCTGCATAATAAAGCGATGCTAATGACCGGCCAAAGGTTTCCTTTCTGTTTCGATGGATCAGGCATAGTTTTTTGATTATAACCAACGTGAAGTTAAAAGCAGGAGTAAAATTACGATCGCGCTTAAGATCAGCGGCAACTTTATCGTCCGCCGCCTTAGATTAGACCCTTCCGACAAACGGATCAAAATTAGGCCTAAATAGTAAGCAATGGCGAAAAATAAAGCAAGAATATTAAAATTAAGCGGTAAGAGCGCGAAAGCGGCCGCTAATTCAGTCAGGGCTAAAACGCTCAAAAGCGGCAGCCAAATCGATCGCGGCACATTATCCGGATGCGGCACAAGACGGAATTGCCAAAATAACAAGCCGCTTAAAACCGCTAATGACGGCAAGAGAAAATAGATCGGCCAATTGGTGAAAGTCGAAAGATTGAACAAGAAAGCGGCAGCCGTAAAGGCAGATAAGAAGCCGCTAGACATAAGCAGATTATCCAATCTGAGAGACCATTCCGGCTGCTCGGCGCCGCTCGCAAAATAATAATATAAATTACGAAAATACAAAAATAAAAGATAAACTAGCAATACGCCGATCGATTGTATCCAGAAATTTCCGACGATGATCGCGATATAGGAAATGAAAGACAGGAATAACAAGGCTGGCGGGAGGATGAAGGGGAGCCAAAAAATCTTATTTTTAAGCGCCAGATACCGGACGCTCAGAGCGATCACCAAGACGCCTAAGGCTAAGCTAGAATAAAAAAAGCGCGGCTCCCATAAAAGCGCTTGGCTGAGCAGCCAAACCAAAAGAGGAGCGATAACCGGTATTAAGCGTTGATATCTCATAAGATGCTAGGGTTGCGTCGAGCTGGCCGCGGGCGCGGAGGCGTCGGTCGGACCTTGATTCTCTGGCGTTACGGATGGCGGCAAAAGACTAGGGGCGTCCGGCGGCGTAGCGGCCCCGCTCGTTGGCGGCGTAGTGCTGGCGACGGGCGGGACTACTACTGGCTTCGTAATGATATAGTCATCGCCGCCGCTCGTCAATTCCAAACTTTTCACTTCGCTCAGATCCGACAAGCTATTGATCTTTAGGAATTTATTGGAAAAAGTAAACAGGTTATCGCCGATATACAGGCTGCGCTTCACCGTATTGTCATAATAATCAAAACCGCCCCAATAATCAGCTCGGGTGAAATTACCGCCGTCGGAATGGTCGATCCGGCCTTGCAGGCGCAAACGATTATCAGCCAGAGAAAAAATCAAGGCGCCGCCGAAGTTCAACCGTCCGTTCTCGCGCAATACCGCCGGAATAGAGAGCAGATCCTTCTCGGCCGAATAAAGGAAAGCCTTATGGTCAGCCAGCGCGATAGAGTCGCTAGTCGAATCGCCGATCAGATAGCTATCCAGTTCCTTAGGCTTAGTCACATCGGAAAAATCAAACAGGGTCAGTTTCAAGCCTTTGACTCTGACGCCGCCGTTCGCTGTTTCTTCGGTGTCGCGCCCTAAGCCGATGATCTGCGAACCGTCGGCCTTGATCGGATGGAGATAATTAGAGAAACCGGGCAGCTTTAAGGCGCCTAAGACTGCTGGCTTAGTCGGATCGCTCAAACTGATGACAAAGAGCGGATCGGTTTGCTTGAAAGTGACGAGATAAACGCGGTCGCCCAGAAAGCGGGCGGCATAGATCCGTTCCGTTGTCGCCAGATTCTCCAGGCTGCCGACTATTTTCAGGCTCGCGTTCAAGACATAAATATTGCTATGGGACTCTGTCGAAAAATCGGAAAAACGCGAAGATTGCTGCGCCCGCGTCGTCGCGACCCGGAAATAATCGCCGCTTTCATCTAAAGAAAATTGATTGAGGATATGGCCGTTCACTTCGCCCATCGCGCGATATTCCAGCTTATCGCCGTTAACTGCGATCTTATGGATGACGGTCTTCTCTAATTCTTTGGCTTTCTGGACGAGTTTCTGCTTTAAGAGGCTGTCGATTTCCGCCTGTTGCGCTGTCCGCTCAGCGGCGGCTAAAGAATCTAGATAGCGGTTGATGATGGCCGACACCTTGCTCTTCTTCTCATGGTTGTTCAGGACGAAAACGGGCGCCGCTTCTATCTGCGCGATCTTATCCTGATCGCCGGCGGCCAGCTTCGGATAAAGAAGCTCGCGCTTTACCTCTTGCTCTAATTCATACTCGCTGAGATATTGGGTATAGGTGATATAGATATTCTTCTGAGAAACATACAGGGTCTGCCCGGCGCCGAGCAAATAGACCTGCCCGGACAGAGGCTGGCTATTGTCCTTGATATTGATAGCGGCGATATTCGTAAAAGTATAGGAATCATAAGGGATATCGAAATAATAGATTTCCGGCATGAAACATTTCTGCGCGCCATCGCACTTGGTCGCTAAAACCTGGCCATTATCCAAGATACGCGGGAGTAAAGGTTCATTAGCTACATAATTGCCGTAGGTATTCGTCAGGAAATAAACATGATCCCCGATTAGCCGCGCCTCATAATAGCTGCCTTCGAAATCCAGATCGCGGACCTGCTTGGGATTAAAGGGGTCGCTGAGGTCGAAGACCTTAAAGAAAGTATATGGATTCTGCCGGCGGAAAGTATCATAGACCGGCTGGCTGTAGATCTGGTTATCTGATCCGAAAACCGCCAGATAGCGGCCATGGATAAAAATATCTTGCGGTCGTGATTTGAAAGTGATCTTGCTGACGACCGAGGCTTCGCCGGCCGGCGCCGCTTTGATGATAGACAGTTCATTCCTGACTAAAGCATAGATATAAGCGCCATCCGTCTTGATGATATCCGCTTCATCTACGCCGGCGACCTGATTATTAGTGCCCGAATATCCCAAAGAATTAACCGCGCTCTGACTAGCCCCCGCATCCCCGGCAGCCGCGCTCTCCAGCGCGACATTAGCCGTCGGCAAAGCGGTTTTAACCTGGCTGACAAAAGCCAGATCGCGCGTCACGTCGATATCCGGATTATTATTGGCGGCCAAGAATTCCGCCAACTGCTCGTAATTGTCAAATTTTTTCAATTTACTGGTGTTCGTGAGAGTCAATGGAGTCGCCGTGGAAACAGCGGCGGGATCAATCTGCCCCGGGGTTGGCGCCGGAGACGCTTTCTTCTGCCAAGGGAAAGTGCAACCGCCAGCTAGAAGGATGACAAGAGTTAAGATAATCGATAATCTTAAGGATTTTTTTGACATAAATAAAAAATTTAACGCTAATTCAGCTGCCGTAATTATATCATAAATTTGATTATTTTATAATGACGGCCTGGCCGACTTCCACCCGCTCGTAAAGATACTCCGCCGCTCCGACGCCGAGACGGATACAGCCGTGCGACACGGCTTTCCCTAGATGATCTTCGCCTTCGCGATAGCCATTCGGCCAAACCGGCAATTCATGGATGCCGAATTCGCCGCGATTCAGGCCCAACCAATAAGGCATCCATAGTCCATAGGCTTTTGACCAGGCTTTCGCAACCTTATTGATAATCTTAAAAGTTCCCGCCGGCGTCGGCATACTGGCCTTGCCAGTAGAAACCGGAAATTTTTTCCAGGGCTGGTCAGCGACGAAATAAGTTAATTTCTGTTTTTTTAAATCGATTTCGACGCGCCGCGGCAATCTGGCCGTCGAACCAGAGATCGGGTCATAAGCCGCGTCGATTTCCACTCCATCCAAATAACCGTCTTTATCCGTGTCTGGATCAAAAGGATCGGTCTTAAATTTCAGCTCCCAATAATCACTAAGTCCATCCTGATCCACATCGCTGTCAGCGATCTTTATTTCCTTTGGATTGAAAGGCGAATAGCCATGCTCTATTTCCTGATCATCCGGATAGCCATCGTTATCGGTATCAACCGTTTCAGCGGCGCTGGCCGCGGCACAAGACGCTAAAAATAACGTTAAGACCAGGCACGCGCTGACGCTATACGCTAAGCCCGCGCGGATTAAGCGCGAATCGAAACAGCGGCATAAACGCCGGATAAAAAATTTTATCATCTTAAAATAAGGCATGCTTGAGGCGTTAAAGAATATTCACAACCGCAAAATTTCTGACGATACAAGCCTAATTCTCTAGCCAAGGCCTGGCTTTTGCGATAAGCCTCATCGGCCTGTAAGTCTTCCGACAGGAAATCAAGATCGCTCAAGGCGGCCAATTCCTGACCGAGACGGCGGATCGCGGCCGTATCCTTATACGGACTCACGGCCAAAGTCGTGCCGAAGAGGTCGAAGCCTCGCGCCGCCGCCAGCTGCGCCGTCCGCGCCAAACGGTCGCGATAACAAAGCCGGCAACGCTCGCTCCGCTCCGGATCAGCGGCGCGACCCGCGGTTAATTCCCGCCAAGGCTGATGATCATAGGGCTCGATAATGAGCGGCCAGCCAAATCGATCGGCCATCGATTGGACCGCTTCGAGGCGACGGTCATATTCCGCCTGAGACAGCAGGTTGGGATTATAAAAATACCAGGTCAATTCATAAAACGGCGCTAATCTTTCGCGGCTGACATAAGTGCCGCAAGGCGCGCAACAGATTTGTAAAAGCAATTTTTTCATATTTATAAAAACTTCCCGTCGCCGCTCCGGCAGGCTTCCCGTCGCCGGCTCAAGCGCCGGACCGCCGCTTATTATCCAAGCGCCAAAAACCGATGACGACCAGGAGCATGACGGAGGCTAGGGCAATTAACGCCCATAATTTTCCGCGGCTCTGGAGAAAAAGGCCGCTCAAACCGAAAATCAAGGAAAGACTATAAAAAATCAGGACGGTCGCCCGCTGTCCCAGACCCAGAGCCAGGAGACGGTGATGCAGATGCCGCCGATCAGCGAATCTGAAAGGGTTCTGCCCGCTGACCAGGCGCCGCGCGATTGTCCAGACGACATCCATGATCGGAATGCCCATGATCAAAAGAGCGATCGCGATCTTCCCGCCGGAGATGATAGCCAGCACGCCCAAGATGTAGCCGAGCAGGAGCGAACCGCCTTCGCCTAAAAAAATCTTGGCGGGATGCCAATTGAAGATCAGGAAGCCGGCCACCGCGCCGGTCAGCAAGATCGCGGCGAAAGCAATATCCGGCTGATAATAGCGCGTCGTCAAAGTGAATAAAAAAATAACGAAACTGCCGATCAGGCTGATGCCGGAAACTAGGCCGTCAACGCCATCTAAGAGCTTAGTCGTATACATCATGCCCAGAAGCCAGCCAGCGATCAGAAGCGGAGAGATAAAGGCTAGCGCATCTAGATTGATAAAGCCACCGAAAGGATTAGTAATCTTGGCAATCTCGACGCCGCCGATAATAACACTAACGATAGCGAGCACGGGAAAGATAAATTGTTGCGCCGGACGCAGATCATACTTATCATCTAAAGCGCCGCCGACGACAATGATGAGGGCGCCGATAAAAAATCCTAAAAGATGCGACCAATGCAGGTTGCCGGACAAAAAGCGCTCAGAGAATAAAAAAAGCAGGCTGAAATAAGCGCCAAAAATAGCGACGCCGCCCAAAAGCGGCGTAGCCTGGGAATGGATCTTACGCCCGCCTGATCCTGACGGATCAGGCTCATCGATAATCTTCAAATAAACAGCGAGGTTCTTCGTCAAGACGGTCAGAACGGCCGCCAGGGCTAACGCCGCCAAAAAAATCAATAGATAAAACATAAATTATAATCCGGCCATATTTATAATTCAGCCGCCTTTTCAATCTCTATTTCCGCCCGCATATTGATGACGACGACATCGCGCCGCTTTAAATCGCCGCTCAAGATCTTATTCGCGACTTCGTTCTCGACCCTCTCTTGGAGCAGACGGCGCAAAGGGCGGGCGCCAAACTTCGGGTCATATCCGTCGCGCGCCAGAATCGCGACGCCATCCTTATCCGCCTTGAGCCCGATACCCTTTTCCGCCAGTTTTTTCTTGATCTTCTTCAACATCAAAGTAGCGATGGCGTAAGTATCCTCGACGCTCAGCGGCTTGAAGACGATGATCCCGTCGAAGCGGTTGATGAGTTCCGGCCGCATATGCTTATTCAGCTGATTATCGATCAATTCCTGCCGGATCAAATGCAGAGGGGTCTGCGCACGGATCTGCTCCTGGATATAGACGGCGCCGATATTAGAAGTCGCGATGATGATCGATTCGGAAAAACTGATGGTTCGGCCCTGGCCGTCGGTCAGCCGCCCGTCGTCCAGGAGCTGCAGGAAAAGATTCAAAATATCCGGATGCGCTTTTTCGATCTCATCCAGCAAGACCAGGGCGAAAGGCTTCTTGCGGACCGCTTCAGTCAGATAGCCGAGCGCGCCGTCCGTATCGCCGATCATCTTCTTGACGCTGTCCGGCGATTGATATTCGCTCATATCCAGGCGGATCAGATAATCTTCATCCCCGAAATAGATTTCACTGACCGATTTAGCCAGCTCGGTCTTACCGACGCCGGTCGGACCGAGGAACAAGAAGCTGGCGATCGGCCGCTTACTGTCTTTGAGTTCGGCGCGCGCGCGCCGCAGACTGGCGGCCACGGCGCTCACCGCTTCCGTTTGATCGATCAGGCGCCGATGGATTTCCGCTTCTAGATTCAGGAGCTTTTCCCTTTCCGAAACCGTAATCTTGCTGACCGGGATGCCGGTCAAATCGCTGATCGCCGCGGCGACCGCGGCCTGATCGCAGAAACATTGTTCCGGATTATTCTTAGCCTGCTTGGCCGTGATGATGGCGGCTTTTTCCAAGAGATTGATCGCTTTAAGCGGCAGAGCCTTCTCGTGCAGATAGCGGGAAGACATTAAGACGGCTTGTTCTAAAGCGCTATAAACAAAATAAATATCATACTTAGCCTCCAGAACGCCAACCTTGCTCTCTAAAACCTGGATGGCCTGGTTCAGCTCCGGCTCTTCGATGCCGATGGTCGTAAAAACATTGCCGATCGACTTATTCTCCACATAGCGGGCATAATTTTCCGTGGTCACCGCGCCAAGACAGAAAATATGCCGCCGACCGACCGCCTCCGCTAAGACCTCTGACAAATCCAGGCTTTCCTGATTGCCGGAGCTGATCCCGATAATATTCTCAATATTGTCCAGATATAGAATGATGTTGCCGGAACGGCTGGCTTCGCTAATCGCGCTCAAGAGGCGCCCCTCAGCCTGGCTGGCATCGGCACCGGCGACCAACCGGGGAATATCCAATTCAACCAAACGCTTATCTTTTAAAAATTCCGGCACATTTTCTTCCACCATCAATTGTGCCAAACCGCCGACAATAGCGCTCTTGCCGACACCGACTGGCCCGACCAATAAGACGCCATTATGGCCGCCGCTCAGCGCTTCAAAGATGGCAGAGATCTCCTTATCCCGTCCGACACAAATATCTAAAGAACCGTATTTGGCGCTAACCGTCAGATCATGGGAAAAATGGTCCAAAGTCGGCGTGGCAATAGCCGTATAAGCGCGATTCATATTATTGCCGGGCTTAAGGATCGCTAAACGGCGATAATTATGATAACGATCGACCAAACGGCGATTGACGCGGAACCAGACGACCGAATTCCTAATCTTATCCTGATCGATCTCCAACTCATATAGAACTTCCGCCAAGACCGGATCTTTTTCATAGCAGAATAAGACCATATTCAAGACATCGACGCTCGCCTGCTTGAGATTGAAGGCGTCGATAAAAGCGAGCGTCAGGGCTTCTTGAAGCGGCGGCGCCAGATCGACACGGCCGCGGTGCGGCGCATCTTGCGGCTTGACCAGATGCCGATCAATCATCTCGACCAGCCTCTTGGCGTCGACATTCAAACGGATGAAAAGATTCTGGATTTCTTTGCTCTTCAATAGGACCCGGAAAAGATGGATGACCCGCACTTCTGATTGATTTAATTTGCGGGCCAAGAGATAGGCGTCTTCGATCGCCCGGAAAGCAGCCGTGCTATAAGCGGCCGCCACATTATAGCGCTTCGTCCGTCGCGCCGGGCGCTTCTCGTCCGTCCGGAACAAGCGATAGTTTATCTTCTTGGCGGACGCCCGGCCTTCACTCCGGCGATAGATCATAAAAAGATCAAGCCAGAGAGAGAGTAAGAAAATCAAGACCAAAGGATCGAACTTTTTCCAAAAGAATAAAAGGCTGAGCGGATTGGCGGCCAGAGAAGATTGGTTGGCAAATAGCCAGGCGCCGAAAGCCAGCCAGCCGGCAAAAATAAGCAGCCAGGCGAAAACCGCGGCCGCCCGGTTGATCTTTCCCCGCAGCCGTTCTAAGGCGATGATCGACCGCCGGATATCGGCTCGCCAAAATAAAAACCGTCCAGAAAACCAGGCGCCCCGTCCGCCTTCATCCTGCTCTTCGGTAAAAATTATTTTTTCTTCGATCATATCGCTAAGCCTTTATTGGAGCTGCCAGGCCGTAGTAAAAAATAAAGCCAACGGGAGCGCCAGCCACAGGAGCAAGGCGGCCAGCGCGACTAGAAACCAGACGAGCAGGACGGCGCCACGAAAGATTATCTGCACTAAACGTATTACAAAACTAATAAGGCGGCCGGCGGCATCGCGCTGGCCATACATCGGCACGAAAATATTCTTCAACCAGACGCCAAATCCTAAGATCTGCTCTTGATTCAATAAAAAAAGCCAGGCGTTCTTGGCTAGGCGACCGAAACCGACCGTATACCACCAAACGGGAAAATATAATATTTCTCCTAATATTTGAAGGATAATCTTACCGGAATAAGTCAAAAAATTATGCTTGAGCATGCTCTTCACTTAAAAAATAAAAAGATATTTTTACTTTAATATAATAGCATAATCAGCTTCCGATTGACAACCAATCAGCCTTATATTATCATATAAATTAGCACTCTAATAATAAGAGTGCTAACAAAATATCTTCTTTAATCTATAAACCATATGTTCAATAAATTTACCGATAAATCACAGGAGGCGATCATCAATTCGCAGATCCTCGCTTCTTCCTACGGCCAAGCTAATATCGAAGCGCTTCATATCCTCCTGGCGCTCCTAGAACAGAACGAAAGCCTGATCAAGCCGATCATGGAAAAGATGAAGATCGATCCGGAAATAATGGAGGAATATACCGTCAAGGAAATCAAGAAATTGCCGCGCGTAAAAGTCAATCGGGAGGCCGGGCCGGTCCAAGCGGTTTCCGGCACTGCGGAAACGGCGCTCATCTTAGAGCGCGCCCAGAAAGAAGCGGATGGCATGAACGACGAATTTATTTCGACCGAACATATCCTCTTAGCGCTCATCGGCGTGCCTTCGCCGGCACAGAGCATCCTTTTGAATTTCCGGGTCGAATACCAGGCGGTCAAGAATATCCTGAAAGAACTGCGCGGGTCAGCGACGATTAACGATCCTTTCCCGGAAAATAAATATAAGGTGCTGGAAAAATATACGACCAACCTGACAGAGCTCGCCCGCCAGGAAAAACTGGACCCGGTAGTCGGACGCGACCAGGAGATCCGCCGCATCATGCAGGTGCTCCTGCGCCGGACCAAGAATAACCCGGTCCTGATCGGCGAGGCCGGTACCGGCAAGACGGCGATCGTGGAAGGCTTAGCCCAGCGGATCATCGCTGGCGATGTCCCAGAAAATTTAAAAAATAAAGAAATCGTGACCTTGGATCTCGGCGCGCTCGTCGCTGGCGCGAAATTCCGCGGCGAATTCGAAGATCGCCTGAAAGCGGTCTTGAAAGAAGTAAAATCACAGAACGGCCGGATCATCCTCTTCATCGATGAGCTGCATACCTTGATCGGCGCCGGCGCCTCTGAGGGCTCGATGGATGCTTCTAATATGCTCAAGCCCGCCCTCGCCCGCGGCGAGCTCCGCACCATCGGGGCGACCACGACCAAGGAATACCAGAAATATATCGAGAAAGACGCCGCCCTGGAGCGCCGTTTCCAGCCGATCATGGTGAGTGAACCGAGCGTAGACGATACGATCAGCATGCTCCGCGGCCTGAAAGAAAAATATGAAGTCCACCACGGCGTCCGGATCACGGATAACGCCGTGATCGCCGCCGCCAGATTATCCAATCGCTATATCAGCGATCGCTATCTGCCAGATAAGGCCGTCGACTTGATCGACGAGGCGACCTCTTCGCTCCGCATGGAAATCGATTCTATGCCCGACGAACTCGACCAATTGAAACGCCAGATCAACCAATTAGAACTAAACAAGGCTGGGCTCATGACTGCTGACAAAAAATCTCCGAAACTGCGCGCTGTTAATGCCGAGCTGGCGAAATTGAAAGAAAAGGCTGACCAGCTGGAACTACATTGGAATAATGAAAAGAATATCATCTCCCAGATCCGCGACTCCAAGAAAGAAACAGAGGATTTAAAGATCAAGGCGGAGATCGCCCAGCGCCAGGGCGCCGATCTGACCGAAGTAGCAAAAATCAAATACGGACTGATCCCCGAATTGGATAATAAGATCAAGCGCCTCCAGGAAGAGCTGATCAAGATCCAAAAGAAAGGGCAGCGGATCCTGAAAGAAGAGGTCGACGAAGAAGATATCGCCAAGGTCGTCGCGCGCTGGACCGGCATCCCGGTCAATCGGATGCTCCAGGACGAGATCCAAAAACTGAGCGACGCGGAAAATAAATTAAATAAAGAGGTTGTCGGCCAAGACGAAGCGATCAAGGCGGTCGCTAATGCCCTGCGCCGCAGCCGCGCCGGTATCAATGAGGAGAAAAAACCGATCGGCTCCTTCCTATTCGTCGGCCCGACCGGCGTGGGCAAGACGGAGCTCGCCAAAGCTTTGGCTAATTTCATCTTTGACGACGAAAAAGCACTGGTCCGCCTGGATATGAGCGAATATATGGAAAAGCATAGCGTAGCGAAGCTCATCGGCTCGCCGCCCGGCTATATCGGGCACGATGAAGGCGGCCAACTGACCGACAAGGTCCGCCGCCGCCCCTATAGCGTCGTCTTATTCGACGAGATCGAGAAAGCCCATCCTGATATGTTCAATATGCTGCTCCAGATCTTAGATGACGGCCGCCTCACCGACTCCAAGGGCCGAGTCGTCAATTTCAAGAATACTATCGTCATCATGACTTCCAACCTGGGCAATGAGATCATCAAGCAATATTCCATCGGCTTCAACGACGCGAGCGACCAGGCGCAAGAGATCAGATTCCGGACCGCCGAAATGAAGGAGAAGATCGATAAGATCTTAAAGAGCCATTTCAAACTGGAATTCCTGAATCGCATCGACGAAACCGTGCTCTTCCAGAGCCTGACGCCAGCCGCCTTAGAAAAGATCGTCGATCTGGAACTGATTAAGGTGGAAAAGAGATTGGGCAATAAGAATATCCTGATCAAGGTGAGCCCGAAGATCAAGAAGATGCTGGCGGAAAAAGGCTATGACATCACCTACGGCGCCCGCCCCTTGAAGCGGATCATCCAAACCATGATCCTAGACGAGCTGGCTCTTGAAATCATCACGGGCAAGATCAAAGAAGGTGATAAAGTCCGGATAGACCTCAGCGAGAAAGAGGCTGTGACTTTAAAAGTGAATGGTTGATAGCTAAGCAAGCGAATAAAAAAGCCTAGGCTCTGAGAGCTTAAGTTTTTTTAGAGTCTGCCATAATACTTACTAAACCTGCTCCGTTTACCATTGACATTTTATAACTTATATGATAGGTTCAACCTATAAAAATTGAACGTTAATAAATCAATCACTTTCGCCCAGGAGGCTAAAATGAAAATATTCCCAATCTACCGCGTTATCAAATCCTACCGCGCCCAAGGTCATAAGATTATTTATATCAACCTGTTCTGGATCTGGGGCATACTAAGCTGTATCACCGGCGGCTATTTTTCCGCTCACTACATTTTTACTCAAGCCGACGAATATCAGCAAATGAAAAAAAATTATGCCGATTACGTAAAGCACCCAGTCGAGTTACCAGTGCTGCCAATAATGGCGAATCTCTTAAAAACCGCTCAAGAGAGTAAATCTGCCATCGATTTTTCTTCTTATCGAGAGATTAAAATCGACAAAGATTGGAAAAAGGGCAGCGACGCCTTTGAGTTAAAAATCTTAGCTAAAAGTCAAGATTCCGATCAATGGTTCCTGCAGATACAGACATCTGAATATGCGAACCCTATCCTCTATAACCCTGACTGGTTGATTTATTATCCAATACCAGCCAATACTATATTGGCGGCAAAAATCAGTAATTATACTTTATATTTTGAGACTGAAAGACAATTCAAGGGCCAAAAGATCTGTCAGCTCCTGACCTGGTCGCCAAGCTACGCCAAATTATATGCGCTAAACAGTCTCGCCGTAATCAGCGTTATATTCGTCTGTTGCCTAATCTCCATAACAGCTGTCGCCCTATTACGATGGCTGATCGTGTCTTGGTATAAGATAAGTGTCTATAACGGCGATAGATATAGTAAAAATTATTTCCTTGACAACCAGGAAAGCATAGGGGATAACTTAGATAAGATCGAACGATATCTATTTCTAGGCTACCCCAGACAAATCAGAATTACTTGGATCAGACGGATGTAAAAATTTTACAAAATTGACCAATAAGCGATAAATAGCTGCCCAAAAGACGACAGCTATTTTTTATTAGCGCTCATTTGCGGCGATCACGAAATTATATTATAATGAAGTAATGAAAATCACTAAAAAAACTATCATCATCTTGACAATGGGCTTAATTATGCCCTTTTTGTTCACGCCGGCCGCTGTCCGGGCGCAATTGACCATCGACCCGAACTTTAACCCCAACCGGATAATCGAAGACAGCGAACTGATGGCTTATGACGCGATGAATCTGGCCGATATCCAGAATTTCTTGCAGGCTAAGGGCAGCTTCTTAAGCAATTACACGGCGATCAATACGCACGGCGACCTGAAATCAGCTGCCGAGATAATTTATGACGCTACCCATAATAATTACGACTGCGATGGCGTGACCCTGAGCGATAAACCGACGGAGGCGGAGAAAAAACTGAAATGCCGATCGATCACGACGGTCAACCCCAAATTCCTGCTCGTCCTCCTGCAAAAAGAGGCAAGCTTAGTAGAAGATAGCAGCCCGGCTACTTCCCGCCTAGACTGGGCGACCGGATATGGCTGCCCGGACGGCTGGGTCTGCAATCCTTACTATAAAGGCTTCGGCAAACAAGTGAATAGCGCCGCTCTGCAATTCCGCGCTTATATGCTGGAACCGCAGAACTATCGATATAAGGTCGGACAGACTTATGAGATCACCAATACTGTCGGCGCCTACGTCACCGAGGCGGATAAGATATCGATCGTCACGCCGCAAAATCAAGCGACGGCCGCCCTATACAACTACACGCCGCATGTTTTTAATGGTAATTATAACGTCCATAAGCTCTGGGACCGCTATTTCCCCAAGGTTTCCCGCCTTTACCCTGACAGCTCCATCATCAAGGCTGAGGGCGATCCGAAGGTCTGGCTGATCGAGGGCGGCAAAAAACGGCCTTTCGCGAACTGGTCGTCCTTTATTTCCCGCTTCCGGCCGGAACAGATCGTCACGGTCACATCCAGCGACCTAGCTAATTATCCTCTCGGCGAAGAGATTAAATTTGCCAACTACTCTCTGGTCCAGACCCCGGATAAGGAGATCTACCTGCTGGTCGATAAGGAAAAGCGTCCGTTTGCCAGCGCCACCGTCTTCAAGAAAATCGGATTCAATCCGGAAGAACTTGACCAGGTGGCTGCGGCCGATCTAGCGGGCTATCAGACCGGCCAGACCATTACGGCTACCTCTACCTATGTCACTGGCGCCTTGCTCCAAGATAGTAAGACTGGCGAAATATACTATGTAGAAAACGGCTTGAAAGCTCCGGTCGACAAAGCTCTTTTGGATATCCGGTTCCCTGGACAAAAAACCATTAAAAAAACTACCAAGGATCTAAAAACTTACGCTACGACCACGCCGTTGCTCTTAAACGAAGGGACCCTGGTCAGGACCGCTAATTACCCGACTGTCTATCTGATCTCCGGCGGCCTGAAACGCCCCTTCGCTGATGAAACGGTCTTCGCTAAGCTCAACTATAATCCGGCGAACGTCTTCACGGTCTCCTCGCAATTCCTATATAACTACGAAATGGGGGCGACCATCCAATAAAATAATATGCCTTTGATTTCTGCCGCCCTATTGCCTCATTCGCCCCTCCTGATACCGGAAATCGGCCGGGCTAATTATGAATTTTTAACCAAGACCACGGCTGCCTACGAACGGATCAAGGCTGATCTGAAGGCAAAAAAGGTTTCCACGATCATCTTGATCAGCCCGCACGGATCCGCCCAAGCGGATTCTTTCGTCTTGAATGTCGCTCCGGAAATGTTGATTGATTTGAAAGACTATGGCTTTATCCCGACTAAGACTGCCTTAGCTGGCGATGCCCTATTAGCCGATCAAATCGCTTCGGCGCTGCGGCCAGATTTTCCTTTGCAGCTGATTTCGGAAACAACTTTAGACACCGGCAGCGCTGTCCCCTTATACTTGTTGCAAAGCGGCTTGTCCAACCTGAAGATCGTCGTCATCTCGCCGGCGGAAGGCCTAGACTTATCCCGCCAAGCCGATTTCGGACAAAAATTACAGACGATCATCGCGGCCAGCCCTAAGAATATCGCGGTCATCGCTTCAGGCGACTTATCGCACCGCCTCAAGAAGAAATCGCCCGGCGGCTATTCGCCCAAAGGCGCTAAATTTGACAATAAATTGATCGAATACCTGAGCGAACCGCAAACGGCGCGAGAAAATATCTTAAAGATGGATCGACGGCTGATCAAAGAAGCGGTCGAATGCGGCCTCAAGCCGATCCTGGTATTACTAGGCATCCTTGATAAAAGCGCGTGGCAGCCGGAAATATTAGCCTATCAGACCGATTTCGGCGTCGGCTACTTGAGCCTCGATTTTCAACTTTAAATATGTCCGATAACTTCGTCTCTTTCTCGGAGATCATCAAGAATAAAAAAACCGTCAAAGCGCCGAGCTATCCTTGGCAGGACCTGGCTCTGCGCATCATCAAAGAGCTAAACATACCTAACTTTAAACGGTCGGCAATCTTCAAGATCTGCAAAGAAAAACCAGCGTCAAGCATCGCCATCGCCCTGAATGACACCAAGGAGCTTTGCCGCGACGGCGCAAAATGGAAATATTTCTTCAAGATTATCGACCAAAAATAAAAATATGCCCAAAGAATTAAAGATATTGATCCATCCGGATCCCGCTCTCCGGCTAAAGTCGCGAGAACTGGCGCCGGCCGAGATCCAAAGCCGGGAAATCCAAAACTTCCTAGCTAATCTGAAAGAAACCATGATAAAAAAAGACGGCGCCGGCTTAGCCGCGCCGCAAGTCGATCAGCGGCTCCGAATAATCGTTGTCCATGATGAAGACCAGACCATGTTCTTGATCAACCCGCAGATCACCAAGCGCTCCTGGGCGCGAGAGATAGAAGAGGAGGGCTGCCTGTCCGTTCTGAACGACCAAGGCGAAATAATCTACGCGCCGGTGGAACGCCATAAGAAAATCAGCTGCATCTACCTTGATGAAAAGGGGCGGAAACAAAAAATCAGCGCGGCTAAGATGCTGGCGCGAATCATCCAGCACGAAATCGACCATCTGGACGGGATATTGTTTATTGATAAGATAGCGAAGATAAAAAAGCGAGCAAAGCCAGAAAAGACAGAATAAATATCTTCTCCGTTTCGGTCGTTTCTGTGGAAAAAATTAGCTAAAGCTCATTTTTTCTATACGAAATGACAGGCGATACGAAGGCATTTATTCTTCCCTTTTTTCTCCTTTCCCGTTGCCGAAGCTCTTAATCATCTTCCAGCCGATCCAGGCAGCGCCAAGCAATAATAAGCTCCAAGATATCTCCCGATAATACTTAGATAGTAGTTCCTGGTTACCGCCGACAAAATAGCCGAGCGCGGCCAGGATGCTGACCCAGATTGCCGAACCCAAAACGGTATAGAGGAGGAACGATCCGAAGGGCATGCGAGAAAATCCGGCAGGGATAGAAATCAATTGGCGGATAGCCGGAATCAGGCGGCCGAAAAAAGTCGCTGAGCGGGCATTAGATAAAAAATATGTTTCCGCCCGCGCGATCTTCTCCGGCGTGATAAATAATAAACGCGCTAATCTGGTGCCGGCTAATTTATAGACTACCAGTCGCCCCAGATACAGAGATAAAAAATAATTAAAAATCGCGCCGATCACGCTGCCCAGGATTCCGGCTAGGATGATCAAAAAAATATCCATCTTCCCCTGCGCCGCTAGATAAGCGGCCGGCGGGATCACGATTTCTGAGGGAAGCGGGATAAAGGAGCTTTCGATCGCCATTAATATAATCAGCCCGGAATAGCCCAAGCTCTGCGTCACTCCTAGCGCCCAATTAAGCAACTCTATCCACATAAGAAATAGTTAAACCAAATAAACCAAGCATTATCCTTATTATCATAGCATCCCTCCCTTTCCCCTGTCTACCAAAAATATGACTCAAACCGATCAACCGAATAAAAAAATCCGCACGATCTTCATGGGCACGCCGGAATTTTCCCTGCCGGGACTCAAATCCCTTCTCGCCGCGCCGGACATCGAGATTGTCGGCGTCTTCACCCAGCCGGACAAGCCGGTCGGCCGCCGACAGATATTGACGCCGCCGCCGGTAAAAGAATTAGCCGCGCAAAATAAAAAACCGGTCTTCCAGCCCGCTAAGATCAAGACTGAAGCGACGACTATCAGGGGCTTAAATCCGGATCTAATCGTCGTCATCGCTTACGGCAAGATCATCCCCGCGGAAATATTAGACATCCCGACCTACGGCTGCCTCAATGTCCATGCTTCCCTCTTGCCGAAATACCGCGGCGCCGCTTGCCTCAACGCGCCGATCCTTAATGGCGATAGCGAAACCGGGGTGACGATCATGCAGATGGACGCCGGTCTTGACACCGGGCCAATTTTACGGCAAGCTAAAATAAAATTAAATGGCCGAGAAAATCTGGCTGATGTCCACGATGCTTTAGCCGCCTTAGGCGCAGAAAATCTTGTCCCGACCATAAGAGATTTTATCCAAGGCCGGATTGAACCGCAGATCCAGGCCGAAAGCGCTGCTAGCTATGTGAAAACTTTGAACAAAGAAGATGGTAAGATCGATTGGACAAAAACGGCTAAAGAGATCGAGCGGATCGTCCGCGCCTATAATCCCTGGCCCGGAGCTTACACCCAGATCGCAGCAGACGCTAAAACCATCAAGATACTGGCTGTCGAGCACGAAACCATCCCGAGCCATAGCCTGAAAACCGGAGAAATATCTATCTCAGACCAAAAATTAATCATCCAGTGTGGACAGGATGCTTTAAGTATATTAAGATTACAGCTGTCCGGCGGCCGGCCGTTGACCGCGGCCGATTTCCTACGCGGCCATAAGGATCTGGCCGGACAGATATTAAAATAACTGAAGTACTAAATTATTGAGGTCCCTTCGTCTATCGGTTAGGACGCCAGGTTCTCATCCTGGTAAGAGGGGTTCGATTCCCCTAGGGACTACGAAGCAAAAAGGATTCTGCGAATGCAGAGTCCTTTTTGATTTATATTCGCAACTAGGGGAATCGAACAGGTCAGAAACGAGCTTAGCCGAAGGCCAGCAGGCCGAGGCGTAGTGAGCGTCAGACGAAGCTCCGGGGGAGCTTCGGGCGCTGACCGCAACAACGAACGAGCGGACTGGTCAGCGAGTGAGGCGAAATTCCCCTAGGGACTACAAATAAAAAAGGCCCGGCATTGCGTCTTTTTGATGTTAAAAAAGAGAGAATACCAATTTATTCCCTCTATTAAGAAGCGCTTAGTTGTTTGATTAAGGCTGGCTATGAAATCATTAATCATATTTATAACTTGAAATAATTAATATTTCCTATATTGAAATTATAGCCCTTTTTACCTCTTTTTAAAAAGGGGTCAAACGGATTTCTCGACCAATCTTAATTTTTCTGAAATCCTCTCTTAATTTTTCCGAAATCTGCGCCTTCCCTAATTCCCGATATTAAGCCCAAATATGCTTCAGGGGGGCGCCGGTCTTGACATAAATATTAGAATAATATAACATTATGTTAGATATAATTAATATAAAAATCATTTAATCAACTAACTGTTCTATGACTCTAAAAAAATTCACTTCTTACCGGATGCTAGCGGTCATCCTCTTGAGCGCCGCGGTGTCCGCCGCTATCGTCCAGCAAAACTACCTGCTGGCTCTCGTGGCTATGGCCGTCGCGATGATCGCACTCTATCTGCTCAGACAGCGCGTTACCGACGTCATCGCTGATGAGCGCGACTACGCCATCGCCGGGCAAGCATCGCGCTACACGATTACCGTGTTCAGCCTGGCCTCGGTAGCGGTCATGTTCGTGATACTCTCGGCTCAAAGCGATAACCAAACCGCGGAAACGATCGCTTACCTGCTCGCCTATCTGGTGTGCGCCCTGATGCTATTAAACTCTTTCATCTTCCGCTTCCTCAGCCTCCGCGCCAAGATCGGCCGAATCAGCCTTAAAGAAAAAATTAAAGCCTATCTGCCCTATTTTCTAATCGCCCTGATCTTGTCCGCCATTATCATTATTGGCGGATTAAGATTTTTCAGCGGCGAAGACGCCTGGATTTGCGCTGACGGCGCCTGGGTCAGGCACGGCCAGCCAAGTGCGCCGCAACCGAGCGCCCCTTGCCAATAAAACTATGACCAATAAAATAAAAGAACTGCGCGCCCGCTACGGCTTTACCCAAGAAGAATTGGCCAAAAAAGTCGGGGTGCGGCGGGAAACCATCTTATTCTTAGAAGCCGGGAAATATAATCCTTCTTTGAAGCTGGCGCACGATATCGCCATCGCCCTGGAAACGACTGTCGATGAACTCTTCCAATTCTAAAAATCAAAAACCCGCTTGCTTAGACAAAGCGGGTTTCAGGCACTAATTTTCATTGCAACCTCAATAGATTAGTTTAACTTCTGTTAATTTGAAGCAGACAAAATCAGCGGTATTTCGACAAAAATATTTCCTCCAATATTTAACCGCACATTTCTTGCCGGCTTTTTGCAAAGATCTGATGAGATCAGGGAGAGTAACGACAAAATCGTTATTTTCGATTAGATCTGATCGGCCAAATCTCTTGACAACTTCATTATCTGCCACCGGAATGACGCAATCCACTAGGCTCTCTAGGATCTCCGGCGGATGTTTTTGATCGACTGGAGCGACCAAAACCTTGATTTCCAACATGATACACCTCCGATCTTATTGTTTAAAGAACTAGTTGATTAAATAAGCATAAAGGACTATTGATTATAAATTAGCAAATTCACGACTAATTATCAATATACAAAATAATTGGCTTTTCCTGCTATTTTTAGGCTTGTCAAACCCAAAATCTTTTGGTATCATCAATTTTGTAATTGCGCCTATAGCTCAGTTGGTAGAGCAACAGCCTTTTAAGCTGATGGTCGCTGGTTCGAATCCAGCTGGGCGCACCGATAAAATTTACTAGGTCATATATCGATTTATAGAACGAATCTGGCCAAGGAAGCAGTTTCTTAGACTTCCTTGGTTTTTTGTAATCCTTGACTTATTTATAATTATATGATAAAGTCTAAAATCAAATTATGTTCTTTACATTATCGACTATAGATAATAAATAAAATAATCGGGAGAAACCCATGAAAGTAAGGAAAGTTATACCAGTCTTAACAGTCATCTCTGTAATCTTACTCGCGGGGTGCGAAAAGATAGAAAGCCCCGCAGCGCCCACCCAACCGCCCGGACGGCCAGCCTACATCATAATGGAATATGACTCGCTTAGCGGTCCGAATGTCAATGACGTGATCGCTGACTCCGCTCACTTGGGCGAAGGCAAGATCATGTGGGTTGTCAGGCCCAAAGGAGATTATTTCTTCTGCTATAGCGAACATTTAGCAACCGCTAACCACTTAGGCCTATTTGTCACTAATGACAAGTGGCGCTCCTATACGGCGATAAAGATGGGAGAAAAAGATCCAAAACTCTTCTGGGTCGTTTTTCAGAAACAATAGCCCAGCCTCGGATAATTAGGACTTCACCAGCCAGTGAAGCCCTTTTTTATTTAACCGCCTCCGGATAAACGCAGCGATTTGTCATAACCGCAAAAGTATATTAAAGTAATAAGGTCAAAATATCGCCGACTTAGCTCAGCTGGTAGAGCAGCTGTCTTGTAAACAGCAGGTCGTCGGTTCAAACCCGACAGTCGGCTCCCGCACATACTTAAAAATCGCCTGATGGCGATTTTTTTTACTATAACACCCGGTGGACAAACTGCGCAAATCCTGTGCCTAGATGCGCCAAAAACGCCCTTGAAAAAAGACCGGGCATAAGATAAGATAATAAAACAATAAAACCTTCTTAAAAATCCGATAAAATATGGCAACGAACGACCAAAATATCATGGCCAAAGTCCCGCCGCATAGCCTAGAAGCCGAAGAGTCCCTCCTCGGCTCTCTTCTGATAGATAAAGACGCGATCATCCGGGTGGCGGACACGATCATGCCGCAAGATTTCTATAAGGACAGCCATAAGCTGATCTATGAAACGATGAAAGAGCTCTATGGCAACCAGGAACCGATCGATATCATTACCTTAGCCAACCGCCTGGAAGACAAGAAACAGCTCGCCGCTATCGGCGGGCGCTCATATCTCGCCCAGCTTTCTAATGCCGTCGCGACGTCCGGCAATATCACCAACTACGCCAATATTATCCAGCGCAAAGCCACGCTCCGCCGCCTGCAGCAAGCGGCCGCGGAAATTTCCAGCCTCAGCTTTGACGAAGAGCAGGAAATTGACGAAATTCTTGACCAGACGGAAAAAAAAGTCTTCGGCGTCTCCCGTAAATATTTAAAAAATGCTTTCTTGCCGATCGACAACCTGCTCACGGCCGCCTTTGAACGCATCGACGAACTGCATCGCCACAGCGGCAAGCTGCGCGGCCTTTCCACCGGTTTCCCGGACTTAGACAACCTCTTAGCCGGACTGCAAAAATCCGACCTCGTGATCCTGGCCGCCCGTCCATCCGTCGGCAAGACTTCCCTGGCTCTCGATATCGCTCGCCAAGCCTCGATCAAGAGTAAAGAAGGTGTCGGCATCTTCTCTTTAGAAATGAGCAAAGAGCAGCTAGTCGACCGCATGCTCTGTGCCCAGGCCGGTGTCAGTCTCTGGAAAATGCGGACCGGCAACCTCTCGGACAAAGAGGAAGATAATGATTTTGCGCGCATCGGCGAAGCAATGGGCAAACTGGCCGACGCGCCTATTTATATCGATGATTCGGGAACCCTCTCGATCATGGAAATCCGCGCTAAAGCCCGGCGCCTGCAGATGGAAAAAGGCCTGGGACTAATCGTCATCGACTACTTGCAGCTGATGGAAGGCCGGGGTAAATACGGCGACAACCGCGTCCAGGAAATCGCGGAGATCAGCCGCGGCTTGAAATCGATCGCCCGCGAACTGAATATCCCGATCCTCGCCCTGGCCCAGCTTTCCCGCGCCGTAGAACTTACTCATCCGGCTATTCCGAAACTATCGCATCTGCGCGATTCCGGTTCGATCGAGCAGGATGCCGACGTGGTCATGTTCATTTACCGTAAAGCCGCCGACCGCGGCTATAATCCGAACGACCTGCCATTAGAAGACCGCCACAAGGCGGAAATCTATATCGCCAAGCACCGCAACGGCCCGACCGGCCGGGTAGATCTCTTCTTCGACGAGAACACGGTCAGCTTCAAGACGATGGCCAAGAAACTGAGCGAGCCGGAGCCGGTAGAATTCTAAATATTTTAACTATCTAAAATATAAAAATTATGTTCAATAAACTAAAACAGATCCGGGATCTGCGCAGCCAGGCCAAGACCATGCAAAACGTCTTAGCCCAAGAAACGATCACCGAAGAAAAAAACGGCGTGAAAGTCGTTTTGAACGGCAATATGGAAGTGCTGGAACTGAAATTGGGCGATGGCTTAACAAAGGAAGAACAAGAGAAAAACTTAAAGAATTGCTTCAACGACGCTTTGAAGCGCGCCCAGCGGATCATGGCCAAAAAACTGCAGGATATGGGCGGCATCCCGGGTATGAACTAAGCTCTAGGCTAATCGAAATAACCATGAAATATCCGGCCGCCATCCAAAATCTGATTGAAAAATTATCCGCCTTACCGAGCGTCGGGCCCAAGACGGCCGAACGCTATGTTTTTTATCTACTCAAACAAAGCGCAGAAAAAATAAAAAGCTTGGCAACGGCCATCAGCGAATTAAAAGATAAGACGACCGTCTGCCATATCTGCGGTGCCATCGCCGAAAATGACCCCTGCGCGATCTGTAACGATCCAAGCCGCCAGAACGAGACGCTCTGCATCGTAGAAAACACCCAGGATCTAGCGGCCCTGGAAGCGACAAAACAATATAACGGCAAATACTTCGTCCTCGGCGGTCTGATCAACACGATCACGGAAATCAAGCCAAGCGACCTTAATATCCAAAAATTAGCCAGACAGATCAAGACAGGCGGCATCAAAGAAGTGATCCTGGCTCTAAATTTTACCTTAGAAGGAGAAACCACGGCTTTATACCTGACTAAGATGTTGAAAGATCATCTAAAAATAAGCCGCTTGGCCAAAGGCCTGCCAGCCGGCTCTAATCTGGAATACGCCGATGAGCTCACGCTCGGGAGCGCTTTAAGAAATAGACAGGAGGCTAAATAATTTATCAAAACACTCTGTTTATATATAAACCACCACAGATAGGTCGGTGGTTTTTTGATTTATATATTTAGCAAATATTGTTTAATATGTCAAAAGATGTTATAATAACTCATTACCTTAATCCGACCCGTTGGCGCAGTTTATAGGCATTGCCGTGCTCGAGCAAAGCGGAATAGGCGGCGCGAGTGGCTAGAGGAGGATCAGTTTCAATTCTCTTCAGCATCCGCCTCTTGGTGGTCGGCCGCAGGACTCGGTGATCGCCGAATTGCACCCAGCCCAGGAAATCGACGCCGCTCGCCAATGTTTTTAGATATACTTTCTTGGGATGAAGGGATAACTTCAAGCGCCGCACCAGAAATTCCTCCAGCTTAGACTGTAGATCCAGAAGATAGCTGCGGTCGGGGCTCAGGAGCACAAAATCATCGGCATAGCGGATATAATATTTCACTTTCAGGGAGCACTTCACGAACTGATCGAATTCGTCCATATAGACGTTGACCAAGAGTTGCGAAGTTAGGTTACCCAAGGGCAAACCGATGCCAGGACGGCCTAAAGTTTCAAAGCTGTCGATGACCTGGCCGAAAAGCCAGAGGAGTTCGGGGCCGGCGATATATTCGTTCAAAATATCTTTTAGGATCTGATGGTCTATGCTGGCGAAGAATTTGCGGATATCGCCATTTAAAACCCAAACAGTGCGGTGACCGTTCCGCGAAACCTTATCGGCGAACTCGGCGAAGCGACGGACGGCGCGGTGCGCCCCCTTATCTAAACGACAGGAATAGGAGTCGTGGATGAATTGCCGGTCGAAATAACGATAGGTTTCTTGATACAAGAGATGATGGAGCAGGCGATCGCGGACCGCGGCCTTATGGATGCTACGCGGCTTGGGGTCGGAAATGTTGAAAGCCTGGTAAGGGCCGTGCTGATAGGTTTTACTCTTTAGCTCCCGGTCGAGCCGGAACAGATTATCCGACAGTTTGGTTTGAAAGACAGCTACGTCCGTCCGCTGTCTTTTTCCAGATAAAAAATCTTCCCAGGCCAAGAGCAGGTTGCCGGACGTGATTATCTCCTCGTATTTTTTACTAAATTTTTTCATTGTAAACTTATGAGCGCCACTCTCCGCCCGCCCGTCGTCCTCATCAAGGCCAAGGAAGCTTACGCCCTCTGGTTTAAAATCCTCTCGGATTTCCCCAAAGTATACCGCTACAACCTGGGCGGAAAAATCGAAAATCTCTTTCTGTCATTTTTGGAAAATACCGTGGCCGCCATTTACGCCGCGGGCGAAAAGAAGGCGGCGCAGCTATCACTGGCCGTAATCAGGCTGGACAGCCTGAAATTCTTTCTGCAGCTCGCCTGGGAAAACAAATGTCTCTCCAATGACAAATATCTGGAACTGGCTGCTCACCTGGAAGAAATAGGACGGATGATCGGGGGCTGGATACGGGGCCTAAAGATGAAAACTCCCCCAAATAATGGAGGAGAAATAATGAAGTAGCGGAACGAACAAGCGATGACGATTCTCGCCATTCCAGACGTTGTCGTTCAGGAAGCCGTTCACGTTGGCCTTCAAGCCGTCCGAATTCACGTTCACGTTGGCCACGAAATGTATAAGCTTCCTTCCCTTACACCGCCGGCCTGAAAGAAGGCGCGGCTGAATCTTACTCGGAGCCTAGAAGCTCACCAGCAGCTTATACCAACTTGATTATTTTTTTATTGCTAACGCCGCCGCCCTCGCGCCAACCTTGACCGGCGCGACTCCGGACGACATTCTCAAACGGCCTTGGCCCGCCAGCCGTAACCGACGGACAATACAAAACCATATTTTAATTATATAGAAAAATCCCTCGGAATCCAAGAGCACTTTTGCTGAAAACAAAGTGCAAATGATCCGAGGGATACAAAGGGCAAACCCAAAATTACTAAGCTGCCAAAAACAGTTGCGGAACGAACAAGCGATGACGATGCTCGCCATACCAGACGCCGTCGTTCAGGAAGCCGTGCACGCAGGCCACCAAGCCGTCCGAATTCACGTACACGCGGGCCACAAACAGGTTATCGTCGGTTGCCGGCAAATTTTCGTCCTTTTTGACCAGGAAAAAGTTCGCGTAACCTTCCAACCGGAGATTCTTCTGGTTGGAGCAGATGGATATCATCTGATCCTGAGTCAACCATAATCTTTCGAGGTCGACGCCGAACGAGGTGAACATCTGCTTGAAGGTGGCGCCTGAAGTTAGCTCATATGCCGAGCTCTTTGCCCGCTTGGTCGCTGTTCCCGGTCGATCCAAACCGTATTTTTTGAAATTCGTATCAATATAACCGCGAAAGGTCCCGCTGGCTTCGGAAATGATTCTCTTTCCATCCGCAGCTGGTATGGAAATAGCAGACAATCCCGGAATCAGCTGCAGGCAGCTGGTGTTTTGGACTAATTGCGGTTTGGCAACGATGATCTTGTTGTCGCTTTCCCATCGCTGGTTATTAAACTTGTTATTTACGATGTCCTGTAGCGCGACCGCTACGGACTCGGGATCAAGCGGACTCCCGTACTTTTGGTCCAATTGGCGAAAAATGTCCCGCACTTTACGATGAATAGTGCGGTATTGATCGCCGGTGACAGCAAATTTTTGCTTGGCCATGACAATCTCCTATGGATTGATAAATTTAATAGAACTTTCACCTATTATTACTTTGACCCGGTGAATTTTGGGCAAACGCTCAATTTATTCTGAGCAATTGTATAAAGCTATATTAACATAAATTATATTTTATGTCAACTAACAACAATTATAATTAAAAAAATCCTCACTTGAACTTGAAGAGGATTTTTTAAATATTTAGCAGTTTTAAGCAATCTTGGTCACCTTCAAAGCCGTAAACTGTTGGCGATGACCAACGGTTTTCTTATAACGGGTCTTATTCTTATATTTGACAACTGTCACTTTCGGGCCCTTGGCCGTCGTTATGACTTCCGCCTCAACCTTCTCTCCCAAAGACGGCCGGCCTAATTCTAATTTCGCGCCATCCGCCACCAAGAGTGTTTCTAATTTAACTTTTTGGCCATTTTCCACGGCCAGCTTCTCCACTTTTACCGTATCACCTTCCTTGACCTTATATTGTTTCCCACCGGTTTTAACAACAGCGATTTTTGACATATTGAGTAATTCTTATATAAAAAATCAGAGCTAAGTCTGAACGGGATTAATAATAGCAAATATTTGAAAAATGTCAATAAATAAGTTATAGTGATGTCAGTTAACGACATTATCTACTATTTACTAATATGACAAAATTCATCATTACTGGCGGCCAAGAATTAAAAGGAGAAATAATCACCGGCGGCGCTAAAAATAACGCCCAGATCATGATTCCGGTATCTCTATTATCCGCGGCGACCATCACTTTAAGCAATGTCCCCCGGATAGATGGGGTAGAAAAATCACTGGAATTGCTCAGCGACTTAGGGGCGGAAATCCAAGACCGCGGCGATAAAATACAGATCAATACCGCTAAGGTCACCAAGGCGGAACTAGATAAAAAAATCGCTGATAAATTCCGGACCTCCATAATGTTCGTCGGGCCACTTTTAGCGCGTTTCGGGCGCGTCCGCTTCCCGCATCCGGGCGGCTGCGTCATCGGCGCGGCCGGGCGGCCGATCGACCTCTTCTTAGAGGGCTTCACGGCTTTAGGGGCGACGATCGAAATCAAAGATAACTATTACGAGATCAGCGCCAAAAAATTAACAGGCACTAATTTCTTCTTTACGACCGCGACCGTCACCGGCACGCAGAGCCTGATTATGACCGCTTGTCTCGCGAGCGGACGGACGATTTTAAAAAATTGCGCCATGGAGCCAGAAGTCGAAGCTCTGGCCGATTACCTAAATAGACAAGGCGCGAAAATCACCGGCGCTGGCACGCCGACGATCACGATCGACGGCGTCAAAGAACTAGGAGCCGGCGACTGCGAAATAATCCCCGACCGGATCGAGGCCGGATCATTCGCCATCATGGCCGCCGCCACCGATTCCGCGATCAAGATCAGCCATTGCAATCCCGAACATCTGCTAAATCTGCTCGCGATCTTCGACAAGATCGGCGTCAAATACGACCGCGGCGCTGATTGGATAAGCATAAAGAAATCCCGCCCGCTCAAAGCTTATGATTTGAAAACGCATGAATATCCCGGCTTCTCTACTGACCTGCAGTCGCCCTATGTCGTCCTGATGACGCAGGCGCAAGGGACAGCCCTAATCCAGGAGACGATTTATGACCGCCGCTTGATCTGGGCCGATATGCTCTCCCAGATGGGCGCGAACATCATCATGTGCGATCCGCACCGGGTCGCGGTCAGCGGTCCGACCAAGCTTTACGGCAAAAAATTGATCAGCCCGGATATCCGCGCTGGCATCGCTCTCGTCATCGCGGCGCTCATTGCCGAAGGGCGCACAGAAATAGATAATATCTACCAGATCGACCGCGGCTATGAAAAATTAGACGCCCGCCTAAGAGCTCTCGGCGCCATCATCGAACGATCCGAATAAATATGCCTAAAAAGATCCGGGACTACCTATTTGGAATTTTTATCATCCTCTTCATCGTCGGGACGGCGCTGATTTCTCTTTACGCTTCCGGCTATAAATTCAACCTATCTTGGCCGGCGCGCTTCAATCGGATACTGATTAAAACCGGTATGATCGCTGTCGACAGCGCGCCGCGCGGCGCGACGATCTATCTAAACGGCCAGGTAGTGAAAAATTTTTCACTTAATCCATGGAGCAAGGAATACATAACGACCGCGGCTAAAATCAAGAATGTCCTGCCGGGCGAATATGAGCTGCGCCTGGAAAGAGAGGGTTATCTGCCGCTCAGCAAAAAGATCAGCGTCTATTCCGGGCAAACGACTTTCGCCGAAGAAATCAATCTTTTCCGACAAGATCTGCCATATTTCATCGCCAGCACGGCCGCGGGCGAATTAAGCTTAAGCCCGGATCGCAAATACCTTTACGCGGATACGGATAATCAAATCATCTCCCTTAAAAACGAGGAAGCCAGAATCTTGCCGCTAGCGGCAACGGACGGTCTCTGGCTGAAAGACCAGGATCGGATTTTCCTCGCCGGGCGGCTATTCGGGCCGAAAGCCGCGGATGACCGGGATTACGGCCAATTGATCGGCCCAGGAGCGTCCGACTGGCATTATGACGAAAACCAAAATCGCATCTACTACCGTAACGCCAGCTCTCTCGCTTACTTGGACATCAACGATAAAACCAGCCGCCTAGTCCTAAGCGATATAGAATTATTAACTTATGAGCCGCGCGGCGAAAGCTTATTCTTGGTGACAGCCGCTGGCGGCCAGACGCTTTTACAGAAATACTCTTTGAAAAATCAAAAAATTATGGAGCAGATCGCTCTGCCTAATGTCGGCCATTACCGCTTTATGGCCAATGACCGCCCGACTGTCAGCCTCTATGACGACCGGAATAAGACCTTATACTTGATCGATCCAGATAACCTCGCTAGCGCCGGACGCACTATTGATAATATCGTCAGCTGGCAATGGCTTAATGATGATACTCTAATCTATAATAATAACTGGGAAATATACCGATTTGACTTACCGCGGAACAGCTCTTCTCTCCTGACCCGGGTCGGCGAAGAGATCCGAGAAATCATCTGGAACGGACGGAATAATTATTTGATCTTCTCAACGGCCGACAGCCTGAACGCCTACGACTTAGGCATCGGCTTGGCTAGCCGGATCTTCCAGGGAGAAAAGATCGCCGCACCAATCTTAGACGAAAAAAACGATACCTTATACTTCTGGGCCCAAGTCGGGCAGCAGGCTGGGATTTATAGTTTGCGGCTACAATAGATTCGCCGACATTAAAAAACCGCGCCTTAATGATCGCGGTTTTTTTTAATCTCAATTATTTCTTCCGGCTCAAGCTATCAATCAGCACCTGCAGATCCCGGCCGATCTCCTCGTCTTTTAAGCCGACCTTCAAGGTCGCCTTGATAAAATTCAATTTATTCCCGGTGTCGAGCCACTCGCCGCTCAGCTTCCGTCCATAGATAGGCTGGCCGCTATCTAGGACCTTTTCAAAGGCATCGGCCAATCTGATTTCACCGGATTTTCCAGAATCCATCTGTCCTAAAGCGGCAAAGACGTCGGGAGTGATCACATAGATCCCGACCGCCACCAGATTAGAGGGTGCCTGATCGACAGGCGGCTTTTCAATGATCCGTTTGATTTCATAGACGCCATCGCCTAAATCAACGCCGTCAATGACTCCGAATTTGCTGACTTCCGCGGGATCGACTTCGGCTAAGCCGATAATCGGGCGCCCATACTGCTCAAAGGTGGCAATGACTTGCCGGGAGATGTCAGAATCATACAGGGTGTCGCCGAAAACTACTAAGACCGGTTCGTCGTCATCGACGAGGTGGCTGGCGCAATTGACCGCATGGCCGTCGCCCAGAGGAATCGGCTGCCGGACATAAGAAAAGCTGGCTAATTCTTCGACTTCTTTGACTTTCTTGACTAAATCGAGCTTGTTCTTCTCGACCAGCGTCTTTTCCAATTCAAAAGAATAGTCGAAATGGTCTTCGATCGCGCGTTTGCCGCGGCCCGTCACGAAGATTACTTCCCTGATTCCGGCCCTGGCCACTTCTTCGACCAGATACTGGATGACCGGCTTATCGACGATCATCAGCATCTCCTTGGGCTGCGCCTTAGTCGCGGGCAAGAAACGCGTCCCGAAACCGGCTACCGGAAAAATCGCTTTTTTAATCTGCTGCATATTTTTGTTTATTCTTAAAACCCCATTTAATAAAATACTTCAGCCAGGAGCCGATGTGCACCCAGGTCAGGCGATCGACGAATAAGGCGATATACCAGGGATGCTTGGCGCTCAGGCGCCCGTGGTCATGGACGACGACGGCTTCGGGATTATAAACCACTTGCCGACCGTTTGTCCAGATTTGCCGGGCCAGATCCGTATCTTCAAAATACATGAAATAACGCTCGTCAAAACGCGGCGCGAAAATACGGCCGCCCGATAGCGCGATTTCCCTCTTAAACATTAGGCAAGAGCCCATCAGCCAATCAACAGGCCGGATAGAAAGATGATCATAATCGTCCATCGTAAACTTATCGCGGATACTCTTGAAATAATCGCCCAGGAAAGTCCGGCGCAAGATCGGGATAAAAAAACTCGGGAAGCGGGCGCAAGAAGCCTGTAGCGCGCCGTCCGGATAGAAAATCTTCGGACCGACCAGGCCGACGCCCGGATTAGCTCTCAAGTATGCGGCCATAGTCGCGATCGTCCGTTCCTGGACCACCGTATCCGGATTAAGGATCAAGATTAATTCCCCGGTCGCATAGCGCAGCCCCAAATTATTGCCAGCGCCCATGCCTAAATTTTTCGGGCTGATGATTATCTTGGCGGCCGGATAATCCCGGCTAAGGTCGGCCAGATCGTCCCCGGAATGATTATCGACGATGATGAGTTCATAGGTCAAAACGCCTAAATCTGATCGCCGGATTGAGGCGAGGCAATTGAGCAGCTTATCTTTGCTCTTGTAATTGACGATGATGACCGATAGATCCATATTAAATAATCTTTTTAATAATCTGCCAATATAGGTTGAATGCCGGGTTGACTAAATATTTCAATAACGGGTTAGCGATTTCCTGGAACTCGATCCGGCCGGCGAAATCTCTAGCTAGGGTGGCAAATGGGATGACGCTTAAATTTCTAATTTTCCGGCGCGCCGCAATAATCCGGGCATAAGTTGAAAAGCGAAAAAAATAGCCATAAATCTTCAGTTCCGCTTTGAACCAATGGTTCACTAACGAATACGCCGCCATCCCCAAATCCATCAGCAGCCACGGCAGTCCAATGAAAAATAACAGATAGGGCGGATAAAAAGACAGGATGGCCAGATAACGGTTACGCTCCATATAGTATACCATGCCGACGCTCCGGGAAAATTCATATTTATGGAAAACTACGGACTGCGGCGCCAAAATGATCTTATAGCCGGCCAGCTTCACTTTCAAGCTCAGCTCCAAGTCATCATGATACATGTAATATTCTTCGTCATAAGCGCCGACTTTCTGGAAGGCGGCGGCGCGGATAATGAATGAGCAGCCGCTGGCATAGCCCTTAATCTCCGGATAACCGGAGATTTCTCGGTCTAGCTCGCCGTAGCCGTCCGTAAAGCCGAAACCTAAAAAATGGATGATATTGCCCAAGCTATTGATCCGCAGGGGCTCGTTACCTGCGGGATCTTTTGGATAAAGCAATATCTTAGATTGAGCGATCGCCGCCGTCGGGTTCTCCTCCAGAGCCCGGGCTAATCCACTCAGCCAATCAGGACACATTTCCGTATCCATATTGACCGTTACCAGATATTCGCAGCCGTCTAAAATAGCCTGATGAAAACCGAGATTATTGGCCGCGGCATAATTGCCGTCTGATCGCGGCAGAATCAACGCTTCCGGATAATTATTTTTCAAATAAGCGCCGGACTCAGGCGTAGCCGCATTATCGACTAGATAGATGTGGATAAGATCAGCCGGGTAATCTTGCGCGCGCAAAGAATCACGGCAGGCCGCTAAGAATCTCGCCGCGTAATCTTTATAATTTACTAAAATTATCCCGACTTTCTTTGGCATGTAATCATTTTATAAATAGCCCGATAAGGCTCCAAGCGATCCGAAGAGCCCGATATTGCCAGCGCGGCTCCCATTTTTCGAAATACTTCAACATCGAATCGCGGAAATACTGCTGGCCCTGCGCTCTCTTAATCTGTTTAAAACTTTGGCCGACATAATCTAGACAGGCCGCTGCCGGCGTATACCAGATCTCGCCGCCCGCTGCCTTGACCTGACGACAAAAATCAACTTCTTCAAACCAAATAAAATAGCGTTCATCCAAGAGCGGCGGCTGCCCGCCGCTGATCCGCTGGTAAGCTTCACGATTAATGAGAAAAAGTGCGCCACGGATAGAATCGACTGCGGCGGCCGTCTCATAATCAAAACCAGAACATAAATAGCCATTAACTACCGCTGGAAACAAATGCGGAATCTTTAAAGTAACCATCAGTTGGTCGAAAAAGCGCGGGAAACGGCGAACCTGACGAATTATTTTTCCTTCACTATCGATCAATTTACAACCGATGACAGTCGCTTGCGGATTATTCCTAGCCCAAGCTAAAATTTTTTCCAGGGTATCTGCCTCCACTCGCATATCCGGATTGAGCAATAAGGTGAACCGCCCGGACGCTGAACGCAGAGCTTGATTATTCGCCGCCGCGAAACCGCGGTTTTCCTGATTCGCAATCAATTTGACGCCAGGAAATTCTGTCCGGACCATTTCAGCGCTGCCGTCAGCCGAACCATTGTCGACCACGTAGATTTCTAATCGAAGGCTGCCCGCCGAGGCTAGCAAAGCTGACAGATTAGCTCTTAATTTTTCCCGGACCTGCCAGGAAACGATGATCACCGATAAATCCATAAAATATTAGCGGCTGACCTTAGCGGCTGACCTTGATTAATTTTAACCTTTCGCCGATGCCGCTGATAATTTTAACCTGATATTTACGCACGCCGAGCTGGGCGGCTAAAAATTTGATCAGCTCCTGATTGGCGCGGCCTTTCTCCGGCGCGGCAGCGACGGCTATCTTGATCGTCCCGTCCGCCATCTTATCTAAAAAACCGGTCGCGCCGGCCCCGGGGACAACCTTAATTCTAAAGTAAATTTCTTTATTATTAGCTAAATTATCAATATATTCTTCTAACATAACAAGAGATGTTTGGCCAGCGGTTAATCGAGCTAAATCCTACCTTTATTCTAACCCCTTTCCCTGCTTTTTAAAAGGCCGGTTGGAACATAAAACATTATCTGTCAAGATTTATTTTATTTAAATAATAGGTTAAAATATATTTACTTTAAAGCTTTAAAAAACCTTTTTATACAAACTATATGAACGCCGAAAATGCAGTCAAAGACGAGGGCAAGAAAGAGCCTTATCAGCGGCCGTCTTGGGATGAATATTTTTTGAAAATAGTAGAAATGGTGGGCAGCCGCGGCACTTGCGACCGTTTCCGCGGCGGTTGCGTCATCACTCGCGACCGGCGGATCATCGCCACCGGCTATAACGGCTCGCCGGTCGGCCTGCCGCACTGCGATGAAGTCGGGCATGAAATGCATACGGTCACGAACGAAGATGGCACAACCAGCCGCCACTGCATCCGGACGACGCACGCTGAACAGAACGCTATCTGCGAAGCGGCGCGCATGGGGATAGCTCTCGACGGCGGCACACTCTACTGCCAGATGACGCCTTGCTACGTCTGCGCCAAGATGATCATCAATGCCGGCATCAAACGCGTCGTCGTTTCCCAGGATTACCACGCCGGCAACCGGAGCAAAGAGATATTCAAGGAAGCCGGCGTAGAATTCATCCAGCTCTCGGAAACAATGACGACTTACGCGGATATGAAATAACTATAAATTTATGTCTAACATATTCATCTACGACGAATTCAATCCGGAAGATACCGCGATGATGCAGGCCTTATATTCCCGTAGCCCCAAAAGCGTGACAGAACACGTCGAAAAGGTGAAAAAAAGCGGCTCCGGTAAATTCATGGAGACTTTTTATGTCGGCTACGGACATGCAAGCATCGCCGACTGCGGCAGCACGACGATATTCATAGAAGATATCAGCATTCTAGGCGACAAGGCGATCCAAGACTGGCCGCTTTATAGCGGACAAGAAACTAGCACGCGCTATATCGATATGGGCCAACGAGCCATCATCGATCCGCTCAGGACGCCGGAATCTAAAAATATCCTGGATAGCTGGATGAAGTTCTATATCGCTAACCAGGAAAAGATCCAGGCTTATCTTAAGACCAAATACCCCCGGCAAGCCGATGAAGACGAAAATGTCTATAATAAGGCGATCAAGGCGCGCGGCTTTGATACGCTGCGCGGTTTTTTGCCGGCGGGGATAACGACCCAATTAAGCTGGCATACTAATCTGCGCCAAGCTTGGGATCATGTCGCCCTATTGCGCCACCACCCGCTCGCGGAGGTCCGCCAGGCAGCGGAGCTGATCTTGGAAAAATTGAAAGAAAAATATCCGCACAGCTTCACCTTTGTCCCTAACGCCGCCCAAGAGGAATATCGCGAACGAATCGTCAATGAATATAGCTATTTTACCACGAATAAATCGGAAAATTTCTCTATGGCCACGACCATCAAAAACGAAGAATTAAAAAAATATCAAAAAATCATCGATGAGCGGCCGCTCAAAACCGGGCTGCCGATCTTCTTAGGCGATTTAGGCACCATTACTTTTAATTTCCGACTAGATTTTGGATCTTTCCGCGACATTCAGCGCCATCGGAACGGAATCTGCCGCATGCCCCTCCTAACGACCGGCTTAGGGTTCAACGCTTGGTATCTTGAGCAATTGCCGGAAGAGATGCGCGCCGAAGCCTTGGAACTGATCGCCGCTCAAAAACAAGCGATTGATCGCCTCTCCGCGACGCCGGAAATCAAACAGTATTACATTGCGATCGGATTCGATGTCGCCTGCCAATTTACTTTCGCTTTGCCTGCCGCCGTCTACGTGACCGAACTACGCTCTAACCGGACTGTCCATCCCTCGTTGCGCTCTATCGCCCATAGGATGCACGGCGCTTTGCAAATGAACTTCCCTAATTTAAAATTATATACCGATCTCGACCTCGACGACTGGGACGTCAGGCGCGGATTAGCGGATATCATTAAAAAATAATTATGCCTAAAATCATCCTCGGTTTTGTCGGTCAGATCGCCAGCGGCAAAGACGTCAGTAAAAAATATCTGGAAGAGAAATATAGCGCTTCCAGCTATCGTTACTCTACTGTCTTGCGCGATATCCTCAAGCGCCTCTACCTGCCGGTAGACCGCAATAATATGCAAAATCTGTCTCTGGATCTGCGGACGCGCTTCGGCGGAGACCTCTTAGCCCGGGTCATTATTGAAGACGTAGCGGGAGACCAGAACGAAATAGTCATCGTCGACGGCGTTAGGCGCCTGGAGGATGTCACTAGTCTGACAAAAAAATTTCCTGATCTCTATATTATCAGTATTGACGCGAGCCCGGAAATCCGCTATAACAGAGTGATTAAACGCAACGAAAATATCGGGGACCGAGACAAGACTTTTGAGCAATTTATCCAAGACGGCCAGGCCGAAGCGGAAAGAGAGATAACGACGGTCATGGCTGCCGCCCAATACCGACTGGATAATAATGGGACATTAGAAGAATTATATCGACAATTAGACCAGATCATTACGGCCATCAAAAAATAAAGACGAAAATATGAACTTGACGCCGGGAAAATTCATCGTCATCGACGGCACAGATGGGAGCGGCAAGACCACTCAGCTGAAACTTCTGAAAAGCCGCCTGGAAGAGGCTGGTTTAGTCGTGGCTATGGCTGATTTCCCACAATATAATACGAAATCGGCCGGCCTGGTGGAAGAGTATTTATCCGGCAAATACGGCAAAGCGGAAGAAATTGACGCTTATAAGGCGTCGATCTTCTACGCTGTCGACCGTTATGACGCCAGCTTCCAGATTAGGCGTTGGCTAGCCGAAGGCAAAATCGTCCTCTCTAACCGCTATACCAGCGCCAATATGGGGCACCAGGGCGCTAAGATCGCCAATCCGCTGGAACGAAAAGTATTTTTCAATTGGCTTTATGATTTAGAATATAAGATCTTCGAGATTCCCCGTCCGGATCTGTCGATCATCCTTCATGTGGAGGCGGATCTCGCCCAGAGGCTGGCGCAAGAGCGCGGCCGCACCGATTGGAACGGCAAAACTACGGATATCCATGAAGAAAACCTCGACCATCTACAGAAAGCGGAGCAGATTTATCTGGAAATCGCGGCCAGCTTTACGGATTTCAAGCTGATCAACTGCACTAAGAACGGCCGTATCTTGGATCGCGAAGAAGTCAGCCTCCTGATCTGGCCAGCGGTCAACCGTATCTTGGACGGCCAAACCAATAATCAAGATTTCCAATCGATCGGCAATATTATCGGCGGTAACCGGCAAATCGTGAATAATCGGGAAGCTGTCTTTGAACGGCCGCCAGTAGCCGAAAAGCCATCAGCCGCCCCGGCGGTGCCGGGCATCCTCAAAGTAGAGAGGCTTAACGCCCAAGCGAAACTCCCGCAGAAAGCGCATCCGGGCGATGCGGCCTATGACTTATACGCCAACGATTACTACTCGATCGCTCCTTACGCCCAGGCCTTAGTCTCGACCGGCCTGAAGCTGGCTATTCCGGACGGACAAGTCGGCCTGATCTGGGATAAAAGCGGACTGGCAGCCACTGGCATCACAATGCTCGGCGGCGTAATCGACTCTAATTACCGCGGCGAGATCAAGATCGTCGTCAAAAACCTCAGCGAAGAAATCTTTAATATCACGGCCGGACAAAAAATCGCCCAAATCCTGATTCAGACAGTCAGCGATTTAGAAGTACGGGAAGAAAAAATCGAAGATGAAACAGCCCGAGCCAGCAAAGGTTTCGGCAGTTCTGGTAAATTCTAAGATTTGCTATAATATAACCATGAAATATGACGTCATCATCGGCCTGGAAATCCATGCCGAGCTGAAAACCAAGAGCAAGATGTTCTGCGCTTGCGATAATGAATCAGAGGGTAAGGCGCCGAATACGACCGTCTGCCCGATTTGCCTCGGCCACCCCGGCACTCTCCCCGTCCCGAACAAGCAAGCGATCGATTGGACGATCCTGACCGGCCTGGCTTTGCATTGCAAGATCAACCGGATTTCTAAATTCGACCGAAAAAATTATTTTTACCCGGATCTGCCCAAAGGCTACCAGATATCGCAATATGACCAGCCGCTCGCTTATGACGGCTATCTCGAAGTAGACGACGACAAAGTCCTGATTACCCGTATCCACCTGGAGGAAGATACCGGAAAATCGATCCACTATAAGAACCAAAATTACACCCTCTTAGATTTCAACCGGGCCGGCACGCCGCTGATGGAATTAGTCACCGAACCGGTCATCAAGGACGCTGAACAGGCCAAAAAATTCTGTCAGAGCTATCAACAGATACTGCGCTATCTGCGGATCGCTTCGGCTGATATGGAAAAGGGGGAAATGCGCTGCGAAGCGAATATCAGCCTCCAGGAAAAAGGCGCTTGGGAATACCAGGACGGCCAGATCCTGCCTAAAAAGAAGGGGTGCCGCTTAAACGCTAAGGTAGAAGTTAAGAACATTAATTCCTTCCGCGCCGTAGAAAAAGCGATCAATTTTGAAATCAAGCGCCAGACAGAATTATTGGATCAAGGAAAAAAAATTGCCGGCGAAACCCGAGGCTGGGATGAAAACCGCGGCGAAACATTCAGCCAGCGCGTCAAAGAGACTTCCGCCGATTACCGCTACTTCCCAGAACCAGATATTCCGCCCTTGAAGATAGACGATAATCTCTTGGCTGACTTGGAATCTAGATTGCCGGAATTACCGCACATCAAGAAACGCCGGTTTATCAGAGAATATAATTTTACGCCAGAAGTGGCGGAAACCTTAGCGAGCGACCGGGATCTAGCTGCCTGGACCGAAGCTGTCATTTCTGAGTTAGATGCCTGGATCGAAGCTAACGGCGATGAAGAAGAGCGTCAGGAAAGGAAGCTAGCCAAACACGCGGCCAACTGGATAACCAGCGAATTATTGAAACATCTGAACGCGGACAATAAGAAAATTACGGAATTAAGATTAACCGCCGAAAACTTTGCTGAACTGATCTGTCTGATCTATCAGGATAAGATCAATTCTTCCGCCGGCCAAAGGATCCTGGAAAAAATGTATTGGGAGGGCGGCGACCCAACCGATATCATGCGCGATCTGGGCTTGGAGCAAATGGATAATACGGCTGAATTAGAAACTGCGGTCCAGAAGATACTCGAGGCTAACCCGGCCCAACTGGAGCAATACCGCCAAGGAAAGACTAATGTCTTCCAATTCTTGGTCGGCCAGGTCATGGCAGCGACCAAAGGGAAAGCGAACCCAAAAATCGTGAAAGAGATCTTGGAAAGATTATTAAAATAATAAAATAAACCACTTAACACGCTGTACTTTTAAATCAACTACTTAGGAGGAACCAGGGCCATGGCTAAAAAACACCAAACAGCAGGCAACAAGAAACGTTGTCGACGAAATGTAAAAAAAGATCAAGACGCTGACGACAGACCTTTAAGCCAGGAAGATTTTGAAAATATCAGCGGTCCAGAGCTCAACGAAATTCTCGAAAATTTTGCGGAAGAACATAATCTTATATCGGATGACGAGCTCCTGAACGGTGAAATATTATCCGAGCAAGAAGATGGAGACGAGTTTGACTAAATAACGAATCACAATCAACGAGGGAAAAATGAACAACGCCACAGCAGACTCTGATGTATTGGTATAAACCATCGAAGAAGAAGACTCAGAAGAAGGCTCTACCAACGCAGATTTTAAAAAGACACAAAGCCAACGCCCCGCCCACAGAAGCTTGAGGCTCACCGCCGTCGACAGAGAACTTGGCGGCCAACCGGATTATCATATCCTACACCGGATATTGCATCCGGAAGAATACAATAACTTTGGTTACGCCGATCGAACCTGCCTAAGATTTGATTAAAATCCCACCGTCACAAATCCCGCACCAGTCGGGATTTTTTATTTTTATCATCGCCTGATCTGCTAAATCCATCATTTATCACGGCTTGCGCGCCAGCCACCGTTTAATTTTTTCCGTCGCTCCCGGGCGATCTTTAATCCACTCGATCCGCGCGCCCTGCGATTGCCAGCGCTTAAACCAGGTTTTCTGCCGCTTGGCGAAACGATAAGACGCGAAGCTTAACTTAGCTATCATTTCCTGATAACTGAGCTCGCCTAAAAGATGCTGGCTGATGAACTTATATTCTAAGCCGAATGATTTCAGGCGCTGCCAAGATAAGCCAGCTTCATGCAAACGCTGGACTTCAGCGACCATCCCTTCTTTTTCTAGGCGCTCCAAGATACGAAATTCAATCCGTTCTCGTAAAGCCTGGTCTGGCCAGGTCAGGCCGAGCAGCAAGAAATCATAGAGAGGCTCCCTCTTCTTATCCCGGCTCCCTCCGGCTTCAGCTATTTCCAGATAGCGCACTAAGCGGCGTGGATTATTCTTATCGCTGTTATTCAGGCGGGCCGCAAAATCAGGCTTCAACTTGCTCAATTCTTCGAAGAGCTCGGCCGCGAATTTCTTTTCTCTTTCTTTTCTCTTCTGAACGTCCGGACGGATAGCGCTTAATTGATAATTATCGACTAATGCCTGCAGATATAAGCCGCTCCCGCCGACGATGATCGGCAACTTCCCTTTGCATAAGATTTTCTCTATGGCGGCAAAGGCTGCTTTTTGGTATTTAGCCAGGTCAAATTTCGTTTTCGGGCTGGCAACATCGATCAGATGATAAGGGGTATTCTTTCCCTTAACCTTATACTCCGCCAAGTCCTTCCCGGTTCCGACGTCCAAACCTTTATAAACCTGGCGGCTGTCGGCGCTGATGATTTCTCCCTTAAATTCTAAAGCCAAGCTAACCCCAAGTTTAGTCTTGCCGCTCGCGGTCGTGCCTAAAATGACCAGAACCTTAGATTTGGTGTTTTTGGCTAACTGTCGCTTGTGGATAACTTTATTTACCATATATACCTGCTGTGCTAAAATTAAACTAACCAACAGTCCGTTCTTTCTAAAATCTAAAGGCTATATTATAGATCTTAGTCATTGAATGGGGCTAAAACCAATCATAATCTTAATGAGGAGATTATCATGAGAGCAAATTGTTTTAACCCGGCAAACCAATTCATAAGAGCAAACAATGCGATGAATAATGGTGGCGGATCTGTAAATTTGATGGCAAATTTAGCTAAAGAAAAATTGTTGAATACCGGCGATGTTAATGGTACTTTTAACAGCAGGTAACTACAGTCCTTTATTTACAAGATCGGATAATTATTAATCCGGTCTTTTTTCTTTTCTAAAACGCCTTCCAGACCGAAAGGGAGAGCCTGATCAATCTTGACTTTAACAAACTGTCCGATCAATCCATCCTTAATCTTAAACGCCGCTGGCACATTGATCAAGACCGTATTATAAGCGCCGGTCTTGCCGTAATACTTGCCGCGCTTATTCTGCCCTTCCACCAAGACCTCGACACTCTTGCCTAAATATTTCTGATTATTCTGCCCGGCGGTCTGTTTTAAAATTTCATTTACGGCATTAGCTCGCCGCTTCTTTTCCGCCGGGCTGACATTATCTTTCATCTTGGCCGAAGCTGTGCCGGGCCGCGGACTGTACTGGGCGATATAAGCCAAGTCAAAATTAACCTCTTTAAATAATTTAACAGTATTCAAGAATTGCGCCTTGGTCTCGCCCGGGAAACCGACGATGACGTCGGTCGTGATCGCGATGCCGGGCCGCGCGGCTCGGACTTTCTTGATCAATTTCTTATAACTCGCCGCGGTATACTTACGATTCATCGCCGCTAGGATCTTATCATCGCCGGATTGGACAGCCAGATGCAGATGCGGACAAATTTTCCGCGACTCTCCGATAATCCGGATCAACTCATCGCTCATATCTTTCGGGTGGCTGGAAGAAAAGCGTAGCCAGAATTTTCCCGGCAGCTTAGCCAGCTGCCGGAGCAGCCGCGGAAAATCGTATTTATCATCCTTATAGCTATTAACATTCTGGGCGATCAAGATGATTTCTTTATAACCGGCCTTAATCAAGCCGCGTACCTCGGCGATGATCTCAGCGGCCGGCCGGTAGACTTCGCGGCCGCGAGCGTAAGGGACGACGCAGTAAGAACAAAAATTATTGCAGCCATTGCCGATCGGCACATAGGCGCTAACATCACTGACGTGCTTCGACGGAATATTTAAATATTTTTCCCCTTCTTTCAGGCGCACGGCGTCCAAGCTGTAATAAGGATTAAGCTCCCGGCCGTCTAGAAGCTCCGGGAGCTGCAACATCTCATTGATCGGCAGGAAGAGAGCCGCGCTCTTAGCCAGGCGCTTCTGAACGTCAATCCGCCGGCTCAAGCAGCCGGTAATGACGACCTGGGCACCAGGATTAAGCTTTTTAATCTGATTGACCAGCCCATAAACCCGATCTTCGGCCATCTGCCGGATGCCGCAGGTATTCAAGATGACTACTTTAGCCTTTCGCCAATCAGGCGCTGCTAGAAAGCCCCGGCTCTCTAAAAAAGCGGCCAGACGTTCGCTGTCGGCGATATTCATCTGGCAGCCGATAGTAATGATATGATAAGTCTTATTGATTTTCATAGGAATTAGCGACAGGGCTGACAGGCGCGGGGCTGGCTTTTTCAAGCTTATATAAACCGAATTTGGCATTCAATTTCTGGATCAAACGCAGATCCAAGCCGTAGACATTAAGTTTCCTGGCGTCCAAATAAGCGACGTCCGCTTCACTCAGATAAAAATTATAATAATAGACCGGATAAAAATCGACCAGCTTAACGATGGCGGCCAAGATCTCATCATTCGGAATGGTCCCCATGATAACCCGCCGCTCCGGCCAAAAGAACTTATCATAATAGCGAGTGATGATGATGGCGGATGGTTCGGTCAGGCTCCAAACTTTTTCTGTATTTACCCGCTCCGCCAGATTATTATAATATAGATAGGCTAGACCCTCTTCTGAGCCATAGAGCACAAAAAGCAAACTTGAAGCGATATAAATCAAAATAACGGCCGATTGCAGGCCGGTGACGATTATCTGCCTGAGACGTGACACGTTTTCGCCGCTAATAAATAAAAGGGCGCGGCTAACCCGGACCAGAGCCAGAGAAGCGAGCGGTAGTAAGCCGAGATAGAGCGGCAGCCAATAGCGAGTATAGGAATTACCGATAGTGAAACTGTTTAAATCGGGGTTGTCATTGAATTTCCAGCTGCCATAATACAGAACTAATAAGGCGCTGGCGATGAGCCAGGCTAGGATATAGGCTAGATATTTCTTTTGGAAGCGTCGGCAGTTCTGGACGATTAAGAGGATGAGCCCGAACAGGCCGGCAAAGACCAAAGGACTGAACATTTCCAAGACATAATGCTGGAACATAACGCCAGATTGGGCGGGATTGAAGCCAAAATAAAAAATCTGATGGAAGATCCGGCCCAGAGCCTGGCGATAATGATCAAAACGTCCAGCCCAAGTAAACTGCCAGATAGCGCTGCCGGTCTGAGCGATATCTTCCAGAGACCGGTTCATCTCATTATAACCGCCGTGCCAGAAAGAACCATATAAGATTTGATTATAATAAGCGATCGGAATAAAAGTCAGGATCAAGCCGGCGATCAGGAGGATTAATTTAGAAAAGCCGAGTCGCCGGGCATAGAACAGCCACAGCAAGAATAGGGTCGGAGCGAGCCATAATAATTCTGAAGTGCGGGTAACGAGAGCCAAACCGATGGACAGGCCGCTAAGAAAAGCGGCGACTGTCTCCCGCCACTGAGAGCTTGATAATCGCCAGGAAAAAAACTTTTTCAGCGGCTCTTCTTTTTGGCCGCGGCGGCTCAGGCTTAAGGTAAAAAGATATAAACCAGCAATCAAAAACACCAAGAAAAGGACGTTATGGAACATGCTCCGGACCGTATAATAAACATAGACCGGAAAAGCCGCTAATAAGAAGGCTGACCATAAGCCGACCCGTTCGGAAAACAAACGGCGGACCAGAAGATAAAATAAAATAACCCCTAAAGCCGCGAAAAATGGGGTTAAGAAAGGAATGATAGCCGGATCGATAATCGCGGCCAGGCTGCCGTAAACCAGGGTGATGCCCAAAAAACTAACCGGCTTGATGAATCCGGCATCGCTCCGCACGCTCCGCGGCATCAGGAGATTGTCGCCGATGACTCCGGCCGAGTCAAAAAAAGCTAATTGTCCGGTGTCGCTAAATTTCTTAGTAAAAAAATAATTAGCTGTCTCATCGGGCGAAGACCATTTGACGTAATCCTGATCCTGGGTCAAATAATTAAAACTAGCCGTACCGATAAAAAATATCAGGGCTAAAAAGCTGACGATTATCAAATTGAGATGCTTTTTTAAAAACATAGATTAAGGCGGTATTACGTGATTATATTATCGGAAATTGCCACTTTTAGCAAGAATTTGCTATTATTAAACCATGCCTAGGAAGAACAACATAGCGGCTAAAATTATTGATAACTTTAGCGAATATCTAAGCATTGCTTTAGCCTTAATCGCGATTTTCGGGGCGGCAATTTATTATCTCTATGCTTTAAACTGGGCGGGGATAATCTTGACTTTAATCCTGTCCGGCGCCGGACTGATCTTATACCATCGTTTCCAGTCGGCCGAAGAAATGAAAACAAACGCCGCTGAAATAGAAACAAACGTTATCAAAACGGAAACAAGCGCCGCCATACCGGATAAGCCTGCCTGGTGGCTCTTGATATTTTATGTTCTGATCTATTTTGGCTTGCTAGCATTACTATGGTCAAGCCGAAGCGCGCGCGCTCTCATCTCCCCCTGGCAAGTAGTCGACCACGGCTTCTTCTGGCTCTACAGCTTCGCTTCCCTAGCCTTAATTTTAATCTTGGTCAAAAAAAGCATAGGCGCCAAAATAAAGCTGGCGGCGTTAGCCGCCCATTACTTCTTGTCCTTCTCGGTCGCTCTGATCGTCTATGAAATCGGTTACGGTTTTGATCCCTTCATCCACCAAGCGACCATGGAGCTGATCGTCGCTAAAGGATTTGTCTGGCCTAAGCCGCCCTATTATCTAGGCGAATACAGCCTGATCGTCGTCATCAGCCAGATTAGCGGCTTATCCGTTTATTTCTTAAATAAGATATTCGTTCCGGCCCTGAGCGCCTGTCTCTTGCCACCAGCCATTTATAATTTTCTCAAGGCCAATCTGATCGAAAGAACGACAAACGGGACAAAATCATCTTCCGGTGCAAAATATCTAACAGTCTTATTCTCATTAATACTGACCTTTTCACCGTTTATCCTGACGACACCGCAAAACTTAAGCTATCTATTTTTAATTCTGACTGTCCTGGCTGGTTTAAGACGCGCCTCGCTGATTTCCGTTTTCCTGCTCGCCTTAGCGACAGCGGCCATCCATCCCTTAACCGGCTTACCGGCCATAGCTTGGGCAGCCTGGCTAATTATCCGGAAAAACCGCGGCCGCCTCCAAGAGAAAACAGCCAAAATAGTCGCCGCCTTAATCTGGCTCTTTAGCGCCCTGACCTTGCCCGTGGCCTTATTCTGGAGCGACGGACGGAACTGGCATAATATCGGCGGCGGCTTACGCGCCCTGTCTGAACCGCTTCAAAAATTGATCGCGAGCCCCGGCACGGCGGGACGAGAAGATTGGCTATTGAATCTAGTCTATTTCTTAGCCGAAAATTATAATCTCTTCTTGATCCTGCTGATCGGAGCCGCTCTATTTTATTTCTACAACCGAAAAAGAAATCGCCAGACCCCGGAAGCATATCATAGCTTAATATTTATCAATTCCGGATTAGTCATCGCCTATTTACTGAGCAGCCAGATAAAATTTACCAGCCTGATCGACTACGAACAGGCCGCTTATGCCGAACGGATACCAATCGTCATCGCAATCTTTTTCCTGCCTTTCATCCTGCTGCTACTGAACAGGCTCCTAGCTGAAATCCAAAATCGGCCTCGGACAGAAAGGTGGCTATGGCTGATATTCGGGCTCAGCCTGCTCGTCGCGAGCCTCTATCTGTCCTACCCGCGCTTCGATAAATACTGGAACAGCCGCGGCTATAGCACTGGCGCCAGCGATCTGGCGGCTGTCCGATCAATCGCGGCACGATCCCAATCGCCCTATATCGTCCTCGCCAACCAGCAGGTTTCAGCCGCGGCCCTGCAAGAATTCGGCTTTGATCATTATTACGAGACAACCGCCGGGCCATTATATTTCTACCCGATCCCAACCGGCGGACCGCTTTATCAATATTATCTGGCGATGGTTTATAAAAACCCCGTCTCAGCTAATCTGGACGGGGCCTGTGCGCTCGCCGGAGTCGACGAGGCCTATCTTATCGTCAATAAATATTGGTACCAAAGCAGCCGGATCATCAACGAAGCGAAGCTACGCGCGAGCGAGTGGTGGACAATCAATAATGAGGTCTATATTTTCCGCTACGCTTGCTAGCGGCTTTCGCGATAATCCCAGGCTGGCCCGACGGAAAATACTTTATTTTTATCTTCTTGATGGATTAAAACCAAGAGTTTCAAACGGCTCAAGTCTCCCCTGAGCGGAGCCGTTTTTTGCGCGGGCAAAACGATCGCTAATTGTTTAGCCGATATCGGTGAGGCCGAGACTTGCAGCTGCCTAGTCAGATTAGCAATCAATTCATTATCCGCCTCATCCAGCTTCTCGCCGCTTAATTCTTTCAAAACTATCTTTTTCAACGCCGCCAGGTTATCGGAAAAACTGCGGATATCCTTCAGAGCCAGTTGGACATCGGTTTCCAGGCGAAGCGCTGAAAACATCTTGATGACCATATCGTTATTCGCGATTAATTCATTGATTAAAGCTAAATTAGGCTCCACGTAAGAATTTTCCGTCCAACGAGCCAAGCTGTCGAGGCTTTGGCTTTTTTGGACCGGCGCGACGGAAAATTTTTCTAAAGGCAGCTGCAAGTTTATCCAAGCCGCGGCCGCCGTTTCCAAGGATTTATTCTGCCAGGCCACGGAACGGCCGAAAAGCGGCCAATTATTCTTAGCCGCGCTTAATCCAGATCTTAATAAACTAAGAGTCGTCCAATAATTATTCACGTGCCAAACCGCATTCTTTGTCAATTCGTCCCTAAGCCCCTGAGAGGCGACGGCGTAATTTTGATAGTTAGTATTCTCCGCGAAGTAATCATGGCTAGTAATCGGATAAACCAGGTTAACAACATCCAAGGCTAGGCCGTTGCAACGTTGCCGCCCGCCAGCCTGCTTATCTAGACAGGCGGTGATATTAGAATTCGGCGGCGTACTAGTGCCTAGATAAGTCGTCACCGTCGGCGTTGTCAAACGTCGGAAGATATAATCGTTTGGCCAATAAGATTCGGCCAGCATCCGGAACCCTAGCTTCGCTTTGGCAGACGAGTCAGACTTATCTAGGGCGCCAGAAATAGCCGGAAAATCATAGGTCAGGAGTTTGGCGCGTAATTTTTCTAAATTAGCCGTCCCTTGTTTATTCTGGTCATCGAACAGCTTCTCAATATCGTAATCTTTACCAAATACGTCAGCTAGGGTATCACGATAATAGACATAGTCTAATTCCGCCCGCAAACCCTTGAAAAAAGACATGATCTTATAGATCCTGGCCCACTTATTCTTAACCTCTGGCAGATTGGAAAAATCTTGGGCGATCAGGCTGGCCGCCGTCAGGTTAATCCGCCAATCCGCTTGGTCAAGCAGACAATTCGGACAATCTTTCCCGCGATAATTAAGCGGGAAGACGGAATTCAACCACTTGGTCGTCAAATAGAAGTTATTGAGCTTGGCATTGGCGAGATAATCCGCCGGCACCACGAAATCTGTGTAATTGCGCGCGTACAGGGTGACCGGCGACTTTGCCTGAGCGCGACCTTCGCGGATCAATTTTACTTCCGCCATGACGTCGTCGCGCAGATAGGGCGGCACGACGAAATAGAAGCGCTCCGCGTCGGAAGCAGTAAATAAGCCGGTCGAGTTAACTGTCGCTTTTGACGCCACCTGGCTGGCTATCGGCTTCAAAAGCTCCAAGGCAACGGCGAAGAAGGCCGTCTCCAATCTTTCCCCTTCTAGGACCGAATCATTGATATCGCCGATCGCGGCGAGGCGCGTCTCATAACGATTTTTCGCGACCATATACATCTCCTGGCTGATCTCCCATAAATTATCATAAAAGACGTTCTCCTCCACGTCCTTGAAAGTCTTCTTGAAGATATTCTGATAATAATATATCAGGAAATCTGAAGTGATGAGGAGCGGTATCTGCCGGCCGCTCAAGCTGCCATAAAGAGCATAAAAATCCGAGGCTTCTTTCGGCCAAGGATTATCGATCGTCGTAAAACCGAGCTTGTTCAAATCATCCAAGCCGGGGTCCAGATTGATCTTGCGGGAGACATCATAATAATTCATGACATCTATCTTGACATTGAGCGGCAACTCATAATCATCGATCCGCGGCTGGAAATCATCCTCGAGCGGCTTATAAAAATCACCGAAGGATAGATATTCTACCGCGATGCCGGTCAATGAGGAGGCCGCTGTCGTTGTCGCGGCCACCGGCTGATCCAAACTCGGCAAGACCGCCGCGGCAGGCGTGGCGGGCGTAGAACTGGCCTCTGGCTCAACCACGGACGGAGCGGGACGATATTTCTCTATAAAGAAAAAAATCAGGCCGGCGATAACTAAAGCGACAACGGCAAAAGCGACGATCAAGGCGATCTTTTTCCAGGGGGAACGGGGGGCGCTATGGCCAGCGGAGATAAGCTGGCCGGAGTCATCCTGCAACTCTGACGACAAGATTGTCGGCTCTTCAAGAGGCATATCTTTATTTTAAATATTGATATTTATTCTTCAGATGCTCGGCGTAAGTCCGCGCGTAAATAACCGTATTCTGGTCTTTAGGCGTCAAAAAATAATTATAGTCGGTCGCGAGCGGATAGATAGCCGCTTCAATCGCCAAGAGACCCGGATTGCAGATCGGACCGGGCGGCAAACCGCGATATTTATAAGTATTATAAGGTGAATCAATTTCGAGTTCCTGGCCGCTGTGGCTCGGCTTGTTATCACTGAAAATATAAGACAAGGTCGCATCAGACTGCAGCGCTTGCCCGGCCTTCAAGCGGTTCCAAAAAACGCCGGAAATGATCCGAGCATCGCGATTATCTTTTTTCTGATAATCGAACGGCGCTTCTTTTTCGATCAAGGAAGCCATCGTAATGATGTCGTAAATTGTCTTCCCTTGCGCTTTGATATCCTTTCTCATCTGCAGCGTCAGTTTCTTATCAAAATTAGCCAACATCTTGTCGATTACATCCTGGACCGTCGAGCTCGCATAGATCCGATAGGTATCAGGGAAAAGATAGCCTTCCAGTCCGTAATATTCCGGCTTATCCGCCAAGAAAGAAAATTGAGCGGATAAATCTTTTAAGGGGGGCATATCTTTTTCCTGGCGATAATCGACCTGCGGAAAGCCAGCGATTTCTAAAAATTCTTCACTTTGCCATTTACCCAGTCCCTCAAAATATTGCCCGATATCGCGGCTGGTCCAGCCCTCCAAAATCCGGATAGTTTCTTCCGCCTTCAGCGTGACCGGCGGCGTCGGCGCCCGGCGAAGAGAGCGGACATAAACAAGGCTGGCGGCGGCGATAAGCGCTAACAGCAGGCTGATGGTCAGAAAAATTAAAATGCGTCGGGCGGTTTTTTTCATGTTATGATTTAACTTTAAGAAGACGCTTTTGAGCGGCTAACTTGCGAACGGCGGCCGAGGCGATTATTTTAGAGCTAGCCCGGATCTTCTTGCCCAGGCCGTCGACCATCTTGATGCCAAGTTTCTGACAGATCGGATATTCCGGCACGTCGCCGATACTATGGCGATCACCGCCGTTAGCGAAAATGGCCGGTTTTATCTTCATTAATGAACGGCGGACGCTCTGATCCTTATCGATAGACAAGAAAACTTCATCCACGCCGCGCAAAGCCTTGACTATCTTCAAGCGATCAGCTTGCGACATGAACGGCACACTGCCTTTGAGCTTAACCTGATGATCATTATTGACGATGGCGATCAGCTTATCGCCTAATTTTTTGGCGCGCTCGATCATTTCTAAATGGCCGACATGGAGCGGATTAAAATAACCGGAAACCGCGATCACAATGGGATGTTCAGAAGATTTATTTGCAGTTTTCATAATAAAATTAGCCTGAATTATATAGGGATATTATAACAAAAATAGGAGAGACAAACAAATAAAAAACTGGATGGCGTTACGAATATATCATTCGCTTCGCGATCCAGTCTAAAAACCGAAAATTAACAATTATTACCCAAGAATGACAACGCCAGTGGAGTGATGTCCGCTGGAACAAAAAACTCTATAGTCAAAACAAAAATTTTCTTCATTGGCGATAAAATTTAACCCATAATTACGCGCCTGCCATTGGAAAATATCTATATCTATTGGAGGCGTTTTAGAATCACGGGCTAAAATATCCATATAGCCAACTAGGGCGGCCATGACATCGTATCCGCCGGACATAATTATATCTCGGCCTGAAATAGAACTTATATCATCTATAAGGTCGTCTATTTCGTTTTGTGCTTCTACCTCTTCTGATAACATATCGAGAACCTCATGGGCAGCCAAATCGGAAAATCCTTGAAAGGCTGTAGGGAATAATATGGCTGGCACCGCGCCTTGAGACATCGCTTCAAGCAACGGCGCATATTGTGCTCCTTCGGCGATGCTAACCCGCCCGATCAATTCTTCTTTAAGTTTGTTCTGAAAACGCCTTTCCGGAAAATGCTGGAGATACGCTTGTTCAATCGCTGGTAAAAAAATATCTTCTAGGGTTTTACCTATATCAACGCCCACCTGTAAAGGTGGGAGTATAATCCGAAAATAAGGCCCCTGAAGTAAATTGGCTAATTGCCGATCATCTTTAACCCGTTGCAGAATCTCATCTGTCCGGTCTTTAAAATCCTTGAAATAAATTTCTGAACTACAATTGAGAAGCTGCGTCATATTAATAAACCGCCGTACAAGTTCTAGATCATCTTCAGCCGGCCGTTCAAAATAATAATTATAATCAGCATCGACCACCGGCGCCGAAAGGCCCAACGGAATAAAGCGCCCATGCTTATCTACTAATTTACGCTTAGCGGCTTTCAAGATGACATATACATCACTAGATAAAATTTTCTCTACCATCTCAGGGCCGCCGAGAATATTGTACAACGCTAATTGTCGATTAGCTGGGAATTGAGTTAATATTTCTAATACTTTGTCCATGATATGCTCCTTTCAGGCTAATCTGCCCAAAATAATTTTGCCACTACCCCCGTGGCCCGGGGCTCCTCAGCTACAGATCTTGATTTATTTTTAAAGGACTGAGAATAAACGATATTATCATTTTTATTACATCATGTCAATAATTTTAAATGACCTCCTCCCCGCACTCAAAAAGCTATCCTAGTCGGATAGCTTTTTTCATACGGGGTTTCCTTCCGGGTTTTCATTAGAACCCGAGCGTGGTTTCTTGCGGTAGATCCTTCTGGCCTTGCCA
>JBAZJR010000003.1:0-153206 GCA_041651195.1 Patescibacteria group bacterium
ACAATCAGAAACTATGTCCAGCATCAGGAGCATCATCAGGTGAATGTTCCCCAACTTCCGCTATGACGCCCACAGAGTGGGCAGAATAAATACCACCGGCTATTTTGCCGGTGGTAGTTTATTTTCTGATTGGAAAAGGGATTCGAACAGGATTGAAGTGAGCCAGTCGGCGCTAAGCAGAGCGACGACGCAGCGAACGATCGGTAAGCATCCGGGGGATGCTTACCGCAATCCCTGGACAACGAATGAGCGAGCGACGGCGAGCGAATGAGGCGGAGATCCATCACTCTCCGCAGAGTGGAAAATAAGCTATTATTAGACTATTTTTTGTTTTTTATTGATACCGCGTAATGGCAAGGCTCGCCCTTTTGGCGCTATGGTGGTATATGTCTTATATGTTAATTTTAATCCTCAGTTATATTATTTTTGGTTTAGCGTTATTAAGCCATTGCGTTGTAGTTGACATTTTTATTAAAAAAATGGTATTATTTTTTATTAATTTGAACATTAATAAATAAATAAACCACAATATCATAAGGAAAAATAGTATGACAAAACGTGTAAGTTTGTATCCGTTAATGGGTTTGCCGCTCATAGTCTCCGGCGATAATATTGCTGAACTAATCATTAGAACCTGTCTTAGTGAGGATATTATTTTAGAAGATGGAGATATCATAGTGATCGCCCAGAAAATAATTTCCAAGTCGGAGAACGCAATCATTGATTTGAAAACGATTACTCCGTCGCAGGAAGCAGAAGATCTAGCGAAAAAGACTGGCCGCGATGCCCGCCTGGTCCAGGTGTATCTGGATGAATCACTAGAATTACTTTATACCAAAGGACGCATGATCATCACTCGCCATAAGCTGGGGTTTATTATGTCCAGCTCTGGCGTTGACCGTTCTAACGTCGCTTCTCACGCGGATGAAATCGTTGTTTTGTTGCCCAAAAATCCTGACCAGAGCGCTAAAAATATCCGGGAAGGTATTTACAAAGAGACAAATAAGGATGTCGCTGTCATTATTAATGATTCTGGCGGTCGTCCAGACCGGGAAGGTTCGGTTGGTATTGCTATTGGTCTAGCCGGTATCGCCGCTTTGGAAGTAAGATCACAGAACGATCTGTTTGGCAATCCTGCAAAAAGCCAGATTGCTTTAATTGATGAGTTAGCGGCAGCTGCCTCCGTCCTGATGGGGCAGGCTGATGAAAAGGTTCCAGTAGTAATTATCCGGGGCGTTAATTATACTCGGAGTAATAATGCTAAAATTTCTGATATTTTAGGAGGTTAAGATGGAAAATTTAAGATTTGGAAACGCCTATTTTGATCCGGGTTACGCGGATTTGGAAATCGTCGAGAGGAAAGGTCTGGGACATCCGGATACTCTAGCGGATGCTTTAGCTGAACTTATTTCTATCAAGTACTCTAAATATTGTCAGGAAAAATTTCAGGCAATCCCTCATCACAATATTGATAAGCTCTATATCGGCGCCGGGCTATTCCAGAGCAACTATGGTTTTTGCCGTCGGGTCGTCCCGGTCACGATCAATATCAATGGCCGGATGAGCGCTTCTTTCGGAGACGAAAAAATACCTTTAGAGTCATTACAGCGGGACAGCATAATCGGATATTTAAGGTCTATCCTACCGAATCTGCAGGAATCTGATTTTATTATCAATCATAATGCGACTCAGAATTCTCGCTTGCCGCACTGGTTTGCACCACGCGATATAAACGACCTGCCCGAGTATGCCCACCGGAGTGCCGGCGATAATGCGGTCTGTGTTTTTAGCTGGCCTCTGACGACTACCGAAAAACTGGTTTCTGACGTAGAAGGTTATTTCTGGAAGAAAGATGGCCGGTTTCCGGAACCAAGATTCAGATTCTTGGGCCAGGATATAAAGGTTATGGCGATCCGGCAGGGAAAACATATCAATATTAGCGTCCGGGTGCCAGTGATTACTACCCAGATTAAAGATCATGATGAGTATCTTGGGATAGTACAGTCAGTAGCTCAGGAATTGAATCAATTTATCTCTTCGCTGCTGTCCGCGGATTACTCTTTTGATTTGGAAGTGAACGCCCATCGCCCATATATGTTAGGTATAGGCAGCTGCATTGAATGCGGCGAAGAAGGGCTGGTCGGTCGAGGCAACTCTAATTCCGGCCTGATTTCTATCTTCCGCCCCCATTCCGTGGAAGCTCCTTCTGGCAAGAACCCAGTATATCATACCGGTCGGGTTCTCAATTATCTGACTATGAAGCTGTCTAAAGCTATTTATGACCAGTTGGGGACAAAGAATACGGTCTTAGCAGTAACTAAGAATGGCGGTTCACTGGTGCCACCATACTTGCTATCCATCGATACCGATCAAATAATCGATGAGATGGTGGTCAAGGAGATTGTCCAGAAAAACTTTATGGAAGTAGATTACCTTAATGAATTACTTAATCAAAGGCGGATAGCCTGAGGAGGATCAGATGGATTTTAACTGTTCGATTGCGTCCGATGGCGAAATGATTGATTTTTACAGTGAAGTAGATTTATATTCAAAATTGAACCAACCCAAGCTGCTAGAAGATCACCTTGATTTCGCCGTCAGTCAAAAATACGCCCAGTCCGAGCATAAACTGTATTATTACGACTGTAGCTTGGATGACGCTGCGGTGACCTACTACGAAAAAAGCGTTTGTGTTTCCTATCCCTGGGCTAAGATGAATCGAGGCGAAACCTTGCTCTATGCCGCCTACCCTTTATTGGAACTCCAGAGACAAAAAAAGCGCTGGTTAACCGCTTATTCCGCCGCCGTTTCATTAGCTGGGTCAGGCATCCTCTTATTAGGGAAGTCTGGCGCTGGCAAAACTTCTGTCACAATCGATCTTTGCCGCCGTTATGGGGCCAAATTGATCGGGAATGATTTAACCGTTTTAGGGCGGCCAGAGGATAGCTTATTGCTGAAAGGCGGAACTAAATTTTTTCTTCTCCGCCTTACTTCTATACGTAAATCCTTACCAGATTTGGTCCGGTTATTTCCACCGACGGATTCTGAGCCTTGGAGCCATAAAATTAAAGTCGCTCCCTCAGAATTAGGCATTGATACTATGCTAGGCCGGGTTCCTATCCGGAAGATTTTTTCCTTGCATATTGATGAGGAACAGTCAGGGCTCTACTATGCTCATGATCAAAAATTAGCCACTAAATTATTTCTGATCGAGAATTTTTCCCGTTATATAAGAGGCAGTTGTATCAATGTCTTGGGCGGTGAAAAATTTGATCAACTAAGTTATGTTCCTTCTTATGACTCTTCTGAATTATTTGTTTTCCGAAGAGCCTTAATTGATGCCATCCTGGCAGAAATAATATATATTTCCGGTCCACTGAAATTAGTATCTGATTATATAGCCAGTATAAGTAACTAAGTTAACAATGGTCGGTGCCATGAGTGCCGACCTTTTTTTATTATGTATTTTGTGTTATTATAGTAAAAAATATGAATATGCGCTTTATAAAACCTGAAGACGGCCATCGCTTAAGTAAAGCTATCAGCTTTCTGGTCAGCCATTACATGCAAACAGGTAATAACCCCAAGCCGGTGGTGTATCATAGCTTGACCCTAGCTTTTTATCTGTTAGATCTTGGTTATGGGCTAGATATAGCAGAGACGGCCATCTTGCACGACCTGATTGAGGATAGCGATACTACTAAAGAAGATATCTCGGTAGTTTTTGGAGAGCGGATTGCTGCTCGGGTTGAGGCCTTATCTTTTAAGGTCGCGATTGAAGATAAGGAGGCTCGTTATAAAGAGATGTTTGATCGTATCAAAGCAGACGGCCGGGAGGCACTAATAGTTAAATGCGCTGATATTTGTTCAAATAGCCTATATATCAGATTAGTCGAAGATTTAGAAAAACAGCAGTTTTTAATTGATAAGCTTAATTATTTTTTGGCTATATCTAAAGAACTAATCGGCGCGGAGAAAGTTTGGTCTGATTTGTTGTGTCGAGGGCAGGAAGAGTCTGAACGTTTAAAAAGTAGCCGGCTATGAAAGTCGCTGTAATTATTCCGTCGTACCAGGAAGCGGATAATATCGCTTTTGTCGTGGCCGGGATTGATCGGGGCTTGGATAAACTTCGCCGGATATTTCCCCGTCTGGAAGCGGCGATTATAAACGTTGATAATTCCAGTCCGGATAAAACCAGCCGAGTTTTTTTGGCAGAACCGACAAGATTTAAAAAATTATCGTTTCAGACTAAGGGCTGCCCTGGTAAAGGGAAAAACTTGATTTTCTTTTTGAAGAAATCTTTGAAACAATATGATTATTTTATAACTCTGGATGCTGATCTGAAGAGCTTGAAACCGGATTGGATCAATAAGCTCCTTACCCCTTTCTTAAATGATAACCAATGCGATTTTGTTTGGCCGCTATATAAGAGAAGCCGTTTTGAGGGTAGTACTACCAACCATTTTGCCCGTCCGTTTATCAAAGCTTTATTCGGTTATGATATTCGTCAGCCGATTGCCGGAGATTTTGCGTTCAGTCGGCGTCTCGCTGGCCAGATAATGTCCCAGCGATTACCTAAGACGGCTTACCGCTATGGCATTGATATCCTTTTTTCCATTAGAGCTATGCAATCCGCTCGGCACGCCTATCAGATTGATTTAGGTAATAAGATACATAAGCCGAGCTTTTCCAAGCTTGAGACGATGTTTCCACAGATCGTCTTGGCCGCTGTTCAGGCTATTAGTAGTGGACCTCGCTCTGGCCACTCACCGCAGATTTTTAACACCATCGCTTCCGGAGGTATCAGCGCTGATAAAATCTTCCGCCATCATGAGCAAGCTAAAATGATCCTCATCCGCCATCTTAAGATATTGTCCAAGCAAATCGATCGATCAGTCTGGTTGGATGATAGTATAAAAATTAAAGTTAAGTCAGCTCTGGCTAATAAAAGTTTGGACTCAGGGCTTTGGTCGTTAATACTGGCGAGTTGGCTGGCACGATTTGTAAAAGAGAGCCCCGTTAGTAGTAAGGCGGCCGATGAGTTGTTATCATTCTTTGCTTTTCGGGCGGTAAGTTTTTGGAATGAAGCGCGCCAATGTACAGCCGTCGAAACAGAACGAGTTATTAATTGCCAAACCAGGCAGATTGATAAATTGGTCAATAAAAAATATGTATTACTCAGCTCTCATCGGTCATCCAGTCGAGCATAGTATCTCCCCGGTCCTTTTTGCTTATTTAGCTAAACAAACCGGCTTAGAATATAGCCACACTAAGATAGATGTCGTTTCTGAAAAAAAACTTAGCCACGTTCTATCAGCACTAGCGGATCTTGGTTTTTGTGGCGTTAACGTGACACTCCCTTATAAGCTTACTATGCAGAAATACCTATATAAGGTGAGTCCGGAAGCTCGCAAGATCGGAGCGGTTAACTCAGTCGTTTTTAAAAAAGGTCGCTTGTTCGGTTATAATACCGATGCTTATGGTGCTCTAAAAGCGATTGAAACCCAGCTGAAGAAGGTTAAGGCCGCTGATCGAATATTGATCCTGGGGGCAGGCGGAGCCGCACGGGCCATTATTTATCCTCTTTATAAGATAACCAAGAATATCGTTGTTTTAAATCGCGATATTGGTGAAGCGGCCGAATTATCTCGCGATTTGTCAGGAGGGAAGATTAAATATGAAAAATTATCCGATAGTAATATCAGGCAGTACCTACCGGCCTGCAATATTATAATCAATTCCACGCCGGTCGGTATGTATCCGGCAGTCGGAGGAGAAATAATTAGTCGGACAATTTATCAGGATGTCCCGGTTAATGGTAAATATTTTTTTGACGCTATTTTTAATCCTTACCACACTAAATTTTTAGAATACGCGCACCGCGCCGGCGCTAAGACTTGCTCCGGCACCTATATGATGATTTATCAAGCCCAGAAAGCTTTTGCGCTTTGGACGGGACGGCGAGTCCCCGCCATCAACGCCGCCGCCGTGAACAATATCATGCGGCGCGCCTTAAAATATTAATATGCCGATTATTTCTATCATTAATGACGAAATCAGCGATAACCTGAAAGAAACAGTCGCTTTTTTGAAGTCTCATAAATTATCGCAACTAGAAATGCGTTCTCTCGGTAAGAAAAACGTAGCCAATCTCCCGTTTGTGCAATTAATGCGGCACGCAGCTTATCTTAAAAAAAATAAGATTCGAGTTTCGGCTTTAGCCTCCCCGCTGCTAAAGTGGGGTTATCAGGGCGGCCCGGCCAAAGGGAATATCTTAAATAGCCATCACTATAAGCATCAGGCTGAAGGTTGTGAAAAGATATTTAAAATCGCTGACGTGTTTCGGACTAGATTCATTAGGATATTCTCTTTTTTAAGATACGAAGGCTTCAACATCGCTGACCTCGACGCGGCTATTAAGAAACTTTTGGAATTGGCGGAAAAATATGATAAAATCTTGCTCATTGAGAATGAGCCAGTTTGCAATATTAAAACTTGCCGCGATTTGGCGGACTTCATTAATCGTTTCCCTAGTAAGCGCCTCCGCGTTCTCTTGGATCCCGGCAATCTCTATCATGATGGTGACTATTTGGATTACTCTAGCTTAGAGCCGATCAAAGGCCTAATTTCTTATGTCCATATCAAGGACTATTCTAAAGAATCTGGCGGTTATATCCAGTTAGCGAAAGGCGGTATAAATTATAAGCGTTTTTTTTCTTGGATTAATAAGGATGGGAGATCAGATATTATTTTTTCTTTGGAAACGCATGTGTCTCCAGAGAGGAGATTGGTTGACACTGCCGCCTCTTTGGTAAAGCTTAAAGAATTACTGAGGCCTAGACGGCTCAGATATGGAATCGTGGGTTGCGGTCGGGTCTATAAGAAACACGCCCTGGCTATCAAGAGTTGTTCCGGGGCGGAATTGGCGGGCGTATTTGATTTAGTGGCGGAAAGAACACAAGACGCTGCTCGGCATTTTGATTGCCAAGCGTATCCTAGTCTGGATCAGCTTATAGCCGATGTCGATATAGTGAATATTTGCACCCCGCATTATACTCATGCCAAGATAATCGCTAAAGTATTGCGGCAGGGCAAGCTCTGTCTTTGTGAGAAACCCGGTTCAATTCGCCAGTCCGACATCGCTTTAGTAAAACGTCAGCCGAATTATAAAAAAAACCTTTTTATCGTTTACCAAAATCGTTATAACGAACCAATCGTTAAGTTGACGGAGATAATTAGGAAAGAGTCATTAGGCCGGATCATATATATCTCTGGCAGCGTCCGCTGGTTCAGGCCCCGCTCGTATTATTTAAACTCTTGGCAGGGAGATAGAGATAAGGAAGGCGGGATACTTTTTAATCAGGGAGCCCATATCATCGATCTTATTATGGATTTCCTGTCGCCTCGGAGAAAATTGGTAATAATCAACGCTTGGCGGGATAAAGTTTATCATAAGGATATCCAGACAGAGGACATTATCCTGGTTCAATTCAAGTCCGGTAATACCCTGGTCAATTTAGAAATAACTGCCGCCGCTTTGCCGGATAATCTGGCCAGCAGCTTGCTTATCTTGACGGAAAAAGGAAGGGCGCTAGTCGACGGAAAATCTTTAGAGGCGTCTTTAGACATAGACAGCCTGGGCGGTCGGCATAAATTAAGCTATCAATCGCCACCAAACAGCGATGTTTATGGTTTCGGGCATAAGACTTTGATAAGCCATCTGACAAATTATGCTAAGACCGGCAGACGAGACGCTGGACTGGTCGATTTTGATACCGCTTGCCGGCGGGTAGAGCTGATTAGGGCGGTATATAAGATAGCAGATAAATAATATGGCTGTAGTAAATTATAAAATATTAATCGTCGGATTGCCTTATAAAACTGATGTCGGCAGCCTGGGCTATTCCTCGATCGTATTATTGAATGATGGCAAGGATAGCATCCTGTTTGATGTCGGCCATTATGCGGTACGTGCGGAGATTATCCGGATAATGAAAAAATATAAGATAACTAAGGTTTTTCTTTCTCATTTGCATTATGACCATTGTTTGAATGCTGATCTTTTCCAACAGGCTAAAATAAAATTATATCTCAATCGTAAAGAGTGGCAATATCTGGAAAAAATTAGGTCGAATGATATCTATACTTTTTGTTTATTTAAGAAAATGATCCGCCGGAAGTCTCTGATCCTTTTTGATGGGGCCTTTAATATAACTAAAAATATCCGCGCCATAGAGACAATCGGCCATACCGCTGGCCATAGTTCATTAACTTTTGATAAAGGCAGACTCAGATACATCGTCGCGGGAGACGCGATAAAAACGCCAGCTGATTTAGCTGAGATTGAACCAGATGTTCCACCCTATAATTTAAAAATGTTTAAAAAAACCAGGCGATATATAATTAATGGCTACGATATAATTATACCCGGTCATGCGAACGTCATTAAGCAGGGAAGCCAGTCGCATAATAGTATAAAATTAAAGCGGTTTTAGTGCTAAAACTATCTTTAACCTTTAAACCCATTATTCCAGTTCGAATAGCGTCCCTCACTCTCCGCAGTACGGGACGAAGTGAGTCTAAAAGCTCGCTTTGTCTTTTGTTTATGGGGGTTTTCGCCAGTTCCAATCTTAATATTTTCTCGTGTTTGAGTGTTTGTGATTTTTCTATCGGCTCAAGCCATTTATAAGCTAACATTCCAATTTTTTTCTGTTCCAAAGTCCAGTTCGAGACTAACACTAAATTTTATTGACTTTAGAGTACAAATAACCTATAATACTAATATGCTTGTGGGGCGTCAGCCCTATTCGGCTAATTCATAAGCCGAAGGCAGGCATAATAAAAAAGACTTCAGAAATGAAGCCTTTTTTGTATGTTGAATATTTAGTCTTCTTGCGGACAACCTTTCATGGTAGTATAAAATTTTGTATCTCTAAATTTGTTCGTTGTCCAGGCCGGTATTACGCTCCAAAAATGTGTCGATCCATTATCACCAACTTTTCTTAAAATAACTTTTATTTTTTGACCGTTTATGATAGCGATTAGCCCCCAGTATCTCGCTGTTCGGCTTTCTTTTATTTTTTTCTTATGTTTTTTAAAGATGAATTCTCCGGTGATTTCTTCATATTCTTGGTAGGTGGTCGATATTTCTATTAACTTCTTAGCTAGCGGTAATAATTTGAAACGTAATAACTGCGAAGATTTTTCTCTTTCAGAGCGGGCGTTTTTAAAGATAAGATGGTTGAAGCCTTCGGCCGAGAAAGTAATTTTTAATTGCAGGACAGGCGAAAAGACGGAATTTATACTATTATAAAAATTCTGGGCATTATTTCTTTGATTCTGGTATTCATCGAAATTTTTCATGCCGAAAATTATAACACAACTAGCCCGTTTTGATAATAGCCTAAAATCGTCTATAATATAACTATATTTATTAAAATATCTATGAAAAAAGAAGTCCAAGATTTACGCGATAACTTAATTGAGACAGCGAAGAATGACCCTAATATTATTGGTTTATTTTCAACCGGATCCTGCGGCAAAGGGCTAATAACTGATGAATCGGACTTTGATGCCACCATGGTAGTTAAAAATGAGGTATTAAATGATTACAAAGAGAAGTATAAAGGATTTGGTGGTATTCTCTGTGATTTAACGGTTAAGACCATGGCGGATCTTAAAGAAGCTGCTGTATGGGGCGGTCCGATGTCTTGGGATAGGTATAATTATACTCATCTTCAGGCCGAAGTTGATAAGACTGGAGATATTCAAAAATTGATTAATGAGAAAGGCATTGTACCCGAAGAAAATAGGAAAGAATTCGTGGCCGCATCGATTGATGGTTTTATAAATCAAGTTTTTCGTTCGGTAAAATGCTTCCGCGATGGGAATAAAATTGCCTCTCAATTAGAAGCGGCCGACGGATTGCCATCACTTCTTAATGCCATATTCGGTCTAGAAGGAAGGGTTAAACCTTTTTATAAATATTTAGACTGGGAATTAACAAAGTTTCCTCTTAAGAAATTACCTTGGCCGAAAGATGAGTTTATTAGAATCTTGTTAAATATTGTTCAAACTGGAGATTTAAAAACCCAGCAAGAAGTCTTAAAGAAAATCGAAAAAGTTTTTAGAGAACAAGGTTTTGATCAAGTATTTGATAGCTGGGAAGAGATGCTTTCATGGATGGAGGATTATCAGCCCTCATAAGGATAAATGATATTTCGATATCATTAATTTTTATTTGGATTTTTAGAGATTCCAGTTCTGATAGCGTCCCGCACTCTCCGCAAACAAAAAGAAGCTAACGCAGGCTAGCTTCTTTTTGTTTAGGCTGAAGTCTGTGGGGGATTCGAAAGCGGAGATGTGGAAGAAATGATTAAGAGAGGCGCGTTGCCGTGGCTATAATCGAAATAGTGCCGCTTCGCGAAACAGACAGCCCTATGAAAATAGGGTTATTTTTGTTAAAATGAAGGCCATAAGATATAATTATATGGAATTAGTTGATAAAGTTGTCGTCATTACCGGCGCCAGCCGGGGCTTCGGCCTAGCCTTAGCTAAGCTTTTCCGTCAGGAGCATTGCCGGGTCATCATTTCCAGTAATGATCGGACGGAACTGGAGAGAGCAGCTGGAGATTTAGGGCTAGATTATTTCGTGGCCGACGTGGCCGCTCCGGAACAATTAAACGATTTAGGTCGCTATGTCGCTGATAAATATGGCGTGGTCGATATCTGGATCAATAACGCCGGCATCCAGATCGCTCCTAGCCTGACCGAGGTGGTAGATACAAATAAATTAAAGCAGTTATTCGCCGTAAATTTCTTCGGTTATTTTTATGGCTGCCAGACCGCTTTGCGTCTGATGAAGAAACAGGGCCGGGGCCTGATCATCAATATAAATTCCACGGCCGGCTTGGGAGGCAAGGCTGATCTTAGCGCCTATGTTTCTTCTAAATTTGCTGTTAGAGGCTTGACCGAAACGATTCGGCAAGAGATTGCGGGCACGGCCATCAATATCTATAGCGTCCATCCGGGCGGCATGCAAACCGATATTTATCAGGAGCAGTATCCGGCTGATTTTAAAGAATATATGTCCGTTGACAAGGTCGCGGCTTTGGTAATTACTAATTTAAAATCAGCCGCGCCGGAAGCGGATTTGGTCATCAGGCGGCCAGTCGCGCAGTAATCATAGGCATTATATAATATGCGAATAATTTTATTTGGCGGCGCGGAAAGCGGCCAAGCCGAACGGGAAGTCAGGATGATCGGGCGGATCATTAATCAGATCAAGCCGCGCCAGATCCTGCATATTCCTTTCGCGCGCCTGACGACGCATGAAGCAGAATGGAGCGGCGATTGGTTCGGGCGCTATGTCCGGCTGGCCAAGGGGATAGAATATCTGAACGCGGAAAATAGGGCAGACACGGCGCGGGCTAAATCGCCCCTGGTATTTATCAGCGGCGGCGGCCAGAATTTTAATCTGCTGAAAAAACTCAAAGCCAGCCTCCGTCTGCGGCAGCTGATCAGCAAGGCCGAGGTCGTGATCGGCGAATCCGCGGGCGCGATGATTTTGGGCGAATATCTGCGCGTCAAAAGGCCGGATGGAACCGTTCTTCTCGCCCGTGGCTTGAACCTCTTAAGCGATACGATTATCGAGCCGCATTATACGCAGCGGAAGCGGCAGGAGCTATTGGCGCGGGAAATGGCCGAATCAGGCGTCGCTTGCGGGATCGGGATAGACTCTTTGACCGCCATGGATTTTACGCTGGACCGGTTCCCGGAAAGATTTAAGAAGATCGGCCGCGGCCGGATCGATATAATACGTTAAGATGTCAGATAGAATATTAGCCGCCATTACCAAGTGCGCACCCCAGAGATGGCATTGGATTCTGGAACACGCCGGTTTTAGGCGGTATTTTGTCAATACTGGCTGGATGTTCGCAGGCCAAATTTTTTCGCTCTTGGTATCTTTTTTTATCGGCGCTTGGGTGGCGCGCTACTTAGGGCCGCGGGATTATGGCATTATTAGTTATGTTGTCGCTTTCGTCGGCCTTTTTAGTTTTATCGCTCCCTTGGGGATAGACAGCATTTTAAATCGAGAATTAGTTAAATTTCCGGAACGGCGAGATGTTTTATTGGGTACTGCGTTGCGCTTGAAGATGATCGGCGGCGGCCTGGCTTTTGTCGCTGCTATTTTGGCCGCCTTTTTGATCCGGACGGCTCCTGCTATTCGCTTGTTGATCATCCTGTACTCGTTTATATTTATTTTCCAAGCGATCAACGTAATTTATATATTTTTTCAAGCTCAGGTTGCCGCTAAGAATAATATCCAGGCGCAGCTGGTCGCAACGGTAATTAGCTCCTTGTTAAAAATTTTGGTTATTGTCTCGAGCCTAGGGATGATTTGGCTGATTATTATTTATGTGTTAGATACATTTTGGCTCGGTTGGGGGCTCATCGCCGCGTACAAAAGAAATGGTTTGTCAATTGGCGCTTGGCATTTCGATGCTCTGCTAGCTAAAAATCTCTGGCAAAATGCCTGGCCCCTGATCTTGGCTGGCGCGGCCGCCTTTACTTATATTAGGATAGATCAGGTGATGATCGGCTGGATCTTGGGAGAGACCGCGGTTGGAATTTATGCAGCCGCGGTGCGGATTGTAGAAGGATTATATTTTATTCCGAATATCATAAGCGCCTCATTGTTTCCGGCGCTCGTTAATGCTAAAAAAACCGACGCTAGGCTCTATCGGCGTCGATTGAAATTTTTTTATATTTTTATTTTGGTTTGCGCCGTCATTTTGGCTTTGCCTATCTTCATTTTTTCCGGACCCATTATCCAGTTCTTGTTCGGAGAAGCTTACGCTTCCGCTGTCCCGATTTTAAGGATTTATGCCTGGTCTTGTGTCGGCTTATTTTTGGGCTTGGCGCTAAATCAATATCTGATTACAGAGAATAAGATCCGGACGGTATTTATTACTAATTTTTTAACAGTTTTTATTAATATTGGTTTGAATCTGATTCTCATTCCGCGCCTTTTTCTGCCGGGGGCTGCTTTGGCTACTCTAATTTCTTATTTAGCGATTCCGTTCGTGGTCACTTTTTTCCAGCGGTTTGAGAACGTTGCTCAGCCTGATTGATAATAATTTTGTTAATTTTTTGATGAAGTTTTTTTGGTTGAAGATATCGACAACGCGGCTGCGGGCGTTTGATCCGAGGCTGTTTTTTAATTCCGGATCGCTTAAGATCCGGGCGATTGCTTGAGCCAGCGCTCGCGGATTTCGCGGTGGCACGCTGAGCCCGCTGACATTATGTGGGCTGACCTCGTTTACTCCGGTCGCCAGGGAAGTGTTGATGATTGGCTTGCCGTAAGCCATTGCCTCTATCTGGACTAAGCCGAAAGCTTCATTAGCGCTTATAGAAGGGAGGACAAATAAGTCGCAAGCTTCATAGAATGGTCGCAGGTCAGGGACCGGCTTGATAATTGTGACTTGATCTTCTAAATTAAGTTTCTTGATTAGAGCGGTTAATCTTTTTTCTTCCGGTCCGGCGCCGATGATGATCAATTTAGCTTGGATCCTGGCCGCTAGTCCGTCTTTAATCGGAATATTTTCGGCTAAGGCGCTGATTAGATATTTAAATCCCTTGTAAGGGACTAAGCGTCCGACGCTTAAGATCAACGGCTGGTCATTAGTTTGTTTGATTTTTATAGCCGCCTGTTTAATATTTGTATCGGCGGTAAAATAATCAAGGTCGACGCCGAAATTGATCACCTCGCATTTAGTCTCGTGTTTTTGTAAGAGAGGAGACGAGTCGGCTAGCTTCTGGCTGCCAACCAAAATTCGGTCGGCTCGTTTTAATCCCGCTTTAATAAAGGGGAGAAAGAGCCATTTGCTTAATTTTTGGCGGATGATATCGCTATGATACCAAATGAAAAGTTTTTGGTCTCGACCGAGCGATCGAGCCAGAAAAGCGAGAGGGAAAGGATGATGGATTAAGATGGCGTCGTAATCGCTTCGGATAGATTTTAAGAGGCGAAAAAAATCTATAGATAAAGGCATACCGAATAATTTTCCGATCGTGCCTGCGCGATAGATTTTTATACCATTTATTTCTTCTATTTTTCGCTTATTTCGCGTTTGGCAAGCTAAAACTGAAACCGTTAATTCGTTTTGGCCATTCAAGCCTTCGGCGATATCTTGGACGACTTTTTCTACGCCGCCCAGCCAGGGGTGATAAAATTTATTGATTTCGAGTATTTTCATGACAGTGAATTAATTTTATCAGTGATGTCGCAGATTTTCGCCAATCAAAACGCCGGATGTTAGCACGTCCGGCCGTTATTAGATTATCTGCAAGAGATTGATATTCAAGTATATTTTTTATTTTCAGCGCTATATCATTCTTATCAAGGGGCGCAAAAAATAAAGCGGCATCATTAGCGATTTCTCGGAAAGCCGGGATGTCGGAACAGGCGACCGGAGTGTCCAAGGCGTTGGCTTCAATTATCGGCAGGCCGAAACCTTCATATAGAGAAGGAAGGATAAGGGCCTTGGCATCTCTGATTATTTTATTTTTTTCAGCCTCATTAATGAAACCGGGAAAGACAATGTTCTTAGCGCCTAATTGATTGCTCACTTTTTGTATCTCTGCCATGCGTTTATCGTATTTACCGATTAAAATTAGTTTTAAATTGGGGAATTGTTCAGCCAAGATTATGAAAGCCCGTAAAAGGGAAATGAGATTTTTCCTGGGTCGGCTGTTGCCCACCGCGACTAGATACTCCGAATCCTGGTAAGGATTTATTATACCTTGCCGCGGCAAGATGTTGGATGGCCGCGGCGCGCCGTTGCGGATTATCTCGATTTCATCCGCTTTGATTTTTAATTTAATGATTAGTTCTTGACGAGAAAATTCTGAAACGGTCACTATTTTTAAGGAAGAACGTAAACCGAAAAAAAGATTGATTTGCCAGAATATCCTGCCTAGGAATCCAGATTCTTCCCTAATGATGAACGGAGCCGCGTCATGGATAGTGATGATTTTTTTTCGGTAAAACCATGGGGCGATCAGGGAGGGGCAGAACAATAAATCAAATTTTTCTTTTTTTAGGATTGCTGGAAGCGTAGTTTGCTGATAAAGGAATAGCCTTAAACGATCTAATTTTTTAAATTTTTTTATTTCTAGCCTGATATAGTCGGGCAAAGGACGCAGGAATTCGGCTGATTTTTGATTAGCAAAAACGACCACCTCGTCGTCCGGGTTGTTCGGCCAGGCGTTGATCAGATTGGATAGGAATACTTCTATTCCTTGCCAACTGGTATAGTATAGTGCGTTAATGGCGATTTTCATGTTCTTTAATAGTGCGTTTATATAAATCAAGATATTTTTTAAACATATCTGCGGCGCTGAATTTTTTTTCAACTTTATAGCGGCATCTTTTCGATATTTTTTCAGAATTTTCAGCATAGATGAAATTTATGCCGTTTATAAGATCATCAATATCCAGAGTTTTTGCGAGATAGCCGTCAAGTTGGTGGCTAATCTGTTCGTTTAAGCCGCCGACCGCGAAAGCGACAACCGGGGTTCCGCAGGCCATTGCCTCTAAGGAGGTAAGCGGGAAATTTTCCGCTAATGACGGCAGGAGCAAGAGGTCGGCTGCCTGGTAATATGATTTTAATATATTTTTATCGTATATTTCTTTTTCGAAATAAATATTTTTTTCTTTTCCTCTGATGTCATTTCCGATGCTGATAAATAATATTTCAGGCCAATGATCTGCCAGCTGTCGGATAAAATCCCAGCCTTTAAGTATATTATTTCGGCCCCGATCGCTGATTGTTAAAATTATTTTTTTATCGGTTGGTAATCTCACTTTAAGTTTAGCCTGAGTCTTGTCGCCGGGGGAAAATATATCGGCATCAATCCCGTTATTTATTATTTCAATCGGCTTATTCGTTAAAGCTGTCATCTTAACTTTAGCAGCTAGCCAAGACGAAGGCGAGACGATTTGGAAATTGGATTTCTGGTAGACAGAGATTTTCCTTTTTTTCAGATATTGGCGGTTCCACCAGATTAGATTTGATATTTTTTTTGGGCTCGCGCCGGTAAATAATCCGTCTTTTGGCGTTTCTTCAAAGCTATGGGCAAAGTAATGGTTAATCGGTTGCATGTCGTGGAAAGTCCAGATGACGGGCTTCAACCGGCTAATTTCGGTAAGCGCCGGAAGAGGAAAGAAGTGCCCGCTGATGTTATGTAGGTGGATGATATCGGCCTTTCTAAATTCCGCTGTTTCGATCAATTCTCGGCCGTCATAGTGGTCCAGATCGTTAGAAGTTAGATAAGAAAGCAGTTTTTTCCAAGGTTGATTTTTTAGCGGGATGACATTGTTTTTCGCGCTTTTTTTATGAGCGCAGAAAAAAGTTGTCGTTAGCCCATCTTTTTCTAGCCTATGGATCAATTCTTGGCAGACTTGAGCGCTGCCGCCGCTGATTTCTTTATTGTTGATCAACACTATCTTCATCTAATTATTTTATTTTTTGATAAAAATACTGTATTAGGTCGAATAAGCCCAATCGAGCCAGAATATATTTAAGCCAGCCGAACGCGAAATTATGTCGAGTTGTGTATTCGTCGGCGGCTTGATTGGCGACGAAGCCGGTTGGATGCCGCAAAGGGAAGTTGAGTTCCGTCGTCGGTAAGTTGGAAAATTTATTTTTTTCATCTCGACAATTTTCAGCTAGATATCCGAATCCGATATTCTTGACCAGGTTTCGATTGGGCGTTATAGCCAGGCCGCCGTTTCTAAACAGGGCATAAGTCCATTGGAAATCCCAGGTCGCCGATTTATGATGATACACTTGATTAAAAAGCTGTTTCCAGGTTATCTTATCGCGATCGCTCTTAAAATATTTTTTGAGGGTCTGATTTTTTAAAAAATCATGATAGGTCGCCATTTCTAGATCATATTTTTGCCAAGCCCGTCTCCAAGTCGCCCATCCCCAGATATGAGGGATACGGGAAAAATAATAGTCACTTTGTCCGACTTTTTCCGGTTGGAAAAAATTTCCTGAAATATGCATGATTTGCTCATTATCTTTATATTTTTCTAACAATTTTTCGCAGAATAAGAAAAAAGAATCATTAGGCAAGCAGTCATGCTCCAGGATTATGCCGTTTTTATTTGTAGCGAAGAACCAATCGAGCGCCTCCTTGAGAGCTTTTTGGATGCCTAGATTTTTAATTTGGAATAAAGTTTCTACGCGACAATCCCAATCGATATTTTTAAGCAGGTAATCTCTGACTTCCTGGCAATTTTCCCTTTCGCCTGTTATATCTAGCCTTGGCCCGTCGGCGGCAATGAATAATTTTCGCGGCTTAGCTTTTCTGATGGCCGCCAAGGTGACACTAGCGGTATCGAGCCGGTTAAAGACAATAAATAATATTGGGGTGTCTAGTGGTTTGGTCATATTATTTTTGATTTTATTCTCCGGTATAGCCACTTGGAACTATTTTGGTATCGATTCGGATAATGCCGCAGGTAATTTTTAACCACCTGATAGACCATTTTTATCATTTTTTGATCATTATCGCGGTAATTTGAATTATTGGCCGTATAGTTGGTGGTCTGGTCGGCTAAGTTGGCAATTCGGCCCCTAGTTCCTAATTTTAACCATAAAGAATAATCTTCCGCCAGATTTATCTGATCATAGCCGTTGACTTCAATTGCGATAGCGCGCGGGAACATAGCTGTCGAATGAGCAAACATATTTTGGGCCGTCATTTTTTTTCGGATATCCTCATTATCTATCAGATGATTTTTTTTTCCGATCATCCGTCCATCTTTATCAATCAGGTTAAAGGCTGTCCCGACAAGATTATATCCGCTTCGATCTAAGAAATTCGCTTGCTTCTTTAACTTATCAGGATCGGTCCAATAATCATCATCATCGAGTACCGCCACATATTTCCCTCGTGATAATTTCAAGCCGATATTCCTAAGAGCGCCGATACTATCATGTTTGGCTACCGGGGTATATTTAATCCGCGCATCTTTAAAAGATTTGACGACTTCTGCCGTGTCATCTTCTGACCCGTCATCAATGATAATCAGTTCCCAGTCCGTCTCTGATTGCGCTTGGACGCTATTTATCGCTCGGCCTAGGAGTCGGGCGCGATTATGGGTTATAATATTTACGCTGATTTTCGGGGGCATTTTTTTATGACTATTGTTTTTTTCGTTGCGACGTCAAATACGATGTAATATATATTTTTTTATCTCCCGCCGCGGCTGAGCATCGTGGCGATGGTCTTGAGCGTGATAGAGATGTCTAGATAGATAGAGCGTCGTTTCAGGTAGTAGAGATCGTATTGTAATTTTTCCAGGCTATCTACTATGGTCGTTGAATGATACTTGCCGGAAATCTGGTCCCAGCCGGTGAGCCCAGGCTTGATCAGGAGCCGGGTCAGATAGAAGGGGATGGCGCGCGCCAGTTCTTCAGCGATCTCCGGGCGTTCCGGCCGCGGTCCGATCAAACTCATCTCCCCGGCCAGGATATTGAGGACTTGAGGAATTTCGTCTAGGCGAGTGCTCCGCAGGAAAGCGCCGAAACCGGTTACCCGTTCATCGGCGGGAGCGGTCGGCAGTCCATCGTTATTTTCTACGCGCATAGTCCGGAATTTCGTGACTAGGAATCTTTTACCTTGCCGTCCCAGCCGTTCTTGCCGGAAAAAGACCGGGCCGCGGCTCGTTAATTTTATCAGCCCGGCGATGAGCGGCCAGCCGGGCAAGGAAATGATCAGGATTAGCAGAGCGGCGGCGTAATCGATCGCTTGTTTGAGAAAATTAAAATAATTTTTTCTGCCTTCCTGGAGGTTGGTCAGGAACCAATCTGGCCCGATCTCTTCGACCGGTATCTTGCCGGTCAAGAGTTCGTAAAAATCCGGGTAATTAAAGAAATTGATTTTATCGGCGAGGCAGGCGAAGAGGGCGGCGCTGATCTTCCGGCTATCGCCGAAGTCGTCGCCGACTACGACGGTATGGATATTTTTATTTTTTATAGCGTCCGGGAGAGCGGCCAAATCTTCCGCTCGGGTGCTGGTCCAGGCGATCTGGTAGCCGGCGCCAGGCTGAGCCGCTAACTCGGCCAGTAATTTTTGCGTCCGCGCGTTATCGCCGATCAGAGCGAGATTTTCTTTGAGGAGCAGGGAATGGAGCGCGGCTTGGCAGAGTCGGCGCCAGATCAGGAAAAAAACCAAGAAAAGCAGGCTGAAGATAATTAAGTTAGTTTTTGGCGCGAGGTCAGTCTCGGCGTATAGGTAAAAATACAGAGCCGATAAGATAACGCTCAGGAGAGCGACACTGCCGGTGGCGTTTAAGAATTCCCGGCTCCGGACGCGCCAATTAAGATTATAGAGGCTATTGATATAGATCAGGAGGAGCCAAATGAAAAAAACCGGCCCGAAAATCGGCCAATGGGACCGCCAATAATGGTCGAGCGAGGCGAGCGGGTAGCGGATCGCCAAGGTCAGGAAAAGAGCCAGGTGCAGCCCGGATAGGTCGCCTAAAAAGAGGATAGTTTTTTTTAAAAGATTAGGCATGATGATCAGGTTGGTCGACGTTTATAAATATATCAGTTTGATGTCTAAAAATCAATGAAACATTACGTCAATATTGGTTTATTATCATTAGAAAATATGCTACAATAGAATCAGAGTGGTACCAGCTTATCCCTATTATTTTTATTATGCTAATATTAAATAGAAAAATCGCTTATTCTGCTTTTTTAATTTTTTCCGTTTGGCTATTTTTATTTTTTAATCTTCAGCCAGCCGCGGCGCTCACGGCTCCGGCCGTCCAGGTTAAGACTAAGGACAGCCCGACCGTCTATTTTCTGAGCAATCGCCATAGCGTCAGGAAGACTTATATCAATGCCGCGTCCTACCTTAGCTATGGCAATAAATGGTCAGAGATTAAGATTATCGATCCAGCGGAACTAGCTATGTGGCCGGAGGCGAATCTATTTCAGGCGTCTGGATCAGATGATATCTATTATATCAGCGGTTATCGCAAGATTTTGATCAAATCTCCTGCCGACCTGATGCGTTTCAATTTGACCGGCGATCCGGTCCTGGAAGTGAGTACGGTTGATTTAGCGCAGTATCAAAGCGCGTCTTATGTTGATATCGGCTGGGAAGAGCCGGCGAGCGTTGTAAGTTTCGCCGTATCTTGCGATACGCTCGAAGGAGCGCACAATAATACCTTGGTGACGAATACGGACCGGAACCTTCTCGGCATCTTTCGTTTTCGCGCGCCCGACCAGACCGCGACACTGACCTCCATAACCTTTAATCTGGGCGGGATATATACGCGCAGCATCGTGAGCAGCATCATGGCGCGCGATGAGGACGACCGCGATTATGATGCCAATGTCAACTGGCGGCAGAATGAACATCAGATCGTCATTAATTTCCGGCCGCCGCTAGAGTTCTTGGCGGGTGAAGAAAAAGTCGTTAAAATTTTAGCTGATCTGGGCGCTTGCCCGACCTGCACTAATCAGACGATGCGTCTGGAATTATCTGCCGCGACTGATATCGAGGCCTCTTTACCTGTATCGTCCGCTGTCTGGCCGATCCAGAGCACAGCTTTTACCCTTTTAGCTAATGATAAGCTCTTGGCGCAGGTACGCTTGCAAGCGGAAACCCTGGGCGACACTGGTTCGATTGTCGGTGGCAGCCGGGTGATCGCTAAATTTAAGATTTATGAAGATTCCGGGCAGGAAGACGCGATCATCAAGCAGATCATCTTCCGCAATAACGGTTCGGCTAATAAGAACGATTGGGATAATTTTCGCTTACTCAAAGACGGGCAAGTGATTGCCCGGGTTGCGACGGTAGACTCTAATAACCGGATCGATTTCAATATTAATTATCTGCGTATCGCTAAAGACGGGTCCGCCGCCTTAACGGTCGAGGCCGGGCTGATTAATGCCTATAACCCCCAGGCGACTTACGGCTTGCAGGTGAGCCAGTTGACCGCGGTCGGGAATACTTATAACTTGACGGTCAATCCGGAAATACATAATATCAGTGAATCTCATACTTTAAATTAAATTTATTTTTATGATTAAGCGCCTTAATTTCGGTTTCGGAATTTTCCTGGCCATTTTGTCCCTGTCTCTAGCGGTTTTTTCGCCGCGCGTTGTTTTTGCTGCAGATGTTTGTACGGAAAATACGACTTTGGATTTCGTAGCTAAGGATCCAAGCGGCTCTTTTATCCCCAACGCCCGCGTTGATGTCTATAAAGAAGTAATCGACGCTAACGGCCATAAGCGGCCGGGCACCAGAGTGGCTGGTGGCACGACCAGCGCGACTTTAGGCTCAGTCCATCTCAGCTGGCGCAATAGCGAGGCGACAAGCGCCGATTATGCTATCCGCGTCCAGACGGTCAGCAAGGATAATGCCAGCTTCTGGTATTACGGCCAAACCATGGCCTGCGGCCAGGCCGCTTCTCTGAGCCAGACTTTGAGCGGCATTCTTTTCGTCATCCGCGATTCGGCCGGAAAATTATTGACTAGCACCGGTTTCAGCGTTTATTCCCAGATCCATGATGCCAGCGGCCAGCCGGCGAAACAGCTCAAGGAGTTATTAGTCAGCCCTAATACCGGCACGAGCGGCCAGGTCAAGGTTTATCTGCCCCAGGGGAGCATTCGCAGTTTAGACGGTGCGCCCAGTGATTATTATACTTTGGAAATTTCCCGGAGCGGTCGGAAATTCGATTATTATAATATCCAAGTCAGGGACGGCGAATTGACCACAGTCAATTATTATCTGAGCGCCATGAATGTTAAATTGCAGGATACGACCGGCGCCCTATATCCCAGCGGGACGAAAGTGGAAGTCTTCAAGCAGGAAGTCGATCAGGATAATAGCCGGCAGAAAGGGACAAAAGTCGGTGACATGACTTTAGTTTCGGACGGATACGGCAGCTTTGAAGTGCCGGCCGGGCTCTATGTCCTAGGTATCAAGGGCCAGAATAATGTTTACCAATATTTCTGGGACGTCGCTGTCGATGAGGGCAAGGCGAACCAATATACTCTGACTTCGGAACAGACTTCATCGCCGGTTACCACCAGCTGCCAGAATAATTCCAAATTTACTCTGACTCTGCGGAATTACAGCGGCGATATCATCCCTGGCTTGAAGTTTGAATTATATGAGCAGAATACCGACGCCAACGGTTCGCCGACAGCCGGGAACCGCGTCGGCGGCGGGACGATCGCCAGTTCCGGGCAGGCCTCCATCAGCTTCAAGCCGGACCCGCGCAAGCTTTACGCCCTAAAAGTCTGGGATCGGCGCGCCGATCTGGGTGAGTTCTGGTTTTTTAGTGTAGTCCGTTTCGTCTGTGATTATGACCGGTCCGTCACTAAATATCTGCCGGCTCTTAAGGTCGTTTTGCGCGATAACCAAGGGAACCTGCGCCGTAATTATAATTTTTCCCTCTACGCCCAGGAATATGATGCGGATCTGCGCCCTTTTTTCCAGAGCAAGAATCTGATTGCCAATCTGACGACCGACGGCGGTGGCCAAGCCGTCGTCTATGTCGCCCCTTTTAATACTTATCGTCGCGGCCAGACCGGCGATTACGCGATCAGCGCCAAGGATGCGAACGGTAATCTGGCGACTTTCTATAACATCAAGATCCCGGAGACCAAAGACTACTCTTTCCAATCCGTCTTCAGCGGCTTGAGCGGCGAATTGCGGAACGCCCAGTCGCGCCTGATCGCCAGCCGGGAGATCCGCCTGTACGAATCAGGCTCATCCGGATCATTAGGGCGGCAATTGCTCAAGACTAAGACCGACGCCAAGGGTTATTTCCAGTTCGAATATCCGGCCGGCTCTTTCATCCTGACCGCTCTCGATGATTTTAACCGGGAAAATATTTTTGGCGCCGTGGCGATCAAGAGCGGCACCAACTATACGAAATTATTGACAAGCGCGATCAGTTTTAATTTATCTAATTCTCAATTGACTGATACTAATTCTTCTTTAACAATCTATTCTTTGTCTGCCGGCGGCGGCAATACTTATTTCCGAGAGAAGCAGGTCGGCACGGTCAAGCTGACGGGCGGGAAGTCAGCTGCGGTTTCTCTGGCCGCCGGGCCCTATCTGGCGGTCTATAATGGGAAGAATAACCAAGAGTTCGGCCAAGCTTTCTATGCGAATAACGGCAAGGCGCAAACTATCTATATCGCTACCAATTCTAAATATCTGCTTAGTGCCGGGCAATCTTTCACCTTATCCGCCGGGTCTTCACAGCCGACAGTTGTCTCTTCGACCGCGTCAACCGTTACCGCGTCTCTAGCCGTTAAATTGAAAGGGCGGATCTTGCTTCAGGTCGAAGACAAGGGCCAAGCCTGGTATGTTAATCCCATTGATAGCAAGCGTTATTATCTCGGCCGCCCGGCTGATGCCTTCGCGGTGATGCGCCGCGTCGGCTTAGGGATATCCAATCAGGATTTTGCCGCCTTGGAGAAAAATCCTAGCGCTTGGCAGAAATTAGCCGGCCGGATCCTCCTTAAGACGGAAGACAGCGGCAAAGCGTATTACTTTGATCCAGTGAGCTTGAAATTATATTATCTGGGCCGTCCGGCCGATGCTTTTAACGTGATGCGGTCGCTTGGTTTAGGAATCAAGACTAGCGACTTGGGGAAGATTACGGCTGGTGTCAATTAAATCTTGACGATATGGCGCAAGCGGAATACAATTGGCCGCATATCGGCAATGACCAGGTCATTGAGTTCTTGGAGCGCAGTTTGAAAAATGGCAAGATCGCGCAAACTTACATTTTTGCCGGCGCTGATGAATTAGGCAAATCCACGATCGCTCTGGCTTTCGCTCGTAATCTGCAGGGCCATCAGGAAGGTTTCAATAGCGATCTGCATGTGCTCGCGCCGGAAGCCGGACAGAAAGGCATCTCGATCGAGGCGACGCGGGAATTTATCAAGCTTTTGGATTTAAGCTCTTTCCTGGATTCTTATAAGATCGGCATCATCAAGGGAGCGGAGCTCCTGAGCGAGGAAGCGAAAAGCGCGCTCCTAAAGACCTTGGAAGAGCCGAGAGGCCAAGTCGTGATTATCTTGCTCGTCGCGGATGAAGACCGCCTGCCAGCCACCATCCGGTCTCGCGCCCAAGTCCTGTATTTTTATCCGGTTCCCGCGGAAATAATCTATGATTATCTGATCGATAATTACGGCACTAATCGTTCTTTGGCCAAGGATTTGGCGAATCTGTCCTTAGGGCGCCCGCTCGTTGCCTTGCGCTTGCTGGAGCACCCTGAAGAATACAGCGCTTATCTGGAAAAAGCCGAGCTTTGGCTGTCTCTGCCGGCGCGCGATCTGAATGCGCGCCTGGATGTCTTAGATCAGCTGTTCAAGGATAAGACTTGGAGCAAACAGGCGGTAGACGGCGCCGGAGAAATCATCGCGCTGGCTGAAGGTTTAGCCCGCGATCTCTTCTTGCTGGGCTTGGGCCAGCCTGAGCGTTTGCAACACTCGGCTCTCGCACCCAGCCTAGAAAAAGCTTTGGTTTCGCTGGGCGGAACGAACGGCCAAGACAGCGCGCCCCTGGTCTTGCGCCAATTGAAGTTGCTGGCGCAAGCCAAGGAGTATCTGGCCGCCAACGTCAATCCGCGGCTAGTCCTAGAACAAGTGGTCATTAATCTATGAAATAATAAGTCTGAATTTATAAATAATATGACTTTCAAAAATCTAAAATTCTTAATCATCCCGATCATCCTGTTGCTCGTCGGCCTGTCCTTATCCGCCTGCTCAATCACAACCACTTCATCTGGCGTGAATACCGGCGTCGACAGCAGCGTTTTCGTCTCCGTCGATAGCGGCGATAATTGGAAACCGATGGTGAGCGTGCCGACGACGAGCGGCCGGCCAGGAACGATCGCCGACCTGAACGTCAATGTCATGAGCTTAGATCCGCAAGACAGCCGCGCCGTCTATCTGGCCAGCTTCGAACGAGGTTTGTATTATACTTATAAGGTTACGGAAGGTTGGAGCCAGGCAACGGGACTGCCGGTCGGGACGGTCGGCGACGTGCGGGTCGATCCTAAGAATAAATGCGTCATCTATGCCGCTTTGGCGAACCGCCTCTACCGTTCTAATGATTGTTCCCGGACTTGGACGCAGGTCTATTTCGATAGCAATACCGAAGTGACTATCACGACGATCGCCATCGACCATTATAATCCGCGTAATATCTATATCGGCACTTCCCGCGGGGAGATCATCAAGACGATCGACTCCGGAGCCGCCTGGCGGACGATCCAGCGTTTGAATGAAGGCGTGGCGCGCCTGATCGTTTCCCCGCAAGATAGCCGGCTGGTTTTCGTGGCCAGCAGCAAGAACAAGATCTATAGCTTTATCTCCAATACTAATACTAATGCGGCCGCTTCCGAGGATTTAGAGCAGAATTTCCTGGTCGATAGTTGGACCGACCTGAATTTGGTCCTGGACGATTTCAATCTGGGCAATAATTTCCGGGATATCGTGATCAACCCCTCTGACGGCGTCGTTTATCTGGCTACGGACAAAGTGATATTGCGTTCGCCTGATAACGGCGTGACTTGGGAGAATATTAAGCTTCTCCAGCCGGAGAAGGACACGGTCATCAATGCTTTTGCCGTCAATCCAAGAAATCCGGCCGACTTATATTATGTTACCAATACTACCTTCTTCCGTTCTACGGATAGCGGCGCGACCTGGACGACGAAAAAGTTGCCGACGGCGCGCGCCGGCCGCAGCCTGCTCATCGATTTTAACGAGCCGAATATCATTTATCTTGGTACGATAAAATTAAAATAATTTAAATTTATGAATCAATATCTGCAAGACAAACAATCAGAATTCTCTAATGCGCTTGATTTCTTCAAGAAAGAAATCGCCGCGCTCCGCACCGGCCGGGCTAATCCGGCTGTTTTGGACGCTATCCAAGTAGAAGCCTACGGCGTCCTTAATCCGCTTAACGCGGTCGGCAATATCGCCGTTTCCGATGCGCGCAGCATCGTTATCGCGCCCTGGGATAAAGGCGTCATCAAGAGCATCGAGAAGGCGATCGTGGAAGCTAACCTCGGCCTGGGCGTCGTCAATGAAGGCGACAAGATCCGCCTGACTGTGCCGCCTCTGACCGAAGAGAACCGTAAGGAATTAGTCAAGAAATTGAACGAAAAGATGGAAAAGGTTCGGATCATCCTGCGCGGCGCGCGTGATAATGTCAAGAACGCGGTCGAGAAAGCCTTCGCGGATAAGGAGATGAGTGAAGACGATAAATTCCGCTTTATCAAGGAGCTGGACGAGTTTTCCGCCAAGAAGAATGAAGAATTAAAAGATATCCGCGATCGGAAAGAGAAGGATATCATGGAAATTTAAGCTATATGTTATTAACGATAATCATCTTTATCCTCGTCTTATCGGTTTTGGTGGCGGTCCATGAATTAGGCCATTTTTTCACGGCTCGCTATTTTGGCGTTCGCGCGGAGGAATTCGGTTTCGGTTTTCCGCCGCGTGCCGTCGGCTGGTATAAGAACCGGGCCGGCCGCTGGCGCCGCGTGGTTGGCGATCGGGATATGGAAAGCCTGGAAGCGAGCGCGGATGAAAGCCTGCATCCGGCGCGACACGCGACGATCTGGTCTCTCAATTGGCTGCCGATCGGCGGTTTTGTGAAGATCAAGGGTGAAGACGGCGGCGGCAAGGATCAGGGCGACAGTTTTGCCGCTAAGAAGATCTGGCAGCGAGTGATTATCTTATCCGCCGGCGTCATCATGAATATACTCCTTGCCTGGTTCTTATTTTCCGTCGGCTATCTGATCGGCCTGCCGCAATCGACCGAAACGCTCGGCCGCCAGGCCATCGTCAGCGAGGCCGCGGTCGTTGTTGCCCAGGTGATGCCAAATTCGATCGCCGCCCAGGCTGGCCTTCAAGACGGCGATATTATCTTGCGTATTAATGATGTCCGGGTAGGAACCGAGCAAGCTCTACAGGACGCGGTTGCCGCGAGCGCCGGGCAAGAATCTATATTAACCATCCAGCGCGCTGGCGGGGAAGAAGCCATCAAAGTCGTGCCGCAAGCTAAAAACGGCGGACGGGCGACGATCGGGATCGCTATCTTCGCCTCCGGCCTTGTCCGTTATCCTTTTTTCTTCGCTTTTTGGGAAGGAGCTAAGACGACGGGCTCGGTCTTATGGCAGATCATCGCCTCTTTGGCCAATCTCTTGCAGGAAGTTTTTCGGGGGCAGAATGTCAGCGGGGAATTCGCCGGACCGGTCGGCATCGCGACCATCACTGGCCAAGCCGCCCGCCTGGGCTTCACTTATCTCTTGCAATTTATGGCGCTCCTCTCTTTGAACCTCGCAGTCGTCAACATCTTGCCTTTTCCGGCGCTTGATGGCGGCCGAATCATCTTTCTTCTTGTCGAGAAGGCCAAGGGCCGGCCGGTACGTAAAGAAGTAGAGACCTTGATCCATAATATCGGCTTCTTCTTGCTGATCGCTTTAGTGCTGTTCGTGACTTTCAAGGATATCGTAAAATTGTTTTAAATAAAAATATATGCAAATCAATATCAAGACGACGAAGCTGGAATTGACCGAAGCGATCCGCGCTTACTGCCAGATGAAGATGGATATGGCCTCTAAATATTTAGGCGAGATCCAAGTTTTAAATTGCGACGTGGAGATAGAAAAAACAGTCGGCGGCCAACGGAAAGGGGATATTTTCCGGGCGGAAGTCAATCTGGAGGTGCCGCATAAGCTTCTGCGCGTAGAGAAGACCGAGAAAGATTTATATAAAGCCATCGATAAGGTCAAAGACGACCTGGAAATGATGATCAAGAAATATAAGGAGAAGTGGACGGATAAGAAGAGAGGGAAGTAAGTAGCAAATCTTTAAGAATAAAAAAGCTGCCGCGCATCGGCAGTTTTTTGTCATTTTTTGATAGTTAAGTCAATATTTATTTAATCACTAATCCGTATTATACTAATGTTAGAGCCGAATTAGTATTTTGGATTTGTTTCTTTTTAGCTAAAATTAGTAAAATATGAATATTTTAAACCTGTTTGGAGACGCTAACGAAAAGATTATTAGGGCGATGCGTCCGACTATCGATAAGATCGGTAGCTTTGAGCCGGACCTACAGAAATTATCGGACGAAGGATTAAAAGGGAAAACCCTGGAATTCAAAGCCCGCTTAGATAACGGTGAGTCTTTGGATGATCTTTTGCCGGAAGCTTTCGCCGTGATGCGCGAGTCGGCGCGGCGCGTCCTTAATCAGCGCCATTTCGATGTCCAGCTCGTTGGCGGCATTGTCTTGCACCGCGGCCAGATCGCGGAAATGAAGACCGGCGAAGGCAAGACTTTGGTAGCGACCCTGCCGCTTTATCTGAACGCGCTGACCGGTCAAGGCGTCCATCTGATTACGGTCAATGATTATTTATCCCGTTTGGGCGCCGGCTGGATGGCGCCGGTTTATCATGCTCTCGGGCTAACGACCAGCGTCATCGTCCATGATAATGCTTATATCTATGATCCGGAATATGTCGATGAAAGCCAATATGACGAACGGCTTCAGCATTTCCGCCGCTTGCCGCGCCGGGAAGCTTATGTTTGCGACATCACCTATGGCACGAATAACGAATTTGGCTTTGATTATCTTCGTGATAATATGGTCTATACCCTGGATCAGGCCGTGCAACGTCCGCTGAACTACGCGATCGTGGACGAAATAGATTCTATTCTGATCGACGAAGCCCGGACGCCGCTCATCATCAGCGCTTCCGCCGAAGAATCAACCGATAAATATTTCAAATTCGCCCAGATCGTTTCCGGTCTCTTGGAAAATGAAGATTATAACGTCGATGAGAAGATGCGGGCCGCGACTCTGACGGAAAACGGGATCGCTAAAGTAGAAAAGATATTGGGCCTCGGCAATATCTATGTCGAGGGCGGCGTCCGGGAAGTCCATCATCTGGAGCAGGCCTTGAAGGCGCGCGTCCTGTTCAAGCGCGATAAGGATTATGTGGTCAAAGACGGCGAAATCATCATCGTCGATGAGTTTACCGGCCGTCTGATGCCGGGCCGGCGCTATAGCGAAGGCTTGCACCAGGCGATCGAAGCGAAAGAGGGCGTGAAAGTCCAGAAAGAATCGCGGACCATGGCGACGATCACTTTCCAGAATCTCTTCCGTTTATATAAGAAATTAGCCGGCATGACCGGTACGGCCGCGACCGAAGCGGAAGAATTCCATAAGATCTATAAATTAGATACGATCGTTATCCCGACCAATAAGCCGAATGTCCGGCGAGACCTGAACGACCTGATCTACCGGACGGAAATGGACAAATTCCAGGCGGTGATCCGCGACGTGAAAGAACGAAGTGCCAAAGGCCAGCCGGTCCTGATCGGCACGATTTCTATCGAGAAGAATGAGATCATGACTGAACTGATGGAACGCGAAGGCTTGCGGCCGAGCATGTTAAACGCCAAGAATCACCAGAAAGAAGCGGAAGTGATCGCGCAGGCCGGTCGCAAAGGTGCGATTACCTTAGCGACCAATATGGCGGGCCGCGGCGTCGACATCATCTTAGGCGGCAATCCGCCGATCGAGGCGGAACAGGCCGAGATCCGCGCTTTGGGCGGCCTGCATGTCATCGGCACGGAGCGCCATGAATCGCGGCGCATCGATAACCAGTTGCGCGGCCGCGCGGGCCGGCAGGGCGATCCCGGCTCTTCCCAGTTCTATGTTTCCACTGATGACGACCTGATGCGTATCTTCGGCGGCGAACGGATGAAGAATCTGATGTCGACCTTGAACGTGCCGGCGGATATGCCGATCGAGAATAAGATTATCTCTAAATCGATCGAGAGCGCCCAGAAGAAAGTAGAGGGGAATAACTTCGATATCCGGAAGCACCTGGTCGAATATGACGACGTGATCAATAAGCACCGCACGTCGATCTATAAGCGGCGGCGGGAGATTTTAGAGCTGGCGGAAGGCCGCAGCATCACTGGCGACACTGATGAGAGCCCGGCCAGCAATCGGAGCTTGGCGGAAATCGTCTTGGAAATGGTCCGGGCGGAAATCGCCGGCGTAGTCGCTTTTCATACCTCGGGCGAGAATCTTGATGAGTGGAATCTGTCTGAGGTCGCGGAAACGATGCGGACAATTTGGACGGCTGGCGAGGGCTTGGCCGCTAAGTTGGCGGAATTAGCCCATTCGGCTAAGAGCAAAGAATCTGTCCGCGCGGATATTATCAATTATCTGATCGCCGAAGCGGAGGCCGCGTATGAAGCTTTGCGGCAGAAGTTCGCGGCTGCTAATCTGGAATTCAAAGAAGTGGAGAAGGGAATATTGATCCGCTCTATAGATGAGATGTGGGTAGAGCATCTGGAAACGGTCGATTATCTGCGCCGCGGTATCGGTCTGCGCGGCTATGGCCAGCGCGATCCACTAGTAGAATATAAGAAAGAAGCTTACCATCTCTATCAAGAGCTGAATAGTTTAATAAATCGGCAAGTCGTCTATTCTATTTTTAAGACCGGCGATGCTTTGATCATGGCGCAAGCGCCCCAGATCAAGCTCTTTGCCGACGAACCGGCCAAGCAATTGGAATTCTCCGGCGCCGCCAAGGAAATGCAGAGGGAGGCGGGCGGACGCAATACGATCGATCTGGTCCATGAGAAAGTAAAAGGCGAGAGCGGCGAGAAAGTCGGGAGGAATGACCCGTGCCCCTGCGGTTCTGGTAAGAAGTTTAAGCACTGCCATGGGAAGTAGAAAATTACAAAATTTATAAATACTTTATAAATATTTTAAATAGATTTTATCCCTAAATGTTATAATGCTGGTTATAATTTATTAACCAGCGAGACTATGACCAAGCAACAAAAAATTGCCCTGTTCGAGGGTAAAAAAATCAGAAAAATTTGGGATGAGAACCAAGAAAAATGGTATTTTTCGGTCGTCGATATCATTTCCGCGCTAACTGACAGCGAAAACCCTAACGATTATTGGTATAAGATGAAAATTAGGGTGAAGAGTGAGGATGAAATTGAGCTATCGACAATTTGTCGACCACTGAAATTTTTAGCCAAAGATGGTAAATACTATTCATCAGACGCGGCTGATACCGAAGCTATTTTCCGCATCATTCAGTCTATTCCTTCACCTAAGGCCGAGCCATTCAAATTATGGCTGGCTCGTGTCGGTTATGAGCGGGTAGAAGAGACTGAAGACCCAGAAAAAGCCATCGGGCGGGCCATGTCAACTTATTTGAAAAAAGGTTATTCCAAAAATTGGGTCGATTTAAGGCTAAAAAGCATTGAAATCAGGAAAGATTTAACGAATGAATGGCAGGAACGCGGCGTGAAAATCAAAGATGAATTCGCGGTTTTGACCGATGATATCACTTTTGCTTGGGCGGGTTTAAGGGTGAAAGATTATAAAAATTTAAAAAGTTTAAAGAAAGAGAATCTGCGCGATAATATGACTAATCTGGAATTAGTCTTGAATATGCTGGCCGAGGCGTCGACGACGGAAATTTCTCAGGCCGAAGAGCCAAAAACCTTTGGACAGCATCGTGAAATCGCAAAGAAGGGCGGCGGGGTCGCCGGCAAGGCTAGGGAGGAATTAGAAAAACAGACCGGCCGCCCGGTAATTTCTAAAAATAATTTTTTATTAAGTAAAAAGAAAGAGTTAAAATAATTTATTAACAGTTTTAAAAATGGACGATAAAAGAAGAATATCAATCCTCATTCCCCTGAAGCAGGAAGCAGACAAGATCTTTATCTATCTGCAAAAAAGATCCAAAGATATGGAACGCTTGCCGAATTTCTTCGGCTTTTGGGGCGGGGGACTGGAAAGCGAGGAGTCGGCCGAGCAGGCTCTAGTGAGAGAGATAAAAGAAGAACTGGGTATAGATATTGATATGGACAAAGTCAGATCGTTCAATCGTTATGAATTCCTGAGGAGTATCAAGAACATTTATCTGTTTGAACCAGGCAAGGACTGGGACGATAGCCTGACTATAGGCGAGGGAGATTACGGCCGCTGGTTTTCGACGGAGGAAGCTCTGGCTCGTCCGGATATCATTTTGGAAGATAAGACGGTAATCAATGACTTGGAGAGAATTTTGTTGAAGAAACCTACGAAATAATATGAAGATCCTCATCTTCTTACAGGGCACCGTCATCATGCATCCTGGCGCCGCCGGGAAGACGCGGGCAGACATCATCCAACAAGTCAGAGATCAAGAAGATTCCGTGCGAGATTTTAAAAATTATATACCGATCGGCCGAGCGCCGGAAAAATTACGAACTTGGGCGGAGCAGGGCGCTGAAATATGTTATCTGAGCGCTTTATCCGAGAATAAGAAAGCGCGCGGCGATGAAGTGGTCGGCCGCGAAGGGTTGAAAGCTGATAGTATCGTCTTGGAGCGCTATGGGTTTCCGGCTGGGATCATCTATCATCGCGCTGCCCAGGAAAGTTATCAGGTGGTTGTCGAGCAGATGCGGCCATTGCCTGACATCCTGATAGAAGACGACTGTGAAAGCATCGGCGGGGCAAGTGAGATGACTTATCCTTATATCGCCTTAGAACTGAAAGAAAAAATAAAATCAGTAGTAGTCAGAGAGTTTATCGGCATCGACCATTTACCCGCCGATCATAGAGATTTATATAAGACATAAAACAATAGTATGGAAAACTTAGAGCAAAAGATACAAAAAATAGAAGATCGGAATAACCGGGTAGAGGCTGATAAGTCTTGGGAAACCAGCTGGGCGAGACGCGGCTTATTGATGCTGTTTACCTATCTGGCCATCGGAGCTTATCTGCAGGCGATCAACATCTCTCAACCTTGGTTGAACGCTGTCGTCCCGGCCGTGGCTTTTATGCTATCGACACTAACGATGCCATTTTTTAAAAAAATGTGGTTGAAGAATAAACAGTCAGCGCGTAAGACAGAATAATTATGTGCCCCTTCTGCGACCAGAAAAATTTACAACCCCGGCTGATATATCAGGACGATCTGATCCGGGCTTTCCCGACCAATATCCCGATCGTGCCGGGCCATACTCTGATCTGTCCGGTGCGGCATGCCGCTAAGATTGATGAGCTGTCCGATCAAGAATTAAAGGCGATCAAAGATTTTCTAATCAGATTAAAAGAGGGTTTGAGAAAAAGTTTTAACGCCATTGGATTCAATATCGCTTGGAACGAGGGCGTGGCCGGCGGGCAGGAAGTTGATCACCTACATATCCATGTCTTGCCGCGGACGAACGGCGATACCGGAGTTTATGGGTACGAACCGCGCCAATTCCTGTATCGGCCGGGAGCGCGTAGCGAATCGCCGGTACAAGAGTTACAAGAAATAGCTATGCTGATCAGAAAAAATATATGAAGATAGTAGTCGCGCAAAATTTAAATTTAAATAACGAAGAAAGGGCCCGGTTGGATAAATTGGGGACCGTTAAGTATTATGATGACTTAGCCGCCACGCCGGAAGAATGGCTGACTCGCTGCCAAGGGGCTGACGCTGTCTGTACGGGTCGCTTCGGCCTGAAACAAAAAGTTTATGAATTGGAAAATATTTTTCTTTCTTTGCCTTTTGTCGGCACCGGATTCTTGGATGTAACGAAACTGCAAGCGAGGAATATCAAAGTCTCCAGATGCCCGGGCTGTAATAAGGAGGCGGTGAGCGAATGGATCCTGGCCATGATGCTGGAGCTATTCCGGGAAATCCCGTATTACCTCAACCGACTGGACTTATCGACCAGGCGGCCGGAGTCCGCTAAAGGTTTGGCGGATAAAACCGTAACTATATTGGGTCAGGGGAATATCGGATCAAGAGTGGGCAAGATTTGCGAAGCTTTAGAGATGAAGGTCAGATATTTTAACCGGGGCGATGATTTGCTGGGATCTATAAAAGATGCCGATGTGGTAGTAGATGCCTTAAGTTTAAACCCCAGTACAGTCGGCCTATTAAATAGAGATTTTTTCAACTCTTTCAAACCAGGTTCGTATTTCATAACCGTCACCAGTTCGGAGATATATGATTTAGAAGCGATGCTGGAAGCTTTAGACAGTAATCTTTTGGCCGGTGTCGCGACTGATTGCGGCTCTATCCAATTCGGCGATGTGGCTGATCCGCTCTATATCCGGCTCGCCCAACATCCTAAAATCTTGGCGACGCCGCATATCGCGCATAATACCGACGTGACTGACCGGCGCGGCAATAAGATGATGATCGATAATATTGAAGCTTATCTGGAAGGCGCGCCGATAAATTTAATTTACTAAAATTACTTGTCTAGAGTGAATAAATTATGATGAATAGCATCCTGAAAAGCGTCCAGGCGGAGCTCGCAGATAGCGGACTCGCCATCGCGGCGGATAAAAAGCAGCTGATGACCGATGGCCAGTATCTGGCGGCGCATAAGAACCAGCTGAACTATCTGTTCAAGACTTGTAAGAAATATTACGAGCCCGGGGCGAAATTTTTAGATATCGGCTCGTCGTTCGGCTATCCTTGCCTGGGCGCAAAATTGATCGGCTATGATGCCTACGGCCTAGATGTGCCGGAAATGGTCGCGAAATTCGCCGCCCGCTTCAAGTATTTCGGCATCGAAAACATCGCGAGCGACCTGTCTTTGAAGAAAAGCCCTTTTTCCAGTCGGAAATTTGATATGATCTTGGTGAGCGCCATACCGGAATCCGCCGATTATCAGGCTACCCGTTTTTTCGGCGAAGTAGCGCGGCTCCTGAAGCCGGGCGGAGTAGTGATCATGGCCGCGGCCAATCTCTTGCGCTTCCGCCACCTGGCCAAGATCCTGCTCAGCCTTAAGCGGCACCGGCAGATTAAGAGCAAGCCGTCCGGAGATTATTATTACGAATTTGCCGCGACGGAGTTATCCTATCTTTTAACTAAGAATGGCTTGAATGTCGAGCAGGTCAAATATCGCAACTTTAATCATGCCGGCTCGGCCTGGCTCGGCCAGAAGTTATTTAATTATCTGAGCGGCCTGTTATGGCCGCACCGCAAGGGGAACCTGGTCGTGACGGCCAGAAAATAAGCTGATAATATCTATATGAAATTAAATTTAGGCTGCGGCCGGGAAAAATTAGCAGGGTATACCGGCGTGGATCGGATCAAGACGCCGGCGGTCGACGTCGTCCATGATCTTGATGTCTTCCCATACCCCTTTCCTGATAACGCGGCGGAAGAGATCATGCTGGATAATGTCTTGGAACATCTGGATGATGTCATAAAAGTGATGGCGGAAATATACCGCTTGGCGGCTCCGGGCGCCCTAGTCAAGATTTCGGTTCCTTATTTCAAGAGTAATAGCGCTTTTACGGATCCGACCCATCGGCATTTTTTCTCGGAAACCAGCTTTAAGTATTTTACCGCGGATAATCCTCTATTTTTATAGTCCGGCTCGCTTTGAAATTATTAAGACGGAGCTGATTGCCCGGACGGAGTATAAGGATGCCAAGCATTTTTTGCGGAATCTCCTGCCGTTCAAGAAATTGCTGAATTATTTTTTGTTCAATATTTACGACGAGATCTATTTTGAATTGCGCGCGCTAAAATAACATTTTAAATAATCATTAACTTATCAATATGTCCGAAGAAGCAAAAAATCCGATCGCTAATTCTTTCCCGCAATTTGAGGAGGAAGTTTTAAGATTTTGGCAGAGCGCGGATATCTTCAATAAGACCCTAGCCAAGCCGGCGCCGCGCGGCGATTATGTCTTTTACGACGGGCCGCCTTTCGCCACCGGTACGCCGCATTACGGCCATATCGTCGCGAGCATCATGAAAGATATCATCCCGCGCTACCAGACGATGCGCGGCTATCACGTCGATCGCAAATGGGGTTGGGATTGCCATGGCCTGCCGATCGAGAATATCGTGGAAAAAGAATTAGGCACGAAGACCAAGAAAGAGATCGTTGATCTCGGCGTCGCCAGATTCAATGACTTATGCCGAGCACGCGTCCTGACTTATGTGGATGAATGGAAGAAGGTGATCGGGCGTCTGGGCCGCTGGGCCGATATGGATAATGCCTATAAGACCATGGATCTGGATTTTATGGATTCCATCTGGTGGGCTTTCAAGAAACTATGGGACGCCGGCCTGATCTATCAGGACTATCGTTCGATGCATATCTGTCCGCGTTGCGAAACAACCCTGTCGCAATCCGAAGTGACCGAAGGCTACCGTGACATCAAAGACTTGTCCGTCATCGCCAAATTTGAGTTGTTGGATGAACCGGGCACTTTCGTCTTGGCTTGGACCACGACGCCTTGGACCTTGATCGGCAATGTCGCTTTAGCGGTCGGTGGCGATATCAAGTACGTAAAGGTCTTAAGCGGCGCGGATAAATTCATCCTGGCGGCGGACCGCTTAGCTGAGGTTTTTAAAGATAAGGAGGACTATAAGATCCTGCAGAAATATGAAGGCGACGAGCTGGCCGGGAAAGCCTATAAACCTTTATTTGATTATTATTCTGCTGACCAATCTTGGCCGAATCATGCTAATGGCTGGAAAATCTATGCCGGTGATTTCGTAACGACGACCGACGGCACCGGCGTCGTCCACATTGCGCCAGCCTTCGGCGAAGATGATATGAAGCTTGGCCGGGAGAAAAATCTGCCTTTTATCCAGCATGTCGGCATGGACGGCTTATTCAAGCCGGAAGTGAAGGATTTCCTTGGCTTGCACGTGAAGCCGATCGAGGACCATACTTCCACTGACGTGGAAATAATAAAATATCTGGCCGCGCACGGCACATTATTCAGCAAAGAAAAATACGAACACAGCTATCCGCATTGCTGGCGTTGCGATACCCCGCTCATCAATTACGCGACCTCTTCTTGGTTCGTCGGCGTGACCAAGGTCAAGGAGCAATTATTGAACAATGCCAAGCCGATCAACTGGTCGCCGGATTATATCAAGGAGGGGCGTTTCGGCAATTGGCTGGAAGGCGCCCGCGATTGGTCTATTTCCCGCCAGCGTTTCTGGGCCAGCGCCATCCCGATCTGGGAATGTGCCTGCGGCGAGCGCCGGGTCGTCGGCAGCGTCAGCGAATTGGAAGGATTAACCGGGCAGCCGATCACGGATATCCATAAAGATAAAGTCGACCCGCTGACTTTCAAGTGTTTGAAATGCGGCGGCGAGATGAGGCGCATCAGCGATGTCATCGATTGCTGGTTCGAGTCCGGTTCGATGCCTTTCGCCCAGCTCCACTACCCCGCGGAAAATAAAGAGAAATTTGAAAAGAATTTTCCAGCGCAATTCATCGCCGAGGGCGTCGATCAGACCCGCGCCTGGTTCTACTATCTGCACGTCATCGCCGGCGGCATTTTCAAGAAGAATGCTTATCAGAATGTGATCACGAACGGCATCGTTTTAGCGGAGGACGGCAAGAAGATGTCTAAGCGCTTGAATAATTATCCGGATCCGATGCTGGTTATGGAAAAATACGGCGCGGATGCCTTGCGCGCCTATCTGGCCGCGGCGCCGGTCATGGCGGCGGAGAATCTGAATTTTTCTGAGAAGGGCGTTCAGGAAGCCTTGCGCAAGAATATCATGATCTTATGGAACGTCTATAAATTCTATGAGATGTTCCAGGGAGACGCGGTCCAGCTGGGGGAGAAAGATAAAGCCAGCGTCCATGTCCTAGATAAATGGATCTTGGCGAAACTCCAGGCGCTTACGAGCGAGGTTACGGCCGCCCTAGAAGCCTATAATCTGCCGAAAGCGGTCCGGCCGCTCACCGATTTTATCGATGAGCTATCAACCTGGTATCTGCGCCGCAGCCGCGACCGTTTCAAAGCCGAAGACGAGGCGGATAAGCAGAGCGCCCTGGCTACCACTCGCTATGTCCTCTTAGAACTAGCGAAACTCATGGCGCCATTTATGCCTTTTATGGCGGAGAATCTGTGGCAGAAAGTGAACGGCGTTAATTTCCAAGACCCTAACCAGTCGGTGCATCTGGAAGACTGGCCATCCGTTCCAAGACGCTTGTCTTATTGGAAAAAAACGGTGTACCGCCTGCTTCCCGGCCGGAAGGCCGATGCGGTCTTAGCCGATATGGCTCTGGTCCGCCATATCGTGGAATTAGGCCTGGCGAAACGCGATGCCGCCGGCATCAAGATCCGGCAGATGCTCAGCGGCCTAAAAGTAAAGAATGCCAGGCTGAAGATCTTGGGCGAGGAATACCGGCAACTCATCAAGGATGAAGTGAATGTCCAGTCGGTTTCTTTTGAGGCGGCGAGCGGCAACCAGGACGGCAAATTAGAGGTGGAGCTCGATACGACGATCACTCCCGAATTGAAGCAGGAAGGTCTCAAGCGTGAATTGATCCGCCTGATCAACGGTCTGCGCAAAGATCTCAACCTCACCTTGGCCGATACCGTAGTCGCCTCTATCTATGGCGCCGATGAAGAAATTGGGCAGACGATCAGCGGCAAGAGAGAAGAAATCGCCAAAGATACTTTAAGCCGGGAAATCCGTCTCTTAGATCAGGTGCCAGACGGCGCGGCCGCGAAAGAAGTCTCAGTCAATGGCGTGGTTCTATGGATCAGCCTGGAAAAGATCTGATTAATTAAAATAATCTAATTAACTAAATAAAAAATCTATGGAATTCTCTTATTTTCTAGTCATCGTCGTCGCGTTTGTCATCTTGATCAGCTTGAAGCAGATCAATCAGTATGAGCGCGGCGTTAAGTTCACCATGGGGCGCTATCAGGGCATCATGGCGCCGGGCTGGCGGATCGTCTGGCCGATCTTCCAGACTTATAAGAAGGTCGATATTCGGGTCAAGGCGGTCGATGTGCCGGACCAGAAGGCGATCACCCGCGATAACGTTTCCGTGACCGTCAACGCCGTCATCTATTACAAGGTTGCTTTTGCCGAGAAAGCGGTCATCGAAGTCGAGAACTTCTATTACGCGATTTCCCAATACGCGCAGACGACGATGCGTAATATCGTCGGCTCGGTTACTTTGGACGAATTATTGAGCAAGCGCGACGAGATTGCTGACCGGATCAAGGAAATCGTCGATCGCGAAACTGACGAATGGGGCATCAAAGTCAATAATGTCGAGTTGAAAGACGTCTCTTTGCCGGAATCGATGGAGCGCACGATCGCTAAGCAGGCGGAAGCGGAAAGAGAGAAGCGGGCGGTGATTATCAATTCCGAAGGCGAATTAGCTGCCGCAGAGAACATATCCCAGGCCGCATCCATTTTGGCCAAATCTGACGGCGCCCTGCATCTACGGACATTGCAATCTATCAATGATCTTTCCAGCGATCAATCTAACACTGTAATCTTTGTTACGCCGGTGGAAATATTGAAAGCTTTTTCCACTTTTGCCGATCAGGCTAACGGCCATAAGGCCGGAAAAACGGAGTAGGCCGGGAAGACGGAATAAATTAAGAATGTAATAATCTTACCGATATGACTACTAAACAAATCTTTGACCTGGCGCTTAAGTTGGGCATAGATTCCGATTTGCGCGGGAAAGAGAAAGTCAAGAAATATCTCAGCCGCGAGAAGAAGAGATATGAGAAATTAGAACCGGAGTCGAAAAAATATTATGACTCAGAAAAATTGACCAATCCGTATAGCGACTCCCGAATTCTAGTCGATAATAAGCGTCCGCAGGTCAAGAAGATCCTGACGGGCATCGATATGGAGGGCGCGGAATTATTATTGGCCAAGCAATTAGGCGCGGATCTGGTCATTGCCCATCATCCGGCCGGCGTTGCTCTGGCTGACCTTCATAGCGTGATGGACTTGCAGGCCGAAGTCCTGGCCGATTACGGCGTCCCGATCAATATCGCCGAGTCGGTCATCAAACCGAGGATTTCCGAAATCAGCCGCCGTTTCTCGCCGATCAACCATAATCAACCCGTGGATATGGCGAAAATTTTGGGGTTGGATCTGATGTGCACGCATACGATCGCTGATAATTTGGGCGCCAATTTCATGGTCAAACTGATCAAGAAGAAGGAAAGGGAACTGGAACACGTCGAAGACTTGCTCGCGTTATTGATGGAAGTCCCGGAGTACCAGATCGCCCGAAGCTTGAAAGCCGGACCGATCCTATTCGCCGGCACGCCGGATAACCACTGCGGCAAGATCGTCGTGACCGAATTCACCGGCGGCACCGAGGGTTCCAAGGATATGTATGAGAAGATGGCCCAGTACGGCATCGGGACCATCGTCGGTATGCATATGTCGGAAGAGCATCGCAAAGAAGCAGAAAGATACCATATTAATGTCGTCATCGCCGGGCACATGTCCTCGGATTCTCTGGGCATGAATCTGATGCTGGACGAATTTGAGAAGAAGGGGATCGAGGTCATCCCGGTGTCTGGGCTGATTAGGGTGAAGAGGTTTAAGAAATGATTGATTTTAAGATATGAAAAAAGAGCTTTTTTAAAAAGCTCTTTTTTAGATTAAGGGATACCAGTTTTTGAGGCTGGAATTTTTTAATTTTTGCCGATTGACGTAACCTCGGAGCTGAACTTGCAAAGGCCGACCGTCTTGGCTGATGGCAAAGAATGCGGTGTCCGTCGGGCCGATTAAGACGCTAACTCCACGGTTGAGCAGGATAGAGCAAATTTCTTTCTTAGTCCCGCAAGAGTAGCCCAGGCGGTAATTTCCCGCCAGTCGCCCGTTATCATAAACGCTTAATAAGGCTATTTTTTGCCATCCGAAATTACGTTCATAAAAATTTGGCCAAAATTTGTCTGCTCTTTTTGCCACTGGGTCAGCGGCTAAGGTGAGGCAATCATTGTCGTCGGGCAACGGCTTCTGATATGGCAGCCAGTGCCACCAGTGAGATTGCTTGACGGAGAAAGGTTCCCAAAAAAATCTGAGTAGTGGCCAAAAGACAATATCCAACCAGTGGCTTGGTTTTGTTTTCATTATTCACCCGTCCTTATTGTGAAAAGATCAATTAATTCTTATTTAATTAAAAATTATACAATTTTTAATTATTTATGTCAATATTTATTTTATTTTTATTAAGTATTATAATTAATAAATAAGCTAATATTATGATAAAATTAGAATTACTAGCACCGGCCGGAAATCTATTAAAAATGAAAACCGCCTTCGTCTATGGGGCGGACGCGGTCTATTTGGGCATCCCGGACTTTTCTTTGCGGGTCAGGATCAATGATTTTGACTTGGCGGGTGTCGGCCAGGCAGTAAAATACGCCCATGCGCAGGGTAAGCGAGTCTATGTGACAATAAATATCTTTGCGCATAACCGGCACCTAAGAAAGCTGCCAGCTTATTTAAAGAAGCTGAAAAGTTTCGGCGTGGACGCCTTGATTGTCTCTGACCCGGGCGTTTTGGCGTTGATCAAGAAAACCTGGCCGAGCGCGGAAATCCATCTGTCCACGCAAGCTAACTGCACTAATTTAGAAGCGGTGGAATTTTGGGCGCGGCAAGGGGTCCGTCGGATCATCCTGGGTCGGGAAGTGACCTTAAAAGAAATAAAAGAAATCCATCAAGCCGTCCCGAAGATCGAATTAGAATATTTCGTCCACGGCGCGATGTGCATGGCTTATTCCGGCCGTTGTTTCCTGTCTAAGTTATTCGTTGGTCGGAGCGGCAACCTGGGCGACTGCGCCCAGCCTTGCCGTTGGGAATATGACGTCACGGAATATAAATTAAAAACCGGCGGTCACGATGAAGAATTAGAACTGGTTGAGGAAAGGCATGGCGCCTATCTCCTGAATTCCAAGGATTTGTGTCTGCTAAAATATCTGAAAGAATTAAAGGCGGCCGGCATCACTAGTTTCAAGATTGAGGGCCGGGCGAAAAGCGTCTACTATCAGGCGACAGCGGTCGGTATTTATCGCCGCGCTTTAAGTTTGTTGAATAAGAAAATTACCGTGTCGCAATTAAAGAAAGAATTAGCCTATCTTTACTCCGAACTGGAAACTAAATTAGTGCATCGCGGCTATACGACCGGTTTCTTGTTAGGTACTAAGGCTGATCAGAATATAAAGAATTCCCATAATTCTAGCGCCTGGGAATTCTGCGGCCAGGTGCTTAAGACAAAGAAAGGTATCGGCGCTAAGACGCGCGTTTATTTCCAAGTCCATAATACGGTGAAGGTCGGCGACACAGTAGAGATTATCCGGCCGGATTATGATATAATCAAGATATCTTTGGATCAGCTTTGGGACGCGAAAACCGGCCAAGAAATCAGAGAAGCGCATGGCGGCGGGGGCGGGCAGACAGCGGTCTTGGAAGTGCCGGCGAGTATCGGAGAGATCCCAGTTATAACAGTTTTGAGGAGAAAAATTTAGTGTTCATATATGATTTCATTTTTACGCGGACGGGTAATCCATAAGAGCCTTAATTACGCAATTTTAGAAGTGGCCGATATCGGCTATCAAGTTTTTGTCGGCGAAACTTTCTTGAATGACCTGAAAATCGGACAAGAGGCGGAGATATTCACGCACCATCAGGTCCGGGAAGAGGCCAGCGATCTTTATGGTTTTAAGACTTTAGAAGATTTAGAATTATTCGAATTGCTGCTCACGGTTTCTGGCGTCGGTCCGAAATCGGCCATGGGGATCCTCTCTATCGCGACAGCCGGCGATATCAAAGAAGCGATCATTCGCGGCGACGCTAATCTCTTGACTAAGGTTTCCGGCATCGGCAAGAAGACGGCTGAACGTCTAGTTTTAGAATTGAAAACTAAGGTTATCCGTTCCGGCGGCGCGGCTGTTACGATCAATTCCGCGGCTCTTGGCGGGAGCGACGAGATCGACGCCCTGATGTCTCTCGGCTATTCTTTAAGCGAAGCGCGAGCCGCTCTCAACGCGTTGGAGCCTGGCATTACGGACAGTGGCGAGCGGGTGAAGGCGGCCCTGAAGAAAATTGCTAGGAAATAGTCTAGTTTTATCTCGCCAATTTGATTATAAATATTCTTTACAAGTCAGGTTTTTTTCGTTAGTATAAAGATAAATTCATTCCCTCTATCTATATTTTATGCGCCAATCTCAGCTTTTTACTAAAACCGTCAAGGAATTGCCCAAAGACGAAACCAGCTATAACGCGCAAGCCATGATCAGGGCTGGTTTTATCGATAAAGTCGGCGCTGGCATCTATTCCTATCTGCCTTTAGGCAAAAGAGTATTGGATAAGATCTGTCAGGTCGTTCGAGAAGAGATGGACGCTTTGGGCGGCCAGGAAATATTGATGACTGCCCTCATCCCGAAAAATAATTTGGAGATTTCCGGCCGCTGGGCGACTTTTGATGTCTTATTCCGTTTGGCTGGCAATGATCAGAAAGAATATGCTTTAGGTGCGACCCATGAAGAAATAGTGGCGCCGCTCGCGAAAAAATTTGTCTTCTCGTATAAGGACCTGCCCTTTGGCGTCTATCAGATTCAGACTAAATTCCGTAATGAAAAGAGGGCTAAGGCCGGACTCTTGCGTGGCCGAGAATTTTTGATGAAAGATTTGTATTCTTTCCATGTTGACCAGGCCGACTTGGATCTTTATTACGATAAAGCGATTACAGCTTATCACCGCATCTACGAACGTCTCGGTTTAGGCGACCGGACTTATTTGACATATGCTTCGGGCGGCTCATTTTCTAAATATTCCCATGAATTCCAGACTCTGTCTGAGGCTGGCGAAGACCTGGTTTACATCTGTGAAAAATGCCGGGTGGCGGTCAACCGGGAAATAATCGAAGAGCAGAAGATTTGTCCGATCTGCGGCAATAAAGACTTGGTTGAGAAAAAGGCGATTGAAGTCGGCAACATATTTAAATTAGGGACAAAATTTTCTGAACCATTTGGCGTCAAATATAAGGATCAGACCGGGGAAGAACAGACGGCCATCATGGGCTGCTACGGTATCGGTCCGAGTCGGATCATGGGGACGATCGTAGAGACTTATCATGATGATCGGGGCATCATCTGGCCAGCCGGCGTGGCGCCATTTAAAGTTCACCTTATTTCCCTTAATGAGAATGAAAAGTCAGGCCAGATTTATGCTGATTTGGTTAAAAATGGGGCAGAAGTCTTATATGACGATCGTGATTTGTCGGCGGGTGAAAAATTTGCTGATGCCGATCTAATCGGCTGTCCATATCGGGTCGTGATCAGTAAAAAGACTTTGGCTGCGGATAGCGTAGAAATAAAAGAACGGTCTGCCGGCACGAGCGAATTAATCAAGATTAACGATCTCGCCTCTAAATTATCATAAATTATGTTCAATAATCTCCTCGGAAAATTCAGCCACGATCTTGGCATCGATCTAGGGACGAAGAATACCCTGGTCTATGTCGAGGGTAAAGGCATCGTGATCAACGAGCCGAGCGTCGTCGCGATCAATAAGCGGACGAACGAGATTTTGGAAGTGGGCGAGGCGGCCAGGAAGATGGTCGGTAAGACGCCGGGCCACATCGAAGCGATCAAGCCGCTCGTCGAAGGGATTATCTCTGATTTTGAAGTGACGGAGAAGATGCTTAAATATTTCATCGGCAAGGTCCATAAGGATAATTTTACCTTGATTTCCCGACCGCGGGTCGTGATCGGCATCCCGATGGAGCTCACCGAAGTGGAGAAGAAAGCGGTGGAAGACGCGGCTAAGTCGGCCGGCGCCCGTAAGGTCTATCTGATCGAAGAGGCGATGGCGGCGGCGATCGGCGCGCGCTTGCCGGTGACGGAAGCGACCGCGACCATGATCGTCGATATCGGCGGCGGCACCACGGAAATCGCCGTGATCTCCTTGGGCGGCGTCGTGACCTGGAAATCTTTGAAAGCGGCCGGCAACGAATTCGACAGCAATATCATCGAATATATCCGCGAAGAATTCAATATCTTGATCGGCGAACAGCTGGCCGAGTCCATCAAGATTGCCGTCGGTTCGGCCGTGTCTCTCGATACGCCGCAGGAGATAGAAGTGCGCGGCCGCGATCTGATCACCGGCCTCCCGAAAGCGCTGATGGCGAGCGATAAGCAGATCCGGGAAGCGATCAGCCGGACGGTCGTCAAGATCATCGATAATATCAAGACCATCTTAGAGACGACGCCGCCGGAATTGGTTTCCGATATCTATGAACGCGGGCTTTTCCTCTCGGGCGGCGGCGCGCTCTTGCGCGGCTTAGACCAGGCGATTTCCGCCGCGACGAAGATTCCGGTCAAGATCGTGGACGATCCGCTGACTTGCGTCGCCCGCGGCACCGGCATCTTATTATCTGATGACGGTCTTTTGGAAAAAGTGATCGCGCCTAATAACCGGGAATAATTATGATGAAGATAAGAAGAAATAACCCTGTCCTGATCTTTATAGTAGCGGCTGGGCTGCTGTTTTTTTTACATAGTCTAGGCGTGACCCGTCCGGTAGAAAATTTGTTCTGGCTCTTAGTCAAGCCGCTCGGCGCGCGACTCTACGGCTGGGGAGAATCTTTCAATGATTTTTATAGCGCCAATAAGAACCAAGCCGATCTAAGCGCCCAGATCGACCGGCTGACTAAAGAAGTGGCTATCTTGACGGTCGCCAATTCTCAGTATCGGGAGACAGAAGAAGAAAACAAAAAATTACGGGCGACACTTGACTTCAGCGCCGCGGCTGATTTTCGGACGATCGTCGCTAACGTGATCGCGAAAGAAACGGTCGCCGAAGATAGCCGCGGCTTGATTATCGATCGTGGTACGGGCGACGGCTTACGAGCCGGCTTAGGCGTCATCAGCGAAGAGGGAGCGATCATCGGCAAGGTTGTCGAAGTAAAAGCGTCGACGGCCAGGGTTTGCTTGACGACTAATCCTAATTGTCAGCTGGCCGCGACTCTCCAGAACCAGGAACGGACGCAGGGGATGACCGATGGCGACCTCGGACTGACCATCAAGATGAATTATATCCCACAGTTAGAAAAAATCGCGCCGGGCGATCCGGTAATCACTTCCGGTTTGGGAGGAGATATCCCGCGCGGGCTGGTCATCGGCCGCGTGACCAAGGTCTATAATGCCAGTAACGAGGTCTGGCAGGAAGCGACGATCGAGCCGCTGGTCAATTCCAATAATCTGACGGTCGTCTCAGTGGTCATCCCTTAAACTATGTTCAGGAAAATTACCCAGATAATAATCTTGGCCTGTATCGTCGCGGTGGCGGCGATCATCCAGTTTTCTTTCATCTTCGCTTTGCCGCCTTTTTGGGCGGCGAATAATCTACTCCTGATTATCCTGATTTTCGCGCTCTTCTTTTATGATCTCCGTTCGGCCTTAGGCGTCGCGTTCATCGGCGGCCTAGTTTTAGATTTATTTTCTTTCCATTTTTTTGGTTTTTATATATTAGCCCTATTCTTGACCGCTTGGCCGATGGAGGCAGTCTTGCGCGGCTGGCTGACTAACCGCTCTTTATATTCTTTCGGACTTCTGATCCTGCTAGCGACCGTGCTTTATAACCTATTAGTCGCCTGCCTGGCCTATTTTTTTTCCGCCGGCCCGTCCGAATTTTTCCTGACGGAGGCCGCTTTCTGGCGCTCGCTCGGCTACCAGTGCCTCTGGAGCGGGCTAGCGGCTCTTCTGCTTTTCAGTTTAGCCGGCGCCGCGACGCGGCGGCTCAAGCCTTTCTTTTTGGAAAAGAAGTAGGATTTATGGTAATATAGACAAAGTAGCTGTAAATAATTGTAAATTTATGCATGATTTTATCACTATCGGCGGGACGACCCGCGACGTTTCTTTTTTCACTGACCAGGGCGTCTTACTGGATAATCGTCGGGATATCCTGAAGCAAAAAGTCTTAGCTTTCGAGTCGGGCGCCAAGATCAAGGTAGACAAGTTCTATTATTCCTACGGCGGCGGCGCGGCTAACGCGGCGGTCTGCTTGACTAGGCTCGGTCTGCGGGCGGCTTGCCTTGCTCCGATCGGCAACGACCGTGACGGCGAATTGATTACCGAGAATCTGTGCGCGCGCGGCGTAGACGTCAGCCTATTACAGACGATCCGGGGAGAAGAAAGCAGTTCTTCTTTCATCTTGATCGCCCCTTCCGGCGAGCGCATAATTTTCGCCCAGCGCGGCGCTAATACCCGGATGAAGATCGGCCGCTCCGCCCTGGCCGCTTTGAAAAAGACGAATAATGTCTACATCGCTTCTTTGGCCGGCAATTGGCTGGCTAATCTGCGCCAGATCTTTTCCGCCATCGGCCATAACAGCCATCATATCTTTTGGAACCCGGGCATGACCCAGCTCTTGGGCGGCGTCAAGCCGATTGCCGCTTTCTTGAAGAAGACGACCGTCTTGTCTTGCAATAAGGATGAAGCCCTGCAATTAGCGCTCGCCTCTCCCCGATACCGTCATCTAGGGAAAAAGTTCCTGGATCAGGAAGAGAATCTGGTCAAGCTTATCCAGAGCTTCGGGCCGCGGATCGCGGTCATTACGCTCGGCGGCGACGGCGTTATCGCCTATGACGGCCATCAGGTTTATCGCCATAGTATCATCAAAGAAAAGAAGCGGGTAGATACGACCGGCATCGGCGATGTTTTTAATTCTTCTTTTGCCGCCGGTCTGACTTTATATAACGGCGACATCGATCGGGCTTTCGCCCTGAGCCTCCGGAACGCGGCCGCTAAAGTAGCGCATCTGGGCGCTCAGAACGGCTTGCTCCGTTTGCCGCGTCGGAAAAAATCAGCGGTAATCTGGAAATAATAATCAACGCGATTTAAAATATATGCAGGATCTTATCATTAAGAAATTAGAAAAGTATACTGACGAGCGCGGCTGGCTGACCGAGATCTTCCGGCGCGACGAACTAGATTTTACGCCGGCGATGTCCTATGTCAGCCTGACTAATCCCGGCATCGTCCGCGGGCCGCACGAGCACGTCAGCCAGAGCGATTGTTTCGTCTTTCTTGGGCCGGGTAATTTCCGTCTGTATCTCTGGGATCGGCGCGAAAGTTCGACTACTAAAGGAGAGGCTATGGAGCTAGAGGTCGGCGCGGATAACCCGATTCTCGTGATCGTGCCGCCCGGCATCGTCCACGGTTATAAATGTATTTCCGATACGCCGGCTTTAAGCATCAATCTGCCCGACCAATTATATAAAGGTGCGGGGAAGAAAGAGGAAATAGACGAAATCCGCTGGGAAATCGATCCGGCCTCGCCTTATAAGATAGATTAGCCTAAATTATATGTGTGTCTTCTGCCAGATCGTCAGCGGGGAAATTCCGTCCTATAAAGTCTATGAAGATGATCAGGTCTTGGCTTTTTTGGATATCTATCCGGCTAGCCCGGGCCATACCTTGGTGATCACGAAAAAACATTATCAGAATCTGGAAGAGACCCCGGAGGGAGAGCTGGCGGACTTGATGATCAAGGTTAAACGGATCGGCCGCTTGTTGAAAGATAAATTAGGCGTCGTCGGCTATAATATTTCAGAAAATAATGATCCGGTGGCCGGTCAGGAGATACCGCATATCCATTTCCATATCATCCCGCGCCGCGCCGGCGATGGCCTGGGACCCTGGCCGAAGATAGATTATAAGGAAGGCGAAGCGGCCGCCATCTTAAAAAAATTAACTAGCTAATATGAGATTACTCGTTACCGGCGGCGCCGGCTTCATCGGTTCTAACTTCATCCACTATTGGCTTAATAATCATCCAGACGACGAAATAATCAATCTGGATATTTTAACTTACGCCGGCAATTTAGAAAATTTGCGGGATGTCGAAAGCAGCCCGCATTATAAATTCGTCAAAGGCGATATCGGCGATGCCACTTTAGTCAATGATTTAACCAGAGGCTTGGATTTGATCGTCCATTTCGCGGCCGAAAGCCACGTTGACCGTTCGATCAAGGATAGCGCCGATTTTATCAGGACTAATGTGGAGGGCACGCGTGTCCTCTTAGAAGCGGCTAAGAATAACGGCGGTATCCGCTTCCATCATATTTCTACCGACGAAGTCTTCGGCGCCCTGGATTTTAACGCGCCGAAGTTTAGCGAGGCTACGCCCTATGATCCCCGATCGCCCTATAGCGCGTCTAAAGCGGCGTCGGACCATTTGGTTCGCGCCTATTATCATACCTATAAATTGCCGATCACGATTTCCAATTGTTCTAATAATTACGGCCCCTACCAGTATCCGGAAAAATTGATTCCGCTGTTTATTACCAATCTATTAGAAGGGAATAAAGTACCAGTCTATGGCGCCGGGAAGAATATCCGCGACTGGATCCATGTCGATGACCATAACCGCGGCGTCGAGCTCGTCATCCAGAAGGGCCGGATTGGCGGAACTTATTGCTTGGGCGGCGGCAATGAGATGACTAATTTGGAAATTACCAAATTAATTTTAGGCCTGATGGGCCAGAGCGAAGACCAGGTAGAATATGTCGCCGACCGTCTCGGCCATGACCTTAGATATGCGATCGATTACGCCAAAGCCAAGACGGAATTAGGCTGGGAACCGCAGATCGATTTTACGCTCGGCTTGGGACAGGTCGTCGCTTGGTATAAAAATAACGAAGCTTGGTGGAAAAGATTGAAGAAAAATAACGGAAGCAATAATTAATCCCGTCCGCCGCGGCCGGTAATATCAATATGACTGAAAAAAAATTATTTATCATCGAAGACGACGCCAACCTCCTTTATGGGTTGGAATCGCAGTTCAGCGCGGACAGTTTCGAGGTGGAAACATCCGCGGGGGATGAAGACATCGAAGAAATGATGGATCAGCTGAAAGATTTTAATCCAAGCTATGTGATCTTGGATCTGATCCTGCCGAAAGTGGACGGCTTTGACATAATCAAAAGGATGAAAGCGGACAGCGAATTGAGCGAAAAGCAGATCTTTATCTTTACCGATGTCAGCGATGAAGATAGCCGCCAACGCAGCTTGGATCTCGGGGCGGATTTCTTATTTTTGAAGGATGAGTTCGACACTTTTGAATTCGCGGAAAAAGTGAAGAAGATCATCGCTAACCAGGAAAAAGTCGCCGTGGAAGGCGAGGATCGGGATTACGAAGAATAAAAAAACAAAGACGCTAAAAAACTATCAGCTAACATAAATAGAAATTTCATAAATAAAAATTTTATTAATTTTTATAAATCAAATTTATGTTCAGAAAAGCCTTGTTACTGCCGATAGTGGCAGTTTCTGGCGTTCTATTGTTTTTTAGTCTACCCCCCTCCGCTTTAGCTCAAACACCCACGATTCACTCTGTCGCCACAGGCGGCAGTTGGAGCGACAGTAGCACTTGGGTAGAAGATGCCGTGCCTGGCTCAGATGATATCGTAGAAATTAATGGGACGGTGTACATTACGAATGATACGACTATCGCTGGCCTGGTCATTGCCAGCGGTGCTACATTGGAAAGTAATGTCTGGTCAGCGCCCAGACTCACCGTTAATGGCGATGTCGTTAATAACGGCCTGATCACTGAATTAAGTATCCCTTATCATATTTTCAGTCTCTATCTGACTATTTCCGGCAATATCACGAATAACGGAACTTGGAACAGTTCTTGGACTGATTTGTCATCGACCCAGAGTCGAATCATTGACGGGGCTAACCCTATCAACAGTCCGGTGACTTTCCTGGATAATTTTGAAATCTTAAACAACCCCGTTTTTAATGGCGGGGTTGATTTTAATGGTAAAACGGTCTCCTTTGGTGCCACCAGCACCGGCCTGACCTTAGTTGGAGGAAGCTCTACCCTATCAGGGACGATCGTTTCTAATTCTAGTAATCAAAGCCTGACGGTGGCCGGCGGATCGTTTACGGGGACTGGATCAGGTTCTATCCCCGGTCCGGCTAGTTTTGTCATTTCTGGGAGCGCTAGTGTCGGAGGAACAATAGTAGCTAGTACTACTGTTTTCGCCGCCGGCTCACCGGCTTTCCACGGCGATTTTACGTCCGACCAATTCATTATAGAAGGCGAAGGCGGCAAGGCTATCAATGCCGATACTACTTTTAATGGCCCCTTAATAATCGAGCAGGGCGCGACTTTACAAAGCGCTTATTGGGCGGCCCCCCGACTCACTATTAACGGCGATGTTATTAATGACGGAACTATCACAGAAATAAGTATTCCTTACAATGTTTTTAGGCTTTATCTGACTATTTCCGGCAATATCACGAATAACGGAACTTGGAACAGTTCCTGGACGGATCTTGCTTCCTCGCAGAGCCGTGTTATAGATGGTTCCGTGCCGATCAACAGTCCGGTGACTTTCCTGAATGATATGGTGCTACTGAATAGCCCGAATTTTGCCGCTGGCGTGGATTTTAACAGTCATAACATCATACTGGCGACCAGCAGTACTGGAATAGTTATCAGCGGCGGAGACTCGATATTATCAGGTACGGTTATTTCCGTTTCCGATAGCCAAAGCCTGTCTTTGACCGGAGGTTCGGCTGTCGGAACGGCATCAGGCCAAATACCGGGGCCTGGCAGTCTTATTATTTCCGGCAGCACCAGTATCAGCGGTATAGTCAGCGCCAGCAGCACGGTGTTTGCTACTGGTTCGCCGGTATTCCATGGCGATTTCGTAGCCGACCATTTTATCATGCGCGGTGAAGGTGGCAAGACCATCAATGCCGATACTACTTTTAACGGGCCGTTAACTATTGAATCCGGTGCGACTTTACAGAGCGCTTATTGGACAGCTCCCCGGCTTTCGGTTACTGGTGATGTGGTTAATGAGGGGACGATAACAGAAGTAAACATCCCATATCATACTTTTAGCCTTTATTTAACTATTTTTGGCAATATAATCAATAATGGTGCCTGGAGCGCTTCAGAGACTGACGTTGCTTGGCCGGCCGTACTCGGCGCGACAGGGTATCTATTCAATGTTTCTGCCGATAATGATAATTGGCCGGATCCCGTTACCACGGCCAATACTTATTATGAAATCTCCGATTTGGTCAGCAGCGCAAGATATTGGCGCATCCGTGCGGATCTAGGTAACGGGTTATACTCGCCTTGGTCAAGCATCAAGCTGATAAACAATTCAGGCTTCGGCGGGTTTTCTTTCAACGCCAGCGCACCTGCCGGCCGGTCACTTATGGCCACCGCGCCGTTTACGCTGACTTTGCAAGCTAAAGACGTTAATGGGAATAACTATAACTATAGCGGAACGATCGCTCTATCAGCCACTAATGGCGCGACGACTACGCCCAGTCAAATCAGTATGACCGGCGGTTATTGGTCTGGCACAACTACCGTGGCTGAATTTGGTAACGGGGTTCAGCTAGTCGCAAGCAGTAGTAATGTAACTAGCTACAGCGACGGGATGAATTTTTTGAAGAAGCCGGTGATTATCATTCCGGGGATTATTAGTAGTTATTTACATAAAGACGATTATGGTTTCCCGGAAGTTTGGCCAAACCTAGTGCAAATGGCTCTACCGGGAGATGATTCATATTTAGACGACTTAAAGATGGATGCGTATGGAGAGCCGCTTTCGCCGTCTTTAATGGTGCCAACGGATATTTTTAGAGAAATCGCTTTTAATGATATTTTCCAAGGATTAATTACTGAGCTAACGTCGAGTGGCAGCTATACAGAAAATACCAATCTCTTTGTTTTTCCGTACGACTGGCGCTATAGCATAGATTGGATTGCCTCAAGCAGCCCATACGCCTCGTCTACATCGCTTAGAGCTAAGATTGAAGAAATAAAAAACAGCACTGGCGCGGAAAAAGTAGACATTATTTCCCATAGTATGGGCGGTTTAGTCGCTAAATATTATATTGAGCACGTAAATACAAGTACGGTAGACAAGTTTATTGATGTGGCTACGCCGCATTTAGGAGCGCCAAAGGCCGCTAAGGCGTTATTATATGGTGATGATTTTGGCTTTACTTTATTTGGCCCAATTGGTATCAATGAAACAAAAATGAAAGAGATTTCTCAGAATTTTTCATCAGCCTATAACCTTTTGCCCAGCCGAGGTTATTTTGATGCTAGTAGCACGATATATAATGCTTATATAGCAGATTTATATGACTATGATAATAATAGCGTGACCGGCAACTTAGATTATGATGAATCAATTGACTTTCTAAATAATAATAACTTAAATTCCAGCATGGCCAGCTCTAGCGATACTTTGCATAACGACTTGGATAACTTTGATCCTGATAATTATGGCGTTAAAGCTTATAATATAATCGGCTGCAATCAGCCGACCATCAGCCGAATTTATATTATTAACCATTATGCCTCCAGCAGCTATGAGTATGGTCTGGGTTATGTAAACGGTGATGGTACGGTCCCGCTAAAGAGCGCGCAAGCTCTCAATAATTCACTAGGAACTTATTATACGACGAGTACCACACATGCCTTCCTGCCAAGCTTTGACGACAATAAGTGGTTAATATATGATATCCTCAATTCTACCTCTAGCCCTTTTGTATTTAATTACACTCAATATCCTGAAATGACTATAGATAGCGGCGATTGTACTCCTTTGGACGGCTGGGAAGTCAGCTACCATAGCCCCATCGCCCTCCATATCTACGATGACCAAGGTCGCCACATCGGCCCGGACGCTAAAGGCAATATCGAAATAAACATACCCGGCGCCGCCTATGACATCATCGGCGACAATAAGTTTGCCTTTGTGCCCAAAGGCCGCAACTATAAGATAATCGGCCAAGCCACCGGATTAGGCCATTTCAACGCTCGCATCCAGGATATCCAAGCTGGGAAGACCATTTCTACCGCCTACTATAACGAAGTGCCCATTAAGTCACTAAAGACTAATATTGAGATTGATTTTGTCAACAAGCAACCTAACTATGAGATGAAAATAGATCAGAAAGGAGATAGAGTATTTAGGGATAAGGTACGACCAAGTGCCATTCTTAACACCAAAGAGTCAGAAGATAGGATTAAACCAGAAACTAAGGCTATAATCAATGACCAGACAATTAAGCTAGTGTCGACTGACGATAACTCTAAAATCCTCAAGACCGAATATAGCTTAGACGCGGGCAAGACCTGGAACCTTTACACCAAGCCAATCGACATCTCCGGCATCAAAGGTGAATCAACTATTCAGTACAAATCGACTGATCGGGCGGGGAATGAAGAGATAGTGAACAAACAGAATATCTCAAAATCGACCGGCATCAGTAAGTCCCGCCTGTTTGAGGTGAGCAAGATAAGATTTTGATTAGTATTTTTATTTTAATTAATTATACAATTAATTTGTTTAATGTTATGAAGAAAATTTTGTCGAGCGGGTCGCTCAAAAATGTTAGTTATATACTGGGGTACTGGTTTATATTTGTGATTACGCCAGCAATAGTGGCTCGTTTTCTTTGGCTTAAAGACAATAATAGCAGCGTGTCTGGCTGGTTGACATTATATATTGTCTTTATCGCACCGTTTTTGTATTTTATTCCGTATAATAATACTAAATCGAATCGTAGATTTTTATTTTTACTGTTTGGTTTGTTAATACCTTATTTATTTATTTATTTATTTATTTATTTTGAATTTAGAAAAAGTTTTCATCCAGGTTTTTGACATAGATTGATTGATAACTTTAGCTCTTAGATGACCAAGGTCGCCACATCGGCCCGGACGCCAAAGGCCATATCGAAATAAACATTCCCGGTGCCGCCTATGACATTATTGGTGATAATAAATTTGCCTTTGTGCCCAAGGGTCATAATTATAAGATAGTAGGCCAAGCCACCGGCTTAGGCCATTTCAATGCGCGCATCCAGGATATCCAAAAAGGAATGACCATCTCTACCGCCTACTACAATGCGGTGCCCATTAAATCACTGCAGACTAATATCGAGATTGATTTTATCAACAAAAAACCAAATTACGAAATGAAGATTGACCAGAAAGGGGATAAAGTATTTAGAGAGAAGATGCAGCCTAATGCCATGCTTGACGCGCAAGAGTCAGCGGATAGAGTGAAACCGAAGACCAAGGCAGAATTAGTCAATAATTCTATAAAGTTAACCTCTTCCGACGATAATTCAAAAATCCTTAAGACCGAATACAGCTTAGACGGAGGGAAGAGTTGGACTCTATATACTAGGCCTATTAGTATCTCTGGTATTTCAGATGCCTCTGCTATTCAGTATAAATCTACTGATCGGGCAGGGAATGAGGAGATAATTAAAGAGCAGGATATTATAGCCAATCAAGATGCTAAAAAGCTTAATCTTTCCGATCAAAGAGAAGTTAGATTTTAATAATTAATAATTAACTTTATGAAGAAGATTTTAACAAGTGAGCAGTTAAAAAATATTTGGTATATACTTGGTTATTGGTTGGTATTTGTGGTTATGCCAATTTTAGTTATGTTTTATCTTTTATTTATTGCGCGTGATAACGGCAATATGTCCGGCTGGATAGCCTTGTATATTATATTTATCGCCCCATTTTTATATTGTGTCCCATACTTACTGTCTAAACCAAAATCTAAATTGTTATTTATTTTTTGGGGATTGGTAGTGCCTTATTTATTTATTTATATACATATATAGATTTCAGAACTCACTTTGGCATCCCTCATACTTCTCCATATTTATGGTAAAAATAGGCTGACTTTTTGACAACGTTGCAGACTTTTTCTATTAATTTTCTCCATTTGCACAGGAATCTTTCGGGTTTGACTAAACCAATATAAAATACTAATATAGATTAGTGTCTTATTTTGTTTATTACTACTTATGTTTATCAAGCGGATCGGCATCGATCTGGGCACAACTTATACTTTAATCCATGTCCCGAAACGGGGTATCGTCATCAATGAGCCGAGCGTGGTCGCGGTGTCTCTTGACGACCACAAGATCCTGGCGGTCGGGAATGAAGCGAAAGATATGATTGGCCGGACACCGGATACGATCATGGCCGTCCGCCCTTTGAAAGACGGGGTCATCGCTGACTATCGGGCGACAGAAGCGATGATCCGTTATTTTATCAATAAGACTCTGGGCGGCATCCGGCTCTTCCGGCCGGAAGTGATGGTGGCGGTACCGGCCGGTATCTCGTCTACAGAACGCCGGGCGGTCATCGAAGCGACGATCGCGGCCGGCGCGAAAGCCGCCTATATCATCAAAGAGCCGGTAGCTGCGGCGATTGGCGCCGATATTCCGATCGGATCATCGACGGGGCATATGGTGATCGATATAGGCGGTGGCACGGCCGAAATGGCGGTTATTTCTTTGGGCGGTATCGTCGCCTCTACTTCGGTGCGCGTCGGCGGCAATAAATTCGACGCCGCAATCCTAGAATATATCCGCAAGAAATATAATCTGGCCATCGGCGAGCGGACAGCCGAAGAGATTAAGGTCAATATCGGCTCGGCTTTGTATATGGAAGATAAGCTGTATATGGAAATCCGCGGGCGGGATATCGTTACCGGCTTGCCGCGCAGCATCACGGTTTCGAGCGACGATGTGACCGAAGCGATCCAGAACGAACTCGAAGCGATCATCTCGGTCGCCAAGAAAGTCTTGCAGAAGACGCCGCCGGAGCTCGCCGCCGATATTATGGATAAGGGTATTGTGCTGACGGGCGGCAGCTCATTGCTCAGAAATATCGATCAATTATTATCTCGGACGACCGGCGTATCCGCCTATGTCGCCGATGACGCGATGCTTTGCGTCGCGAAGGGAACCGGCATCGCTTTGGATAACTTGGATTCCTATAAACGCAGCATCTTGGCGACTAAATAATCAGCCGACCGTATAGACGATCAGCTGATTTTTTTAAATTATGATTATCGGCATTGACGCCTCGCGCGCTAATTTAGTCCATAAGACCGGTACGGAATGGTACTCTTTTTATCTGATTAAGAATCTAGCGGTTTTGGATCGCGCCAATCAATATTATTTATACGTGAATAAGCCGGCTCGGCCGGAATTATTGGAAATCATCAAGGATAATCCTAATTTTTCGATCAGGCTCTTACATTGGCCTTTCGTCTATTTTTGGACTCTGGGCCGTCTGACCTGGGAGATGTTCTGGCGCCGGCCCGATGTCTTATTCATCCCGGCGCACGCCCTCCCCTTATTTGGTCCGCGGAAAACTATCAATACTATCCATGACATCGCCTTCCGGCGCGAACAGAACCTTTATCGCTCAGTCAAAGTCAAGACGGATTTTACCAGCTCCCGCCAGCTGATCAATCTCCTGGTGAAGCTGATGACGCTCGGTAAATATCGCTCCGAGTCAGTCGACTACCTCCATTGGTCGACTAGTTTTGCCTTGCGGCACGCGCAGAAGATCATCGCCGTTTCGGAATTCACCAAACGGGAAATCCTAGACTTATATCCGCGGACGCCAGCCGATCAGATCGCGGTTATCCATAACGGTTATAATGATGAACGGTATCGCTTGCTAGAATCGCCCGATCGGACGCGGGAAGTTTTGGAAAAATATGATCTGGCCGCGCCTTATCTCCTCTATGTCGGACGTTTAGAAAAGAAGAAGAATATCCCGGCTTTGGTTGAAGCCTTCGCGCTGTTCAAGGAAGAGCATCCGGACCAGGCCGTCAAATTGCTTTTAATCGGTGATGCCGGCTATGGTTACGATGAAGTCAAGTATATTATCCAGGAATTTGATTTGAATCGGCAGATCTATTTGCCGGGCTGGGTAGAAGAAGAAGACCTGCCGTATATTTTTAATGCCGCCCAAGCCTTTATTTTCCCTTCCAAGCATGAAGGCTTCGGTATTCCAGTCTTGCAAGCCCTGGCCTGCGGCGCGCCGGCCGCGGTTTCCGATATACCGGTCTTGCGCGAAGTAGCCGCGGATGCCGCCCTCTATTTCAATCAGAACGACACCCGGGCGATAGCGGCGGCGATAGATAAGATTTTGAACGATGAAGATTTGCGCCAAGCTCTGCGCGCCAAAGGTCTGGCGCGGGTAGAGGAATTCAGCTGGCGCCGGTGCGCCCAAGAAACCTTGAAGCTGATAGAAAGCCTGTGATCAGGCGGGAAAAATATATTTTGAAAAACCGGGACGATGTGTTAAGATGAAGATGTTATATGTCTAAATTGGTAACATCTTTTTTTATTTTATCGCTCTTTATAGTTGAGCCGGTTTTGGCTAGCATTACGCCGAATGACCCTTATTATGGCCACCAATGGTACCTGGCGAAGATCAAGGCGGATAGCGCCTGGGAAAAGGTTTCCGCCAGTCCGGATATCGTGATCGCCGTGATCGATTCCGGTATTGAGATCGAACATCCGGATTTACAGGATAATATCTGGCGGAATCAGGCGGAGCAGACGGGGAATGGGCGCGATGATGATCAGAACGGTTTTATCGACGATCTTAATGGTTGGGATTTCGTGAATAATGTTCCTGATCCCGCGCCGAAATTTATGGCCGGTTGGACCGAGTCCGGCGTTTCGCACGGCACGATGGTGGCGGGAGTGATCGCCGCCAGCGGCAATAACCGGGAGGGGACAGTCGGCGTAACTTGGCGGGCGCGGATCATGGCGCTCAAAGCCTTGAATGATAAGGGCGAGGGGAAGATCAGCGATGTCATCCGGGCGATCGATTATGCCGTGAATAACGGCGCGGATATCATCAACCTTAGTTTTGTCTCTTTCAGTTACAGCGACGCCTTGCAAGAAGCGATTCGCCGGGCGCGCACGGCTGGCGTTTTGATCGTCGCGGCGGCCGGCAACGAACAGTCTGCGGGCGAAGGCTATAATATTGATCAAACCCCTGTCTACCCGGCTTGTTACGACGGCACGCTCGGCGATAATATGGTCATCGGCGTAGCTGCCACCGATGCTTTAGACCAGAAAGCGCGTTTCTCGAGCTATGGCTCCCGTTGTGTCGATCTGACTGCTCCGGGAATCAGTTTTTTTAATACTGTGACGCCAGGCAGCGTTGCCGGCGACCCGAATCGGATCTATGACGGATATTGGTCAGGCACTTCTATGGCCGCGCCGCTCGTTTCGGCCGCTCTCGCTTTGATCAAACAGGCTAATCCGGAATTAAGCGCGCGGGAAATCATCAATATCCTTTTCCTTTCTACGGATAATATAACTAAGCTTAATCCGGATTATCCGGGCGGCTTGGGTAATGGCCGCTTGAACGTCAATCGGGCGGTCGAGCTCGCCAAGGAAAAGCTTTTCAGCCGTTTGGGCCGCTTGGTGGTGATGCCGGTTAGTGGCAGTAAAGAGCCGAAGCTAACCGCCGCTAACGGCGATTTAGTCAGTCCCTTGGCTCGGCTTAATTTCAAGAGCGGCTCTATCGCGTCCGGGGATATCAGCGGGGATGAGATAGCGGAATTAGTCCTAGGGGCGGCCAGCGGCGGCGAGCCCCAGGTCAGGGTTTATAATACTAATGGCAAACTTTTGAAACAATTTTTGGTTTTTGATAAAAAGTTTCGCGGCGGAGTCAATGTCGCGGTCGGCGATCTCAATGGCGATGAAAAATCAGAAATCATCGCGGCCGCCGCTTCCCAGGGCAACGGCCAAGTCAAAGTTTTTGACGCTAACGGGAAATTAATCAGGCAATTTAACGTAGATAATAATAAATATTGGCGCGGCGGCTTGAATCTGGCGGTCGGCAACATCGACGGCCGGACTGTCCCGGAAATAATCGTCGCTTATGGCGCGGGCCAGGAGCCTTGGATTAAGGTTTATACGGCGGGCGGCAAATTAGCACATTCCTTCCTGGCCTATGAAAAAAAATTCCGGGGAGGGGTGAAAGTCGCGGCTGCAACCCTAAATGGCCGCGCCGACCACGATAAGGCGCAGATTATCGCGGCGCCCGGCGCCGGCCGTGATCCGCAGATCAAGATCTTTAACGGCCAGGGGCAGATGCAGTCCCAGTTTCTAGCTTACGGGCGCAATTGGCGCGGCGGGATCAACCTGGCGGTTGGCGATTTGAATAATGACGGTATCGCGGAGATCGCGACCGGCGCTCAGCCTGGCGCGGCGCCGCATGTCCGAGTTTTCGACGGCCGCGGCGGCCTCCTAGAATCTTTTTACGCCTGGGAAGAAGGCTTTAAAGGCGGCGCGAATATTGGTATAATAAAGATAAATAATTAAGTCTCCATCAATATGCCTAAACAAGTAATTTTTGATAAGAAGAATATCCTCGTGGCCGGCGCCGCCGGTTTTATCGGTTCCCATCTTTGCGACGAATTAGTGAAGGATAATAAGGTCATCGCGGTGGATGATTTCGTCTCTGGTAGCGAGCGCAATATCGACCATCTTTTAGCCAATCCGAATTTTGTCTTTATCAATCACGACCTTTCACGGCCCTTGGATCTGGAGCAGGTGGAGGATCTGCAGAAATTCAAGGTGGAATTCCAGGGCGTCCAGGAAATCTATAATCTGGCTTGCCCGATGTCTCCGAAACGGTTCTTGGAAAATCGTCTGGCGACGCTTCTCGCTAATTCTTATGTCGTCAAGAATCTCTTGGATCTGTCAGTCAAATATAACGCCCGTTTCCTGCAATTTTCTTCTTCCGTGGTCTATGGCTCGCGGAATAATGACGATCCGGCGCGCAAAGCCCAGGAAAGCGATTTGGGTCTAGTCGATCAATTATCCGAGCGCGCTTGCTATGATGAAGGGAAGCGTTACGCGGAAACCATGGTCGGCACCTATCGTTCGCTCTATAATGTCGATGCCCGGATCATCCGCCTCTTCCGGATCTATGGGCCGCGCATGGAGGCTGATGACGGCCAGATGATCCCGGATTTCATCTATAGCGCCCTAGACAACCAGGACATCGTCATTAACGGCGATCAGGATTTTTCTTCCTCTTTCTGCTATATCAGCGACGCGATCGACGCGGTGATCCGCATGATGGCCTCAGAGCAGGCTGGGCCGCTCAATATCGGATCGGATGTCGATATCAATCTGACCGAGCTCGTGCAGCTGATCATCAAGGAAACAGGCTCTCAGTCTAAGATAACCTATGCTGATCGGGAATTATTTATCAGTGAGCTAACCTTGCCCGATATCCGCCTAGCGAAAGAAGAGTTGGGCTGGATGCCGGTCGTGACCCTGGAAAACGGCTTGAAAAAGACTATCTTCGACCTGAAGGCCGGCAAGAGATTGCATGGCTTAGGAGATTAGAGTCTATATTTTATTAAATTTTAGCATAAAATAAGAATACCGTTGACAAATAGTATTATCAATGGTATTTTATATTTAATTAATAAATCAATTTATTAACTAATAAAAGAACTTTTACAACTCATAACAGAGGAGAAACAGAGATGAACGAATTGTTCAAGAAAATCGATCAGCAGATTGACGTCTTAATAGACGATCAGATTAGCGACATCAACGGCGAAATTGAAACACTGTTTGACAAGAAATTATCCCGCCAGAACGAAGTAAGATTCGGCGTAGTCGTCGGAGAAATGATTATCAATGAAAATGCGCCAGCCTTTGAAGAATTGCAAGAAATCCAAAGCAAGATTAATAACGCTAAAAATCGTCTGGCAAGGGCCGAAAATCTCAGGACAGCTAAAGCCGCCAATCGATTCGCCGCTCAATTCCAAGAGCTCCCGGTATTAGGTGTTTTACCAAAACCGCTTTGGTATGAACTCTGCCATAAATATGGCTTATATTGTTTTGAACATATTTCGGCGGAAGGTAAGACGGGCGTTGCTGACAGAACCACGGCCTTATTACTGAGCTTTAGTCTGTTATTCTTGATCCTGCCCGCGATCATCGCTTTTTCGCTGATCCCGCTCCCTGTCTTCCAGCTGGTTTCCGGTATAGTAATAGTAGTTATGGCTTGGAGTATGTTTATGGGAGTTTTAAAGATGCCCCCAGAAGGCGGAAAATTCAAAAATACAGCCAATGAACTGTTTGTTGATATCACCAAGACCATATTTATGTTTTCATTTTTTGTCGGTCTTTTTGCTTTTCCTAATTCTTTTGTCAGCGTATCTCCTAGCAACCTGTTTTCACTAGACTCATTATGGGGACTGCTCAGCCTCTTTGGCGGAATAATCGCAGCGGTTGTCATATTTTTGGTCGAAACCTATCTATTTATTTCATTGACCAGTCTATTGCATAAACTTCCCAGCCGTCTATTAGTAAAGATATTGTGGCCGGCCGGAATAGACTATAAACCGGCGAAAGATGAGACTCCGGTCAGCGTAAAATTCAAATTTCAAGCTTCGGAAATATTTATCTCCACGCTATGCCGGTTAAAAGAATTGGGAGCTTCTCCTAAGATTGCGACAGTTTCATCCGCAATCGACATTAACAAAAGAGAGGCGGCTCTCTCTATCTTAAGTTCGGTAGACCCTATACTCTATACTATTGACGGTGATTTTGTCATAGTGCATGAACAGTGCGGCGAGTTCGCCGCCGAACAAGATATAATGAAATGGGTTAAAAAAAATGCCTGGAAATTCTCAGGTATTTAATCAGCCATTTATAATTAGTCAAAAGCGCCAAGCCATAAGAGCTGGCGTTTTTTATTATGTCAACCCGTCGCTACTTCGATCTTTTGTCGCAAATCCGAGGCGTCTCCTGGCGCGAACAATCTATCCATCGGGCCGATAATTTCCGGAATGCCGCCGATCTCGGCGGCGATGATCGGTAAATTGACGGCGTGAGCTTCGTAAATGACGGTCGGCGAATTTTCATAGCATAAAGAGGGAACGATCAGGCAATCGCTGGCGCGCATTATTTCTTGGACGGCGCGGCTGTCCAGGCGCCCTAGGAATTCTATCCGTCTATCAGTGGCGGCCTGGCGACGCGCTTCAGCCGCCTGCTGGCCGTCGCCGATAATCCGTAATTTCAAGGTTGGATCATTGATTTTCTGGAAAGCCTCTAAGAGTAAAAAAATGCCTTTATGCGTTTCTAATTGTCCGACAAAAAGAAAATCTTTGGCGCTATCCTTAGCCAGTGGCTGCTTATCAAGCAGAGTTTGTCCGCCTGGCTGGGCAGTTCCTTTTGATTTTAAGGGTTTTATTTCAAGCGGCCTGATTTCTATCTTAGAATCCCGGAAGAATCTGTGTTCTCGGTGTAGCTCTAAGAGCCAGCGGGAGGGAGAAATTATCTTGGTCGGCGAAGCGAATAAAGCGCGGGTCAACGCCTGGTAAATCCGCGCATTAAAACTAGCGATGTTTTTTTCTTGTCCCCAGAAGAGAAGTCCGGACGGGTGGAGCAATTGGATGTCGTGCAAGAAATGTTCGTGGTGGGTAGCTAAGCGGCGCAAAGCGAGCGGCGCTAAGAATCCCAAACCCATCAGGTTATGGGTGACGACTATGTCCGGTCTTTCGGCTTGCAATATCTTCTTGATTTGTCGGTATTTACGGATAGAAAAGATATGTCCGATCTGCCAGAAGACTCGGTAGAGCCGGGAAGATTCGCCTAGGTTGGAGAACCGAGAAGCCAGATAATATATTCTAAGACCATTTTTTTCTGTCGTCATCAGCGGTTTCGCAGAGAGCCGCGGTTTTGTCGTGATCAAGAACACCGATTGGCCGGCGGCCAGCGCTTCTTCGGCCATCTGTTCGGCCACCGTCTCCGCTCCGCCGCGGGCGAACTCGTCGTAGAGGTTGTGCAATAAGCCGATCTTCATAGGAATAATTCTTCTAATTTCTTTTTCATCGTCTTGATATCATATTTAGCCATGGCCAGGCGCCGCGCCGCCAGTGACATCGTCTGCCGTAGGCTCTCATTTTTCAAGATAAATTCTAATTTTTTCCGAAGATCCGCGACATCGTCCGGCTGGGCTAAGAGCCCTTCTTGATGATCGGTGAATACGCGGCGGACGCCGGGCAAATCCGAAGCGATGACCGGTACGCCGCAGGCTAAGGCTTCGATAAGCACGATGCCGAAAGCTTCGTTAGTGTTGATGGAGGGCAGGATCAGGAGATCGGCGTTCTGATAGGCGCGGATCAGATCGTCTTCGCTCACTTTCCCGGCAAAATTTACGCGGCCTGATAGGCCGAGCGCCGCCGCCAAGTCCTTATATTCCGTTTGTCGGTCGCCCGTGCCGATGATCGTCAGGCGCCAGGAACGCGTTGTTACGCCGGCGAGGGCGCGGAGGAGGATCGGCAACCCCTTGAAATAATGCGCCCGATCTAAGCCGCCGACGAAGAGGAGTCCGCGGCGGTCTTTCTTGATGAATCTATCGTTGATATAATGGATTATTTCTTGGGCCTTGGCGATGATCAGATTATCGGTCGGACGGTTCAAGGTTTTAGCTCGGAATTTATCCAGATCCAAGCCGAAGGGAATTTCTCGGAATTTTTCTGGGTGTTGGGCCTGGTATTTTTTGATTTGGCTGTTTTTAACATAGTCCAGGCTGGCGGTCACGATGAGCGTCGCCTGATTTAAGAGGGAAGTCCTGAGGCAGCGGCTCGGCCAGCTGAGGATCTGCGCGAGCCAGCCGAGGTTCTTGACGTCCATGTGGTAATGGATGATCAGCTTGGGGTGTCCGCCCAAGAGCTTGAATAACCAGATTATTTCCGCTGTCCCGAAAAAAGGATAATGGAGATAGATATAATCAAAAGACCGTAAGCGCCAGAGGAGTTGCGGTAAAAAAGCGCCGTGGCCGTACTGGAGCCACGGTTTCAGGGTCGTCGGAGTAAAATTCGTCACTGTATGCTGTGCCGATAGCAATTGGCCGATTTGATAAGCGCTGCCGGCGATGCCACCGGCGTAAGGCGGCCAGGCGCAGACGACTTGAGCGATTTTCATGCTGGGTTATGGTTTATGATTATCTTTTAAAGTAATCTGCCGCGTTAGTTCCGTCAGGTTCCGATCCAGTTTAGCTAGATTGAGCCGCAATCGGAAAACCAGGTAGAAGATGACGAGGACGGCCAGGTAGATCAAGAAATTTATACCGCTTAAAGAGAAGCCGAGGAATTGGAGCAGTTGGTCGATCCGCCGGATGAAGATGATCGCCGTCGCCGCGATGATCCAGAAAATCAGCCAGAGCGTAAATTCGCTGCGGTTGATCTCTTTCCGGTTCTTTTGGCTGGCTAAACGGAAGATAAAGAATAGGATGATGATGAGAGCGATAGCTTGCTGGAGCATAGGTTTGGAAATTATGGATTTATTTGATGATTTTATGGATCAAGAGATCTTTGGCGATCTTGAAGCCGCCGGAAAGCCGTTGCCCGAAGTCATGGTAGACTACGGTAATCGGCACTTCTTCTATCCGTAGCCCAGAGCGGTAAGCTTTGCTTTGGATCTCGCTGTTATGCGCCATTTCGCGGTTATCGATGCGGATCGTTTCCGCGGCTCGGCGGCTTAGGGCGCGAAAGCCGTTCTGCGGATCGCTGAGCCGGATGCCGAGCAGGAAGCGGGTGAAGAGTTGCGCGAGCGGATAGATCAGGTATCTCTTCGTGAGCGGCAGATTGCTTTTTTTGCCCAGGAAGCGGGAGCCGAAGACGATGTCCGCCCGCCCGTCAGTGATTGGCGCGGCCATGTCTTTTATTTCCGCGGCCAGGAATTGGTCATCGCCGTCAAAATGGATGATGATATCGGCGCCGTGCGCCAAGGCATAATCGTTCCCCGTCTGTAGAGCCGCCCCTTGGCCGCGATTGATCGGATGGCGCAAGACAATCGCGCCGGCTGTTCCGGCCAAGGCCGCCGTTTCATCCTGGGAAGCGTCATCGACCACAATAGTCTCCTGGACGTAAGGACGGACGCCGCTGACGACCTTAGCGATATTTCTGGCTTCGTTCCAAGCCGGTATGACGCACGTTATCTTCATATCAAGCCGTCTTTTACCTTCTGCTTTTCGTCATGCGCTACAGGACGGAAGCCGCTGACCGAAAGTAATTTTTCTAATTTTTGTATCGCCCCGTCTGATTTCAGGTCCGCTTCGTCCAAAGCCATGAGCAAGCTCCTTATTTCCGGCGTTAATTCCAAGAGCTCGAATAGTCCGATCTGTTTACGTCCCAGCCAGGCGGTTTTAGCGCGCGAACTTTTTAGTTTGGCCAGACGCTGGTTGATAATCAGCCGTAAGCTGTCGAATTTCAGGCGGCGCGGTAATTTGAGGGACTGGATCCGCGCTAAGACCGCCAAAGAGCTGATCGCGGTCATCGTGCCAAGCACCAGGCGGCCGGAAGCCGCCGCTCGCAAGGCATTCTTTAAAGCCTCTTCATCATCTAGATCATCAGCTAAGATTATGTCGCTATCATGGTGCAGGATCTTTTCCCAATTCGCGGCGCGCGGCGCGAGAACGTTGACGCCCGGCAAATCAGCAGGCAGATTATCATCCAGGGCATAGATATTCATTGTCTGGCGATCCCAGAGATCGAGCAGAGAATAGAGAGTAGCGCTTTTGCCGGACTGCGGAGGCGAGCTGACGATGATCAGACCCGACCGCCAGCGAGTGATCTTATCTAAGGTTTTTTGGTCATTTTTTTGCAGCCCTAATTGGCTGAGCCGCCAGCGCCGGTTATCTTGGTTGATTAAGCTGATGATAATCTTTTCTCCTTGGCCATCGGGCACGACAGTCAGGTAATAATGCCAGCGCCCCTCTTTATTGCCAGCCTTACGGTATTCATGCGATAGGAGGTCGCCCGGGGCGATAGCTAGTATCCGCTGTAAATTCGTAAAAAATTCTTGTTCTAATTTTTTTGGCAGGGCTAGAGCGCGCGTCGTATCATCAGGAAAATGGCAATCTAAAGATATCCGGTCATGCTTGTTGCCGATGACCAGGTGCTCCGCTCCTGCGGCGATCGCGTAATTGAAGAGATTGGCGACGATTTTTTGGCTCATGCCTCTGAGATTAAGCGGTTTAACTGATCTTATTATAACATGGTTTTATATTATTTAAAAATATGATAAAATTGAGTTAAATTGATTATTTTTGTATTTTTATGGCTTATTCCAATCTTTACGCCCGTTTTTATGTTCTAGCCGGACGCGCGGGCACTGCCTTGGCCGCAGTCTGGCATCTGCCGCCCAGCCGCTGGTATCTGGCCGCCATCGGCGGTCTGCAGATTATTGCCTGGCTGGAGTCTTTTTTTATCTATCATAATTTAGCTGATAATCTTTTGGTTTTGCATTATAACGTAGATTTTGGTATTGACCTGGTCGGTGCCGCTGGCCGGATCTTCTTTTATCCGCTTATCGGCCTGGGCATTTTAGCCTTGAACGCGGCTGTCGCGGCCGCGTTGTATCGGCAAAAAGATTTTCGGATCTTCGTCCATTTTCTATTTAGCGCAGCCTTGGTCTTCGCCATATTCTTAGATCTCGCCCTGTTCTTTGTCTATCTGATTAACTTTCGTTAATTTCTTATGACCGAATTTTACCTCGTGAAGATACTTTTCTTCTCTACCGTCTCTTTTATCTTTGCCGTCAGCGCCGCGCCCTTTTTAACCCATTATCTGTATAAGTATAAATTAGGCAAGAAAATCCGCCATAATGGCGCTACGCCGATCTTTACGGAGCTGCATGCCCACAAGGAGGGGACGCCGACGATGGGCGGCGTCTTAATCTGGGGGACCGTGCTGATCTTTATCCTGCTGTTTTCTCTCTTGGCCAACCTTTGGCCGAATAGCTTATTCACGCATTTGGATTTCTTATCACGCTCGGAAACCTTATTGCCTCTTGGCGCTCTGGTCATTACCGCCTTGATCGGACTATTCGATGACTGGCTGGATGTCCGGGGCAAAGGTGTCTTGGGCGGCGGCGGCCTGCAGCTGCGTCATCGCCTCCTGCTTTATACGCTGATCGCGATCGTCGGCGCTCTCTGGTTTTATTTTAAGCTTGATTGGACGGTCTTCCATGTGCCGTTCTTCGGCAATTTTGAGATCGGCGCTTGGTATATTCCTGTCTTCATTTTCATCATCGTCGCGACCTCTTTTTCGGTCAACGAGACAGACGGCTTGGATGGCCTCGCCGGCGGCACCCTGCTTATCGCTTTCGCCGCCTACGGCGTGATCGCTTATTCTCTGGAGCGCTATGATCTCGCGACTTTCTGCGGCGCGATCATCGGGGCGCTCCTCGCCTTCTTGTGGTTCAATATCCCGCCCGCCCGCTTTTATTTGGGCGATACCGGCTCGATGAGCTTGGGCGTGACCCTGGGCATCATCGCGATGCTCACTAATAATTCGCTCCTCCTGGTCTTCATCGGCGTTATCTTTATCGTTGAATCCTTGTCGGTTATCATCCAGACTTTATCCAAGAAATTGCGCGGCCGAAAAGTTTTCTTATCCACGCCGATCCACCATCATTACCAGGCGATCGGCTGGCCGGAAGCGAAGATCGTGATGCGCTCCTGGGTCGTGGCGGCGATCGGCACCGCGATCGCTCTCATCATCTTTCTCTTGGATCGTAAATTTTAAGACTACCATGCTCAAGCGATTGCGGAAAAAAATAGCGTCTGCCACGGGCGGCGGGCATGAACCGGATAGGAGCCTGTTAGCGGCCTTATTTGTTTTGATAATTTTTGGCCTCATCATGCTATTTAGCGCCTCTTCGATCGTTTCTTTTTCTCGCTACGGCAACACCTATCACTATCTGATCCGCCAGGTTTTCAGCTTAGCCATCGGTCTGGCTATTTTTTGGCTGGCGACGCGGGTCGATTATCATTGGTGGAAGAAATTTGCGAGTTTTTTCCTGTTCTTTTCCGTCATCCTTTTACTCTTGGTCTTTATCCCCGGTTTGCGCAGCGAATACGGCACTGCCCGCAGCTGGATAAATATCTTCGGCCAGTCTTTCCAGCCGTCTGAACTTGTGAAGATCTCTTTCTTGATTTACCTATCGACTTGGTTGGAAGCGAAAAAAGGAGAACTGGGCAGTCTGACTGGCGGCGTCTTGCCATTTTTAGTCATCTTAGGCGTGATCAGCCTCTTGATGATTTTGCAGCCGGATTTAGGGACTCTCTTCATCATCGCCTTCACCGCCTTGGTCGTTTTTTTCGCCGGCGGCGGGAAAGTCGTCCATATCGTCATCGCTATCCTCTTGGCCGCGCTCGCCCTCTTCGCCTTAGTGAGCTGGAACTCCTCTTATCAGAGCGACCGCTTCAAGTGCCTGAAAGATCCTAATTATAGCTTGTTGGGGAAATGTTATCAGGTGAACCAATCTTTGATCGCGGTCGGTTCCGGCGGACTCTTCGGACGCGGCTTGGGGCAGAGCCGGCAAAAATTTATGTATCTACCGGAAGTCTGGGGCGATTCGATATTTCCGATCATCGCGGAAGAAACCGGATTTTTATTCAGCGCTTTGTTAGTCTTGTTGTACTTGTTCATATTTTATCGCGGGCTCATCATCGCCCGCGGCGCGCCGGATATCTACGGCAGCACGTTAGCGATCGGCATCGTGACTTGGTTGGCCGTCCAGACTTTCTTGAATATCGGCGGGATGATCAATCTGATCCCGATGACGGGCGTCCCTTTGCCGTTCGTTTCCGCCGGCGGCTCCGCCGCCTTGTCTTCGCTCTTAGCAATGGGCATTTTAATCAATATCAGCCGGCAGACTAAAGATGTCAGGCGATTACGCGGTTGAATATGATGGATATCAGATCGACAAGCAGAACGATTATTTTTAGCGGCGGCGGCACCGGCGGTTCCGTAACGCCGCTTTTGGCCGTAGCCGAGGAATTAGCCCGGGAAGATGAGAATAAAGATCTAAATTTTGTTTTTGTCGGCACGAAAAGCGGGCCGGAACAAGAAATGGTCTCGGCTTTCAACCGCGATATCGCTCCGTTGCGCTTTATCCCGCTTATCAGCGGCAAATGGCGGCGTTACTTTTCGATTCGTAATATCTTGGATATTTTCAAGGTAGCGGCGGCCTGGTTTAAGTCTTTCCGTATCTTGGCCGAGCTGGCACCAGACTTAGTGGTGAGCGCCGGCGCTTTCGTCAGCGTGCCCTTGGTCTGGGCGGCGGCTTTTAAGAAAATCCCGATTTTGATCCATCAGCAGGACGTCCGGCCGGGTTTGGCTAATAAGCTGATGGCGCCTTTCGCCCGGACGATCACGGTCACTTTTGAAAAATCACTCTTAGATTATGGCCCTCGCGCCGTCTTGGCGGGCAATCCGGTCGGCCGTTTGAAACTGGATAACGATGACGCGTCGCGTCGCGCCCTAAAGGAACGCTACGGCTTGGCCAGCAACCATCCCCTGGTCTTGGTTATCGGCGGCGGAACCGGCGCGACAGCGATCAATAAGCTGATTTTCAGCGCCGCGGCCGAGCTGACAAAAAATTGCCAGGTCTTCCATCTGACCGGCAAAGGGAAATTGCCGTCTGCCAAGATTAACTTTGCCCGTTATCAAGCTTATGATTTTTTGCCTAATGAAGAAGTCCTCGCCTTGATGTCGGCCGCGGATCTGGTTATTTCGCGCTGCGGCTTAGCGACCCTGAGCGAATTGGCGACCCTGCAGAAAGCCGCTATCCTCATTCCGCTACCGGATTCGCATCAGGAAGATAACGCCGCCGTGTTCATTAAGGCGCCAGCAGCGGTAGTCTTGCCGCAGGCAGGGTTAGCGCCTGATCAGTTAGTCGCTGAAGTGCGGGGCATATTAGATGATCGGCCGGTTCGGGCCACTTTAGAAAATAATATCGGTAAAGTCATGAAACGCGGCGCGGCCGAAACCATAGCCGGCATCATCTGGGAGATTATAAAATAACAGGCCTTATGTCCAAAAAATTAGTTAAAACAAAAAATATCTATTTCATCGGCCTCAAAGGCGTCGGCATGACGATGCTCGCGCAGTTTTTGGCGGCGCAAGGGAATAGGATATCAGGTTCCGACGTTAAAGATGTCTTTCTGACAGATAATGTCTTAAGCGAGGCGAAGATCAAAATCGCCTCCCCGTTCCACCCTTCAAATATCCCGGACAAAATCGATAAGATAATCTATTCTTCCGCTTATAACGAGAAAAATAATTCGGAGATGGCTTTCATCAGGGCTAATCCGGCGCGTTTTAAAAAAATCAAGATCCAGTCCTACGCCGCTGCCCTCGGTGAAGCTTTCAATCAATATTATGGCGTTGCGGTTTGCGGCAGCCACGGCAAGACCACGACTACGGCTTGGCTCGGCTATGTCTTATGGAAAGCGGGCCAGCGGCCTAATGTCTTGGTCGGTTCGCGCGTCCCGCAATTTAAGGGGAGCAGCTTGCAAGGCGCCTCTCAATATTTTATTGCCGAGACGGACGAATACCAGAACAAGCTGCAGTATTTCAAGCCGCGCGGCGTCGTCTTGAATAATATCGACTATGATCATCCGGATTTTTTTACGACCAAGGCTAGCTATACGAAAGTCTTTGTCGATTTTCTAAAAAAAGTTCCGGCCAGCGGATTTTTGGTCTTAAATCAGCATGATGCGGAGAGCCAAAAGATAAAAAAATATTGCGCCGGAAAAATAATCAGTTATGGCCTAGTCACCGGATCCTATGGCGCGGGCGCCGATTATCTGGCTTACGATCTGAAAATCCAGAACGGCCGGCAATCCTTCCAGCTCTGTTACCGCGGAGAAAGCGTGGGAGAATTCAAGATCAGCTTGTGGGGCGGACATAATATTTTGAACGCTTTAGCCGTCATCGCCGCGGCACATCACCTCGGCGTGTCTTTCGCCACGATCAAAAAGCATCTCTCTGGGTTTACCGGGACAGAACGTCGCGCCCAGGTCCTTGGATATTATAAGGGGGCTTTGATTATCGACGACTATGCGCATCACCCGACAGAAATCCTAGCTACTTTAGAAGGAGTGCGCGCCCGTTATCCTCAGAAAAATTTGATCACAGTTTTCCATCCCCACACTTTTACCCGCACCAAGGCGCTATTTGCCGATTTTATCCGGAGCTTTTCCGGCGCCAATGAACTCATCATCTTAGATATCTACGGTTCAGCGCGCGAAAAACAAGGCGGCGTTTCCAGCCGGCAATTAGTGTCCGCTATCAAGCGCTTCAACCAAAAGCATCAGATCAAGCAGTCGGTCCGCCATATTTCTGCCATTCCGGCGGCCACGGCTTATCTCAGGGGCCGCCTAAGATCTGATGATCTTTTACTGCTCATGGGCGCCGGCGACGTCTTCCGGATCGGGGAGAAACTCCTCAAAAAATTGTAACGTTTTGCTAATTTTACCGTATATTATAGTAGAGGTTTGGTAAAAACCCATCTTTTTTCTGTTTATGGCTCATAAAATAGATACGACAATCGATAAGGCTAGTATTCCCTGGAAATTATTTTGGGTAGAGCTTTGGCGTTTCTTGAAGCCTTTCCGGAAGTATTTCGCCGTGATCATCACGGTGATGATCATCTCCGCGCTTTTAGATCTGGCTTCGCCTTATATCCTGAAGCTGGTGATCGACAGCCTGAACGGCTTTGATCTGGATAATCTGGCCGTACTCTTGAAATTGATCATCCTTTATTTCGTTTCCGAAGAGGTGAGCGTCGTGGTCGGTTATTTTGGCGATCGGAAGATCCTCCGCCTCTTAGTGGATGTTGAATATAATCTTGGCATCAAGGCCCAAGAGAAGCTGGTCGCTTTAAGCCTGGGTTATCATGAGCGGGAAAATACCGGCTCGAAGATCGTCCGGATCGAAAGAGGGATAGATAAGATTTCTGAGTTCCTAAATAATATCTGCTGGGAGGTCGGGCCGACCCTGATCCGCCTGATTATGACGCTCGCGGCCCTGTTCTGGGCAGACTGGCGCATCGGCCTGTCATTTATGATCGTCGCGCCGCTCTATGTCGCTGTGACTTTCCTGGCTAATCGGCGGATGTATCCGATCCGCAAACAGATCTACCGCGATTACGAAACGGCGAGCGGCAAGATGGGCCAAGCGATCATCAATATCAACGCCGTCCAATCTTTCGTGCAAGAGAAGCGCGAGCTTTCAGAATTTGATAAGATTAAGACCCATGTCCGCGAGAATGAAGATCGGCAATGGGGCTGGATGATGAAGGTCGGCTTAGGCCGCAACACGCTCGCCAATATCGGGCGCTTCGCCGTCCTCTTTTTAGGCGTCTATCTGGTCTACAAGAATAGCATGACGATCGGCACCCTGATCTTTGCTTTCACGCTTAGCGAAAAAGCTTATAGTTCCTTATTACGCCTGTCGCGCTTCTATGATCGGATGGAAGAAGGGCGGGAAGGCGTCGCCCGGCTATTAGCGCTGTTCAAAGCGGAGAGCGAGATCATTAATAAGCCGCGCGCCCATAAGCCGAAGACGATTATCGGAGAAATAAAATTTTCTGATGTTGCTTTCTATTACGGCGATAATAAACGTCCGGCCGTGAGCAAATTGAATTTCAAGATCAATTCCGGCTGCGTCACCGCCCTGGTCGGTCCGTCGGGCGGCGGGAAGACGACAGTCGCCCGGCTCATCTATCGCCATTACGATCCGCAGGCAGGCCAGGTCTTATTGGATGACCGCGATCTGCGCGATTATGACCTGCACGCTTTCCGGAAATTTTTAGCCATCGTGCCGCAGGAAGTAGAAATTTTTGATCTGAGCGTGGCCGAAAATATTGCTTATGCCCGGCCGAGCGCCAGCCGGAAGGAAATCGAGGCGGCCGCACGGATCGCTAATGCCGCGGAATTTATTGATAAGTTAGAACAAGGCTATGAGACGATGGTCGGCGAACGAGGCATCAAGCTTTCCGGCGGCCAACGCCAGCGCGTCGGCATCGCTCGCGCCGTCCTAGCTAACCCGCGGGTCTTGATTTTTGATGAAGCGACTTCCAATCTAGACAGCCAGAGCGAAATCTTGATCCAGGATGCGATCGAGAAGATCAGCCAGAATCGGACCATGATCATCATCGCGCACCGCTTGAGCACGATCAAACGCGCCGATAAGATTATCGTGCTCGAAAACGGCCGGGTAGCGGAGGAGGGGAGCCATCTGGAGCTGGCGAGAGTAGATGGCGGCCTATATGCCAAACTTTTGAAGTTACAGGCTTTAGGCGCGGTAGAATAATGACTTTTCGTTTATTTTAACCTATAATTAAGCCATGCTGAAGATAGAAAAAAACGTGCTTTTAGCTCCTTATACAACCCTGAAAATCGGCTTGGCGGCCGAATTTTTTGCCGTTATCAAGAGCCGGACAGAGCTTTTAGAAGCGATCGGTTGGGCGAAGAGCCATAAAAAAACTTTATGGATCTTGGGCGGCGGTTCTAACGTCTTGATTTCGAAGATGGTTAAGGGGTTGGTCTTAAAGAACGAGATCAAGGGCATGGAAGTCTTAGAACGGGCTGATGACTATGCTTTAGTTGAAGCCAAATCCGGAGAGAATTGGACGAAGTTCGTTAATTTCACGGTTAAGGAGAAACTCTATGGCCTAGAAAATCTTTTTTTGATTTATGGGACGGTCGGCGCCGCGCCGGTCCAGAATATTGGCGCTTACGGCGTGGAGCTGAAAGACCATTTTTATCATTTGAAAGCGATCGACCTCAAGACCGGACACGAAAAGATCTTTTCTAAGAAAGATTGCCGCTTCGCTTATCGGGATAGTGTCTTTAAGAACCGTTTGAAAGGGAAATATTTTATTTATTCCGTTGTCGTGAAGTTAAGCCGGAAGCCGGAATTGAAGTTAGATTATGGGTCGATTCGTTCGGAACTCGACCGGCGCGGAGTCGCTAAGCCAGGTCTACAGGATGTGATCAGGGTCATCGGCGAAATCCGGACTAATAAATTGCCTAACCCTGGGGTCCTGCCGAATGTCGGTTCTTTCTTTAAGAATCCAGAGATCAGCACCACCCGCTTCAAGGCTTTACAAAAAAAATATCCGGAATTACCCAATTGGCCGCTTCCCAAAGGTGGCTTTAAAGTTTCCGCGGCTTGGTTGATCGAGGCAGCCGGTTTTAAGGGTAAGCAAGTGGACCAGGTGAGCATGTACGAAAAACAGGCTCTGATCCTGGTAAACCACGGCGGTGCCGACGCCAAAGCCGTCCTCGCCCTGATTAAGAAATTGAAAGCCGCCATCAAGAAAAAGTTCGGCCTTGATTTAGAGGAAGAAGTTAATATAATATAGGGAGATAAAGATAAGCCTATGACACACGATAAAATAAGTTCCGGCGAGTTACGTCAAAAATATCTAGATTTCTTCGCCGCGCGCGGGCACATCGTGATCTCGAGCGCTTCTTTGGTGCCGGAAAACGATCCGACAGTCCTGTTTACGACGGCTGGCATGCATCCGCTCGTCCCTTATCTCTTAGGCGCCAAACATCCCGCCGGTCGCCGTTTGGCCAGCGCGCAGAAATGTATCCGCACTGGCGATATCGACGAGGTTGGCGATACGACCCACCATACTTTCTTCGAGATGATGGGGAATTGGTCGCTGGGCGATTATTTCAAAAAAGAATCGATTGCCCTGAGCTGGGAGTTTTTAACTAGCCCGGATTGGCTGAATCTAGATCAGAGCCGCCTGGCCGTTTCTGTTTTTGCCGGAGACGCGGATGCGCCTTTCGATCAGGAATCCTATGATCTCTGGCGCTCTCTCGGCTTGGCGGAAAACCGGATCGCGCGGCTGCCTAAGAAGAATAATTGGTGGGGGCCGGCAGGCTTGACCGGACCCTGTGGGCCGGATACGGAAATATTTTATTGGGCTGGCGCGCCGGATCAGGTGCCGGCCGGATTTAATGATGATAACGACCTCTGGGTTGAAATCTGGAATAATGTCTTCATGGAATATAATAAGACTCCGGATGGCCAGTATGAACCGTTGAAACAGAAGAATGTCGATACTGGTTTAGGTTTAGAGCGGGTTTTAGCCGTTATTAATGGCTTGGATGATAATTATCGATCTGACCTTTTTGTTCCGATCATACGTCGGCTGGAAGAATTGAGCGGGCATAAATATGGCGAATCGTCGGATATTACTCGATCGATGCGCATCGTCAGCGACCACTTGAAAGCCGCGACCTTCATCATCGGCGATGATAAGGGCATCAGCCCCTCTAATATCAATCAGGGCTATGTCGTGCGCCGCCTGATTCGTCGGGCGATCAGATACGGCCGGCGCCTGGATATCACGAAAGAAGCCTGGGTTGCGAACATCGCCCAAGCGGTGATCAGCACTTATCAAGAGGTTTACCCTGAGTTATCGCGCCGTCAAGACCTGATCATAGCGGAATTATCCAGGGAAGAAGAAAAATTTAACCGGACACTGGAGAAGGGTTTATTAGAATTTAAGAAGTTGTCTGGCCGCGATATCGATGGCGTCGCCGCTTTTACCCTCTATCAGAGTTATGGTTTTCCTCTGGAAATTACTGAGGAGCTGGCCAAGGAAAATGGCGTCAGTGTTGATCGGGCCGGCTTTGAGGATGAATTAAAGAAGCACCAGGACCTTTCTCGCACCGCCGCGGCTGGCCGGTTCAAGGGCGGCCTAGCCGATGCCGGCGAAGAAACGACTAGATTGCACACCGCTGCCCATCTACTTCTCGCCTCTCTGCGGCAGGTTTTAGGCGATCATGTCCTTCAAAAAGGCAGCAATATTACGCCGGAAAGATTACGTTTAGACTTTTCTCATCCCGCCAAGATGAGCCCGGAAGAGATCAAGGCCGTCGAGGATTTAGTTAATGGTGCTATCCGCGCGGATTACCCTGTGACTTGCGAAGAATTATCTCTGGCTGAAGCTAAGACGCGGGGAGCAATGGGCGTTTTTGACTCAAAATATGGAGAAAAAGTCACTGTTTATACGGTAGCGCCCTGTCAGACGGACGGCCGTCCGGATCTTAAGCAGGCTTTTTCCCAGGAGATTTGTGGCGGCCCGCATGTTGGTCATATCGGAATATTAGGGAATTTTAAGATCCAGAAAGAAGAAGCTTCGAGCGCCGGTATCCGGCGTATTAAGGCGATTCTCGGCTCTTGACAAGCAGCCACCTTATCTCTATAATAAATTCATATTAATATTATTGTAAAAAATCAGATAAATAATTCTTAAGAAATTTTGATAAGGTAAGATTATCTTTATCAAATTTTTTTGTGTTAATGTCAAAAGAAAAAGAGAATAACAATGACAGTTCCGTTACCCTGAACGCCAAAGATTTTATCGAAATGCAAGGCGAGGTATTAGAGCTGATGCCGGCGGCAACTTTTAAGGTCGCTTTGGAGAGCGGGCATGAGATTTTAGCGCATTTATCCGGCAAGATGCGGATGAATAAGATCCGGCTCTTGCCCGGTGACAAGGTCAAGCTCCAGATCAGCCCCTATGATCTGACTAAGGGTCGAATTACTTATCGTCTGTAATCACATATTAATTTTAATCCATCGAAGCTATGAAAGTAAGAGCCAGCGCGAAAAAAATCTGCAAGGATTGCAAGGTCGTGCGACGCGAAGGTCGGGTTCACGTCATCTGTAAAAACCCTAAGCATAAACAGAGACAAGGGTAATTTTTTTAATATCAATATCGTATGGCAGTAAGAATCGCGGGAGTTAATATCCCCAACGACAAGAGAATAGAGATCGCTTTAACCTATATCCACGGGATCGGCCGGACCACGGCTAATAAGGTTTTGGCGGCCGCCAAAGTCGACAAGAATGCCCGGGTCAAGGACCTGAAAGAGGCTGAAGCGAACGCGCTGAGAGAAATCGTGGAAAAGAAATACACGGTGGAAGGCGATTTGCGCCGGGAGGTCCAGAGCAATATCAAGCGTTTGCGCGAAATCGGCTGCTATCGCGGCTTGCGCCACGCTAAGCACCTGCCGGTCCGCGGCCAGAGGACTAAGACCAATAGCCGGACCGTTCGCGGCAATAAGCGCGTTACGATGGGTAGCGGCAAGAGCAAGGCCGGCCTGCAGAAGACCTAATTAAACATACTATATGTCTGAAGAAGTAAAAGAAGAGATAAAAAAGGAGGCCGAGGCGATAGCTGTCGTCCCGGAAGAAACGAGCGAGCCGAAAGAGGAAAAAGAAGGTTCGGATTTTTCTTTTGATTCGGAGAGCGAAGAGCTGCCCGAAGAAATCAAGCAGAAACTGGAAAAGAATAAGGCCGCGCGGGCAAAGAAGAAGCTAGTGAAGAAAAAAAAGAAAAAGACCGCTCGGATCGTCAAAGTCGGACGCGCTTATATCCAGGCGACTTACAATAATACCATGATCACCCTGACCGATCCGGCTGGCGATGTGATCTCTTGGGCGAGCGCCGGCCTGGCTGGCTTCAAGGGCGCTAAGAAAGCGACTCCTTACGCGGCCCAGATCATCACTAAGATCGCGACGCAGAAGGCGCGCGAAGAGTATGGTCTCGAAGAAGTCAGTGTTTTCGTTTCCGGCGTCGGCACCGGGCGGGAAGCGGCGATCCGCGCTTTAAACGCCAATGGCCTGAATGTCACGGCCATCAAGGATATGACCGCGGTGCCGCATAATGGTTGCCGGCCGAAAAAACCTCGTCGAGTTTAATAAATAAATAATATATGGGTAGAAATATTGATAGCAAATGCGCGCAATGCCGCCGCAGCGGTGAAAAACTTTTCTTGAAGGGTGAGCGTTGTTATACGCCGAAATGCGCGATCATCAAGCGCAATTATGCGCCGGGTTTCCATGGCCCGAAAGGCCATAAGCGCCTGAGCGATTACGGCGCGCAGCTGGCGGAAAAACAGAAGGCTAAGAAATTCTATGGCCTCTTTGAGAAGCAATTTCATCTGACTTTTGAAAAGGCCGCCAAAAAATCCGGCGATGCCGGCAAGAATTTTTTGCGAGCCTTGGAAATGCGTCTGGATAATGTTATCTATCGCACCGGCTGGGCGACGTCCCGGGCCGCTGCCCGCCAATTGGTGAACCATGGTCATTTTACAGTGGCTGGCCGCAAGACCGATATCCCGTCTTTCTCCGTCAAGCCCGGCCAGGTTATTCAGGCGAAGAAGAGCAGCGCGAGCAGCCCTTATTTCAAAAATAACGTCGAGCGCCTGAAGAAGGCGGATCGGCCGAGTTGGCTGAATTTTGATGCCAAAGATTTGAGCGTGAAGGTCCTCCACGAGCCGGCGGACGCCGATTTGCCGCAGAACCTGAACGTCCAGGTCATCATTGAGTACTACTCAAAATAATAAGATTTAGCCACGCGCGACTCGTTCCGCGGGCCGAATAAATTTTATGCAAAACATCGCTTTGCCAAAAAAAATCGAATTTAACGCCGGCCAGGATCCGAAAGAAGGAGTGATTACGGTGGAGCCGCTTTTCCCCGGCTATGGGATGACTTTGGGCAATTCTCTGCGTCGCGTCCTTCTCTCGTCTTTGCCGGGGGCGGCCGTGATCGGCGTCAAGATCAAGGGCGCCAGCCATGAGTTTATGGCTATCCCGCATGTCAAAGAAGATGTTTTAGAAATGATTTTAAATTTAAAGCAGCTGCGTTTGCAGATCTTTACCGAAGAAGAAGTCCATCTGGAATTGCGGGTTAAGGGCAAGAAGACCGTGACCGCCGGCGATATCGCTAAGAATTCTTTGGTAGCGATCAAGAATCCGGAATTGGTCTTAGCGCATATCACGGACGATGGCGGCAGCCTGGAAATCGATATCGTCGTCAAGGAGGGCCGCGGTTATAAATTAGCGGAAGGCGCTAAGAAGGAAAATCGGGAAATCGGCTACATCGAGATCGATTCCGTCTTTTCTCCGGTCATCTTGGTCAGTATCAGTATAGAAAATACCCGCGTCGGCAAGATGACGAATTGGGATAAGCTGATTTTGCGCGTTAAGACGGACGGGACGATCACTCCGGAGGAAGCTTTTAACGAGGCGGTCAAGATCCTGGTCGCTCAATATACCTCTTTCCTGCCAGGCAGCCGGGGAGAAGAATCTGGAAGAGGCGCGGTCGAGGAGCCTACTTTAGAAGCGGCTGAATCTTTCGGCCTGGCGGCAGGCGAAACTAAGGAAGAAAAGAAAGAAAAGAAGGAAAAGAAGGAAGTTAAGAAGAAAGCAAAAAAATAATTTGTAAATAAAGTTTATGCGTCACAGAAATAAAACCAAGACCCTGGATCGGAAAAAGGGACCGCGGGAACTGATGCTGCGCAATCTGGCCTCCAGCATTTTGCTATATGAAAAAGTCAGGACGACCCGCGCGAAGGCGGCGGCCGTCCGTCCGCTCGTGGAACGCTCGATTACGGCGGCGAAAGCCGGCGATTTGAACGCGCGTCGCGGCCTCATCAAAGTCCTGCTCCAGAAAAATGCCGTCAAGAAATCCTTGGATGTCCTCGGCGTCCGCTATAAGACCCGTCCGGGCGGCTACACCCGCGTGGTCAAGCTGGGCGAACGGGCCGGCGATGGCGCGGAGATGGTCCAGATCGAATTAGTATAATCATATGAAAAATATCCAGAGAAAACTGTATAAATTAGACGCGGCCGGTTCGACTGTCGGACGTTTGGCGACCAAGATCGCCAATCTATTGCGCGGCAAGAACAAGCCAGAATTCGTCCCCCATCTGGACTTGGGCGATATCGTAGAGGTTGCCAATATTTCCAAACTGAAGTTTACCGGCAAGAAATTAGATCAAAAGCAATATCATCATTTTTCCGGTTATTTAGGCGGGCTCAAGAGCAAGAAGATGTCTGACGTCTTCACTAAGGATCCGGGCGACGTCTTATACCGCGCCGTCCGAGAGATGCTGCCGCCGACCCGGCTCCGTACGGCGCAGCTTAAGAGATTAATCATCAAATAATATCCATATGGCAGAAAAAAAATCCAAGGCGGTCAAAGCCAAGAAGCCGGCGCCGGCCGATCTCCTGATCACGGAAGTAGCGGCGGAACCGATTGAAGAAGAAAAAGATTGGGCGAAGAACGAAACCGCGGAGTTTTCCGGCAAATATATCAAGGCCAATGGCCGCCGTAAACAGGCGGTCGCCCGCGTCCGTTTATATGAAGATGGCAAAGGCGTGATTATGGTCAATGGTTTGAGAGCCAACCAATATTTTCCGGGCGAAGGGGCGAACCTGATCGCTCAGCCCTTGAAAGTGACCGGCCATAGCCGTGATTTTAATTTTTCCGTGCTGGTGAGCGGCGGCGGCAAACAGGGACAGGTCGGTGCGGTCCGCTTAGGTATCAGCCGAGCGATCCTAGCTTATGACCCAGCTGCCAAAGAAGCCTTGAAAGTCAATGATTTCCTGACTCGCGATCCGCGCCAGGTAGAAAGAAAGAAGCCGGGTTTGCGCAAAGCGCGCAAATCACCGCAATGGAGCAAGCGCTAATTATTCTGGTTCAGATACCAAAAACGCCCTGTTTGCCAGGGCGTTTTTTTGTTATAATGGAAAGATATGGAGACGACTATCGTTAAGTTGGAAGAATTACGGGAACGCTTTCTGAAGATGAAAGCGCTTTTGGCGATCGATCGGAAAACTGTCGAAGAGCGGGAATTGCGGTTGCGGATGGCGGAGCCCGATTTTTGGAACGACCGGGCCGCGGCGGTCAAGATCGGCCAGAAGGTCGAAGAACTCTCTTCAGAAACGAAAGAGTGGGCGGCGCTGGAAAAAGATATCCGTGACGCGGAAGAAATAGCGGTCTTAGCGCAGCAAGAAGGCGATGGCGGCCTAGCTGAAGAGCTCGCTCGGAAATATGAAGAATTAGAAAAAAAATTTTCTCATTTAGAATTCCTTTCGTTATTTTCAGAAAAATATGATCACGATAGTGCCCTGGTCGCTATCCATGCCGGCACCGGCGGCGTCGACGCCCAGGATTGGGCGCAGATCCTGGAACGGATGTATTTGCGCTTCTCTGAGCGCCAAGGCTGGAAGAGCGAAATATTGGATCGCAATTACGGAAATGAAGCCGGGCTTAAGAGCGTTGTTTTCCGCGTTGCCGGTCCCTGGGCCTACGGTTACCTGAAGAGTGAAAATGGCGTCCACCGGCTTCTGCGTAATTCGCCTTTTGATGCCGACGGCTTGCGCCATACTTCCTTCGCTTTAGTGGAAGTGATCCCGGAGATAAAAGACGACGGTTTGGTCGTGATTAAGGATGAGGATCTGCGCATCGACGTCTTCCGTTCGAGCGGACCGGGCGGCCAGAGCGTGAATACGACCGATTCGGCCGTCCGCCTTGTCCATCTGCCGACGGGGATCACGATTTCTTGCCAGACCGAACGCTCCCAGCACCAGAACAAGGAAAACGCCATGAAGATCTTACGCGCTAAATTATATCAATTAGCCCTGGCCGAAAAGGAAGCGGAAGAAAGGAAGTTAAAAGGGGAATTACAGAAGGCCGAATGGGGCCGACAGATCCGTTCTTATTTTTTGTACGGCAAGCGCCTGATCAAGGATCATCGGACTGATTATGAAACTTCCGGCGTCGACAAAGTCTTAGACGGCGATTTAGAGCAGTTTATGGAAGCGTATTTGAGGTGGTTGAAAAAATAATTTATGCTTATTTACGAAACAAAAAATTTTATCGTAGAATCGCGGGATCAGAAATGGGGATTATAAAAAACCCTCCAAAATTTCTGGAGGGTTTTAAAAATCGCGTCTTATTTTTTGTCCTTGTATAGATTCAGGACTTTGGAGTCGGCATAAATTAAATATTTCATTTTTCCTTCGCTATACAAGATTTTTACGCCTTTTATGACGGCGTATCTCTTGACGCGGTCATATAAGATCTGCAACTCTTCTTTTGCCTCATTCAAGGAAGCTATTAATTTTTGTTCCTTGGCTAGTGTCTGTTCCCAGTTTGGCGTCTTGGCTATAATGGCATCTTCCTGGTATTTTTCGGAGTAATTCAGGGAGAGGTAAATTACCGCCAGGTTATTACTGATACCGGTCAATAAAGTCTTGGCTGATGAGGTGCTTAGGTCACCGGTTTTAAAATCATGGAGCAAGGCTAGGAAATCGTCGGCGACATATGCCCACCCTTTATAGCCAGGGTCGGGAGATAAGAGCCTATAAGTTCTGGCGATAATTTCTCTCAGTTCGCTCATGATTTCCGCTTTAGTCGCTTCGTTTCCGATTTCTTCTTCTTCGGCTGATGTCGCCAATAGTAGCTTAGCCAAATAGAACAGGCTGAGTATCAGCAGCGGGGCAGATAATAATAAAAATATTAAATTGCGGATCGACCCATGTCCGGCATTAGCCGTGGCTGTAAGTTTCCAATAATTCGGGTCGGAGACCGCCAAGACCCATGGGCACGCTAAGACTAATGATATCAGGGATAATATCCAGATGCCCAATATCCTCATTTTTCTGGTAGTTAAAAATATTTTTAACATGGTTTTTTCTCCTTTTTCCAATCCCGGCTAAGGGATACAGAGATTTAGGCCCACCAAAACGGTGCTGGTCCCTCGGCGTAGGCCGGCTGGGAAGGCTCAAGTGGATTTTATGATTTATCTCCACTAAAATAGCGCCAGGTTTAGCGATATTTCGGTAGAGATAAATTTTTGTCAAAGAAGCATATTTTTAATAATTTATTTTAATAGGAAATATTATTCCTGTCAAATAGATCAGGCGGATAAAAATATCAGGCGCCCCCTTTATCTTTTCTTAATCTCTAAATTTATAAAATATCGTGGTTGGTCATGACTGATCATAACGATATTTTTTATGTTCCAAGCTAGGTTTTTTGGCCACAACTTTCGATTTACTCCGGCTAAGATTTTCTTTTTTACAAATTTAGCCTTTATTGCGGCTATCTTTATTTTTGGTTTCCGCCCGGGCGCTTTCCAGGCGCGGCCAGGCGAAAAAGACTTGGCTTATTATAACGGCCGCGACTTAAGTTTTAGCGGCCGGGTTTGCGAAGAAGCGGATCTGGATTATAAGAGCCGGCGTTTGACGGTGTGCGTGAGCGGCCAGGCAAGCGGCCAAGTATTAGTGACAGCCGATCTCTACCCGGCTTATGATTACGGCGATTTCCTGCGCATCAGCGGAAAATTACAAGCCCCGCCGGAGATTGACGGCTTTGATTATGCTAGTTATCTGGCGCGCTATGACATCTATTCGGTGATGTATTACGTTAAGATCGAGCGTGTGAGCGGCAACTTAACTTGGCCCCAAGCGGCTTATCGGAGGTTGCTATATTTGAAGCAATCCTTAAAGAATATCATTGATTCCTCTCTCCCTGAGCCAGAGGCCGGACTAGCCGATGCGCTTCTTTTGGGCTATCGCCGGACCGTGGATAGGGAAGACCTGGATATTTTTGCGCGGGTCGGACTCAGCCATATGATCGCTATCTCTGGTTCGCATATTACGATCATGAGCGCTATGATCATTAATTTTCTCTTAGCGCTTGGTTTCAGCCGGCGCCGCTCCCTCCTGGTAGTTTTCGGATTTCTGGTTCTTTATCCGCTCGTGACTGGCCTGGCTGCTTCGGCTGTCCGTTCCTCGATCATGGGCGGCTTAGCTTTCCTGGCGATTTATTATGGACGGTCCAGCTCCTTGATTAAGGCTTTAGCCTTTTCCGCCGCGCTGATGCTCGCTTTTAACCCGCGTTTATTGCGCGACGATATCGGCTTCCAACTATCTTTCTTGGCGCTCTTAGGCATCATTTATCTTTACCCGCTCGGCGAAGGGATAAGCCGGCGTTTATTGGATAAGCTAAGGTTAAACCATCGCTTTCGTAATTTCTTAAAGGCTATCCTAGATACGGTCAATCTGACTTTAGTTTCTCAAATCGTTATTTTGCCGGTGGCCCTAGTTAATTTTAAGCAGCTGTCATTGATCGCGCCTATCGCCAATATCTTGGTGCTTTGGACTTTCCCATTGCTTTTAGCTTCGCTCTTCTTCGGTATTTTTGCGTCTGCTCTGATGCCGACAGCCGGAGCCTTGTGGTTTCTGTCGCCTTATCTTTTGCTTAAGTTTATTTTTGTCGTTTCTGAAATATTGGCTGCGCCAAGTTGGGCTGCGGTCAAAATTGAACATTTCTTTTGGTTTTTGGGAGGTATTTATTATTTGATTTTAATTTGTTTCGTTATTATCGGCCATAAATTTAAATCTAGGCTAGCTTGATTGACTATTATTAATATTCGTGTTATTATTCCAAATTAAATGATCTTTAAGAAAAAAATAATAGAAAAATAAAAAACGGAGGAAGTACCATGTTCAAGATCCCGCGCTTGGAGCAAGCCCTTCTTTTAGTTGATAATTCAGCCAGAAACTTTGAAGTGATTTGGTGGTCTCTGTATGATAAGAAGGTGATTGCTACCGCCCCTTTTGGATTAGCGGTCAATTACCGTGAATTTCCAAATTATCTACTCAGTCTTAAGACGGCGATTAATAATCTTAATTTTCAGGTAAGCGAACGTTTCCTGCTGCCTGATCTTGCCGATCAATATTTCGGAGCGATTACCGGTATCCATATTGATCTAGCCAATTGGATGGCTAAATCCCGTCGAGTTTACGTTTTATCTAGCGACTTGGCGGCGCGACTGGCTTTGACGCCGGTAGATGATATCACCTGGAATGACATTAAGTTTCCGTTTGATGCTTTTGCCATTAGCTTGGAGCAGCCCATCACCACTATTTCGGGCAAGATTTTCGATTTCATAATTGTCGCCAAGATTATGGTCGATGGCCAGGAGTGCCTGGTGTTCGATCTCCTGTCGCCGGAATTGGCGAATCTGCGTAGACGTAGCCAGGAAGAAAATAAGCTGATCAGCCGCTTGGTTAAGCGTAAAGAGTATGCCAAAGCCCTGGAGAAAATCAATTCCTATCAAGAGCAGGAAATAAGCCGAATGAATAATACGGAGCTAAACACTCGGGTGCTCATTTTGACTGAACTGCTCGGCAATCAATCAATTCATGCTTCTTTGGCCGCCTTATTCAATATTTCCAAAGCCAGCATGATGGAAAAACGTGTAGTGCCGCGTCGCTCGGCTAACCCTGAAGATTATCCGGAATGGGATCAAGCCGCTAATATAATTTGCGGTTTATGCTTATATTTAGCTCAACATTCGAAGAAGCTTACTTATTCAGATATCGCCGGCTCCACTAAGGCCATCCATAGCGGCAAGTATGATAATTCGGCGGTAACTTCCGTAGAGGATGTCTGCAGCGTTGCTTATAAGGGAGTCTTTAATCCAGATGAGCACGAAATTATTATTCAAGCCAGTGGTCGCACCTTTGAGATGTCGGCCCATTTCCGTCGCGGGCATTGGCGAAAAGTAGATGACGGCAGCGGCAATACCAAGATAATATGGATTCATCCGACCCTGGTCAGAGCCGACCGTTTATCGGAAGGCAGTCTACCTGGCGGACTCCTTCAAAAAGTGGAATAAAACAAAAAAGCCTTTCTTTTAGAAAGGCTTTTATTTTTGTCGCTTATCTTATTTTTTCGTCTTAGCCTTCTTTATTTTCGGAGCTTTCTTTTCGCCCTCTTTTAAGGCCGGCTTCCGTTTGGCTTTCACCCGTTTCGGCTTATCTAAGGTGCGCAGGCAAGAAGTGCAGAGTTTGGCCTTTTCGCCGTCTATCATCTTAGTCTGCAGATTGATGCCTTGCCTCTTCAAAGTCTTGATCTTAGAATGGGATCGGCTCGCTCCCTTGGTCGCGCTGCGTCCGCATAAATCGCATTTTTTCGCCATATTGATACTTATTTAAAATTAGATTCCCGGTCTCCGTTACCAGAGAAGGGGATGGAGTCAGATTAACGATTCTATGTTAACAAGGTTTTTAAAATTAATCAAGCTATGGTATAATGATTCCATATGTCTCAAGAATTGAGTATCGTTTTCCAAATAATCGTCCTAGTGTTTTCGGCTATCGCCCACGAGTATATGCATGGCTGGGCCGCTTTCCATTTAGGCGATCCGACAGCTAAGGATGCCGGCCGACTGACCCTTAATCCGCTTGCCCATCTGGAATGGTTCGGCTCTTTTTTCTTGCCCTTGATCATGGTCATCACTAAGATGCCTTTTGTTTTCGGTTGGGCCAAACCAGTCCCTTATAATCCTCATAATTTAAAAGATCAGAGATATGGAGACGCGAAAGTAGCGGTCGCCGGACCGGCGACGAATTTAGTTATTGCTTTATTTTTTGGCTTATTTTTAAGATTTTTTCCTGTTTTTAATCTGACTTTCGCTAGTCTTCTGGCAGTTATTATCTATATCAATCTAATCTTAGCTGTTTTTAATCTGATCCCGATTCCGCCTCTGGATGGGTCTAAAATATTGGCGACCTTCTTGCCGTCCGGCCCGCGTCAAAGGTATTTGGAGCTGGAACGCTATGGCTTTATTTTTATCATTTTATTTGTAATGTTGGCGGGAGAGCTTTTGATCCCGAGCGTTGATTTTTTGTTTAAAATTATCGTTGGCGTCTGATTCCGCTGTTCTTGACTTATATTTTAGATTTTGTTAAATTGAATGAGTAAAAAAATCAGTAGCTTAAGCCTATCCTGAAGAATCAGGATTTTTATAATATTATTGTCAGCTGAGCGAGCGAAGAACGGATTTATCAGTTCTTCCGGGCGAGGTCGGGCAGTATCGTAGATATGCCAACTATAAATCAATTAGTAAAAAAAGGACGGAAATCAATCGGTAAGAGGCGCAATGCTTTAGCGCTTCATACCAGCTTAGATTCTCTGCACCGCAAAAAGAAAGATACGGCCAAAGGCGCTCCTTTCAAGCAGGGGGTCTGTTTGAAGGTGACCACGACTACGCCGAAAAAGCCTAATTCTGCCTTACGGAAGATCGCTCGCGTGCGCTTGTCTAATGGCATGGAAGTGACCGCCTATATTCCGGGCATGGGACATAACCTGCAGGAACACTCGATCGTTTTGGTCAAAGGCGGGAAAACTAAGGATTTGCCGGGCGTCCGCTATAAAGTAGTGCGCGGCGTTTTCGACGCGGCCGGCGTCGAGGCGAGACGGCAAGGGCGCAGCTGCTATGGCGCCAAGAAACCGAAGAAATAATTAATCTTTAAATATTATGAGAGGTAAACCAGCCCCTAAGAGATCGATCGAAGGCGATGCGAAATATAACGATAAGAATATCGCTAAGTTTATAAATTACGTCATGGAGCGCGGCAAGAAAAGCGCGGCTGAAAAGATTACCTATGGCGCTTTTGAAATCCTGAAAGACAAGACTAAGCAGGATCCGCGCCATATCTTCAATAAGGCGATCAAGAAAGTTTCTCCTCTCGTCGAAGTTCGCGGCAAGCGCGTCGGCGGGGCGAACTACCAGGTGCCGTTCCAGGTGCGGGGTGAAAGGCGTTATTTTTTGGCCTGTAATTGGATCATTGACGCGGCTTTAGCCCGCAAAGGGCGCTCTAGCGCCGAAAAATTGGCGGGCGAGATCCTAGACGCTTCTAATGGTGAAGGGACGGCGGCCAAGAAACGGGAAGCGGTCCATAAGATGGCGGAAGCGAATAAGGCCTTCGCGCATTTCTCAAGATAATTTCATTTTTAAATATCATTAAACTATGGCTCGAGATTACGCTTTAGAAAACATCAGGAATATCGGCATCATGGCGCATATTGACGCCGGTAAGACGACTTTTACCGAGCGGGTTCTTTTTTATACCGGCAAGAAGCATAAGATCGGCGAAGTGCATGAAGGCGCGGCCGAGATGGACTGGATGGAACAGGAAAAAGAAAGAGGGATCACGATCACTTCCGCGGCGACCACTTGTTTTTGGAAAAATAATAAGATCAATATCATCGACACTCCCGGCCACGTCGACTTTACCGTCGAGGTGGAGCGCTCTTTGCGCGTGCTTGACGGCGCGGTCGCCGTTTTTGACGGACAGGCCGGCGTAGAGCCCCAGTCCGAGACCGTCTGGCGCCAAGCCGATAAATACCAGGTGCCGCGTTTATGCTTCATCAATAAGATGGATAAGATGGGCGCTGATTTTTATATGAGCCTGGATTCTATCCGGACGCGCTTGAATCAGAAAGCCGTCGCTATGCAGCTCCCGATCGGCGCGGAAAGCAATCTGAGCGGCGTAATCGATCTCTTGACCAAGAAGGCCTATCGCTTCACCGGCAATAACGGCGTGAATATAGAAGAAATCCCTGTGCCGGAAGATATGCAGGCGAAAGTCGACGAATACCATAATGAATTAGTGGAGAAATCCGTGGAATGCGACGAGAAGACCATGGAAAAATATCTGAACGGCCAGGAAGTCGCCTTAGATGAACTTAAGGTCGCGATCCGCAAGGGCGTGATCGCTAACGCGATCTATCCGGTTTTTTGCGGAACCGCCCTGCAGAATATCGGCGTCCAATTGGTTTTAGACGCGGTCAATGATTATCTCCCTTCGCCTTTGGATGTGCCGGATGTCGAAGCTTCCGATGTCCGCGACCTGGAACAGAAAATCGTGATCAAGGCGGATGATGGCAAGCCTTTCGTCGGCTTAGCTTTTAAGATCGCGACTGATCCTTTTGTCGGAAAATTATGTTTCGTCCGGGTCTATCAGGGCGTGCTTACCGCTGGTTCCTATATCATTAATTCTTCAAAAAATAATAGCAAAGAAAGAGTCGGCCGCCTGGTTCGGATGCACGCTAACCACCGGGAGGAGGTCAAGGAAGTTTATGCCGGCGATATCGCGGCTGTGATCGGTCTGAAGAATACTACGACCGGCAATACGCTTTGTGAAGAGAACACCCCGGTCTTATTGGAGTCGATTGTCTTCCCGGAGCCGGTCATCAAGATTGCCGTAGAACCGAAGACCAAGGCTGACCAGGAAAAGATGGGCGTCGCCTTGCAGCGTCTCGCTGAAGAAGATCCGACCTTCCGGGTGGAGTCGGACGAAGAATCCGGACAAGTCCTGATTTCGGGCATGGGCGAATTACATCTGGAAATCATCGTCGACCGCATGAAGCGGGAATTTAGCGTGGAAGCTAATGTCGGCAATCCGCAGGTCTCTTATCGCGAAACGATCACGAAAGTGGCGGAAGCGGAGCATAAATACGTCAAGCAGTCCGGCGGCCGCGGCCAATATGGCCATTGTTCACTGCGGGTCGAACCGCAAGAGCAGGGTAAAGGCTTTGAATTCGTCGACGAGATCAAGGGCGGCATCATCCCGCGCGAGTATATTCCAGCGATTGAAAAGGGCGTCAAGGAAGCTCTGTTGTCTGGTACGGTAGCCGGCTATCCGATGGTGGATGTCAAAGCCGCGGTCTTTTACGGCTCTTATCATGAAGTCGACTCTTCGGAAATCGCCTTCAAGATGGCGGCAATCTTTGCCTTTAAAGACGCTTGTCAGAAAGCCGGAGCGATTCTCTTGGAACCGATCATGAAAGTGGAAGTAACGACCCCGGAAGACTATATGGGTAATATCATCGGCGACTTGAGTTCGAAGCGCGGGCAGATTGAAGAGATGTCCGACCGGGCTAATATCAAGGTCGTAAAAGCCAAAGTCCCGCTTGCGGAGATGTTCGGCTATTCTACGAGCTTGCGTTCTATGAGCCAAGGCCGCGCCAATTACGTTATGGAGTTCTCCCATTATTCCGAGGTGCCGAAAAATATCCTGGAAACCATCAAGGAAAAACAAGGGAAATAATAAATATATGTTTCCGGAGCAATTGCAGAAAATTCTAGATCTAATCAAGAAAACCGGGGATCGGGTAGTGATTTTTGATAGCCGTAATCCGGATGATTCTTACGTCGTTATGGATTTTAATAACTATGCCAACCAGGCTGCGCGAGGGGCATCTGCTCCGGCCGCCGCTCCCTCCCATAACTCCCCTGAACCAGCAGCGCCGAAAGCCGAATTATCCCCAATGTCAGCTAAATCTGATAATTTGACAGAAGAAGATTTAACTGATAAGATAAATCGCGAGATCTCGATGTGGAAGAATCGGGATGTTTCGTCTTTTCTGGGGGAGGAAAATAAGTCAAAAAATGGCTGGCAGATCCCGCCGCAAGTGAAAGATAAGGCTCAAGAAGTAGAATAAGCGAGGTAAAAATATTTTTAATAATTTATTAATAATTTAATTTAAGTTCGGCTGGTTTCCTAAGGGTCTAATCGCCCTTGTCAGGAAAGAAACCCCGTTTCACGGGGGCCTTACAACAAAAACATGGCAGCAGAAAAATTTGAACGCAGCAAGCCCCATGTTAACGTCGGTACCATCGGCCACGTTGACCACGGGAAAACCACTTTAACCGCCGCGATGTTAGCCGTTTTCGCCGCGAAAGGCATGAAAGCGTCTCACAAGGGCGTTAATGAAATCGATGCCGCGCCGGAAGAGAAGGCGAGAGGTATCACTATCGCGACCGCGCACGTGGAATATGAATCCGATAAGCGCCACTATGCGCACGTTGATTGTCCGGGACACGCCGATTATGTCAAGAACATGATCACCGGCGCCGCCCAGATGGATGGCGCTATCTTAGTTGTCTCCGCGACGGACGGTCCGATGCCGCAGACCAGAGAACATATCTTATTGGCTCGCCAGGTCGGCGTGCCGTATATCGTCGTCTTTTTGAACAAATGCGATATGGTCGAGGACAAGGAACTGATTGATTTGGTCGAAGAAGAGATCCGCGATCTACTCAAGAAATATGAATTCCCGGGCGACACTACTCCGATCATCCGTGGTTCCGCTCTGAAGGCTCTAGAAAATCCGACTGGTCCGGACGCTGAACCGATGATGAAATTGATGGAGACCCTGGACACCTATATCCCGGAACCGATCCGCGATGTTGATAAGCCTTATCTGATGCCGATTGAAGACATCTTCTCGATTGAAGGCCGCGGCACGGTCGTGACCGGCCGTATCGAAAGAGGTATCGTCAAAGTCGGTGACGAAGTAGAGATTGTCGGTTTGATGGAAACGAAGAAAACTACCGTGACCGGCATTGAAATGTTCAATAAGCAATTAGACCAAGGCCAGGCTGGCGATAATGCCGGGATCTTGCTGCGTGGCACCAAGAAGAATGAGGTGGAACGCGGCCAGGTTCTGTGCAAGATCGGTAGCGTCACGCCGCATACTGAATTTTCCGCCGAAGTCTACGTCCTGTCTAAGGACGAAGGCGGACGCCATAAGCCTTTCTTCAACGGCTATAAGCCGCAATTCTATTTCAAGACTACTGATGTGACCGGCGACATTACTTTGCCGGCGGGCACGGAGATGGTTATGCCGGGCGACACGGTCAACCTGAATATCAAGCTGATCGCGCCGATCGCTCTTGAAGATAAGCAGAAGTTCACTATCCGTGAAGGCGGCCGGACTGTCGGCGCCGGTTCCGTCACCAAGATCATGAAATAATCACTTAGACCCGCTCTTCAACAAGGGCGGGTTTATAGTGACTATTTGAGCAATTAAAATTTCAACTAAATAATCATAAAAGTTCATTATGTCGGAGACCAAAAAAGAAGAAAAAGATTTCAAGCAAAGAATCAGGATCAAGATCCGGGCTTTTGATCATAAGATCATTGATCAATCTACTAAGACGATTATCGAAACTATCGAGCGGAGCGACGCGCAATTCTTCGGGCCGATCCCGCTGCCGACCGAAAAACGGAAATATACGGTCAATCGTTCGACTTTCGTGCATAAAGATGCTCGCGACCAATACGAAATGCGCACCCATAAGCGGATGATTGATATTATTGATCCGACTCAGAAAACTATCGAAGATTTGACGAATTTGGTCTTGCCGGCCGGGGTTGACGTAGAAATAAAAATGTAGTAGGATTACGAAGTAATATTTAATTGGCTAATCACCGCCTAAATAACTCTGAATTTAAAGAAAGTGTTTGAGCGAAAATTAGCTAAATATTGGAGGTAAATCAGCTGGATAAAACAAAATAAAAAATAGGCGGAAAAAATTATTTTTTATTTTTGATTTTTTGAAGCTGGTTTAGGCAACCAGTTTTTGTTTTATAAAGGAACATTATATGAAATTTATCAGCGGAAAGAAATTGAGCATGACCCAGATCTGGTCGGGCGACAAGGTCGTAGCCGTGACCCCGGTTTTAGCCGGACCTTGCACGATTACCCAGGTTAAGGATAAGGCCAAAGACGGTTATACGGCGGTCCAGCTTTCTTATGGCGAACGCAAGCTTAAAAATATTAATAAGCCGCAACAGGGACATTTTAAGAAAGCGGGAATCGCGGCGGCGGCTTATGTGCGTGAATTTTTGACGCCGGAGGCCGCTAACTTTAAGATTGGCGACACTGTTTCTGCGGCTACTTTCCAGGTCGGCGACGTCGTTGCCGTGACCGGCACCTCCAAGGGCCGGGGTTTCCAGGGCGTAGTGAAGCGCCATCATTTCCATGGTTTTAGGGCGACGCACGGCAATAAGGACCAGGAACGCATGCCTGGTTCGATCGGCCCGAAAGGTCCGGCGCATGTTTTTAAAGGGACGCGCATGGGCGGCCGGATGGGCGGCGATAAAGTGACCGTGGCCAATTTAAAGATCGCGGCAGTTGACGCCGAAAAGAATATCCTATTTATCGCCGGCGCTATCCCGGGTGCGATTAACAGTTTTGTGATGATCAAGGGTGCCGGTGATCTGCTGGTCAATCTGAAAGCGGAAAAGTCCGCGGTGGAAGCGCCGGAAGGAATAGTGGAAACAGCCGAGAAAGCCGAGGTGGCTGAGGCCGTCGAAGCAGTCGCGGCGGATAAGCCGACTGCGGCAGACGAGCCAGTAGCGGAAGTTCCGGCGGAAGTTCCAAGCGAAGCTAAGAATTAAACACGCGTTATTACCGTTTGCAAAATATATGAAAATCAAAGTTTATAATCAGAACGCCGAACCGGTCAAAGACTTGGAACTGTCAGTTAAGATTTTTGGCGTCAAGCCGAATAACGAATTATTGCATCAGGCGGTCGTCGCCAGCCAAGCCAATGCCCGCCAGGTCTTGGCTGATACCAAAGATCGGAGCGAAGTCTCCGGCGGCGGGAAGAAACCGTGGAAACAGAAAGGCACCGGCCGGGCGCGCGTCGGCTCTAGCCGTTCGCCGCTGTGGAAAGGCGGCGGCGTGATTTTCGGTCCGACCAAAGACCGTAACTTCAAACAGAAGCTGAATCAGAAGATGAAGCAGAAGGCTCTGTTTATGGCTTTATCCGATAAGTTTGCGGCGCAAACTCTTGTTGTCTTGGATGAACTGAAATTTTCGGAATACAAAACCAAGCTTTTCAACCAGCTTTTGGGCGCGGTGGAAAAGAAAATTTTAAATAATGATCGGCGCGATATCCTGGTCATCAATGACGGGAAGAGCGAGACCGTGCGTTATTCCGGCCGGAACCTGGCTGGCGTCAAGATTATCAATCTAGAAAATCTGAATCTGCTCGATCTCCTTAATTATAAAAATTTATTGCTGACGGAAGCGGGTATCAAGACTCTGACCGACCGCTATAATAATAAATAAACTCCAAGATATATGGCTTTATTCGGCGCTAAAAAAACAGGGCAAGATAATAAAAAAACTACCGCTGTGGCTGCGGTCAAGAAAGAAGCAGCCAAACCGGCCGCGGCCAGCATGCAGGATCTGTATGCCGATACGGCGGTGGCGGCCAAAGCCGGAGCCGGCAAGGGAACGGCGAGCGCGCTCCAACCAGGTCTCCAGAAGATCCTCCTAAAACCGGTGATTACGGAAAAGGCGACTCGCCAGGTTGAAAAGAATAAATATTCTTTCCTCGTCGCGGCTTCGGCCAATAAGATTTCGGTCGCTAAGGCGGTGCGCGCCTTGTATGGCGTCAAGCCGCTTGATGTCAATATCCTGAACCGCCGCGGCAAGAAAGTCGCGCGTGGCCGGATCCAGGGACAGCGGAGCGCGACGAAGATCGCGTTAGTCACTCTCGCTAAGGGTGAAACCATCAAGATTTACGAAGGCGTTTAATCAATAAATTTTCAAGGCATATATGGGCATTAAAAAAGTAAAAGCGAATACTCCCGGACGGCGCGAAGCCACTTTTGATACTTTCACCGACCTGACTAAATTTACGCCGGAGAAGAGATTGGTGGCCATCAAGAAGAGACGGGGCGGCCGCAACGCGAGCGGCAAGATTACGGTCCGCCATCGCGGCGGCGGCGCTAAGCGCTATATTCGGTTAGTGGATTTCAAGCGTGATAAATATAATGTGCCGGCGACGGTCGCGGCGATCGAATATGACCCGAATCGCGGCGCGCGTTTGGCTTTATTGCATTATGCCGACGGCGCGAAAAGATATATCATCGCTCCGTCCGATCTGACGATCGGCGAAAAGGTCATGAGCTCCCAGGAATTGATCGAAATCAAGAATGGCAACGCTCTGCCGTTGCAATTCATTCCGGCCGGCATGGCGGTCAGCTGCGTCGAGTTGGAACCGGGCCAGGGCGCGAAGATCGCGCGCGGTGCCGGTAACGTCGTTTATGTCATGGGCGTGGAAGGGAAATACGCGCAGCTGAAGATGCCATCGGGCGAAATCCGCCAGGTAAAGAAAGAGTGCCTGTGCACGATCGGCCGGGCCAGCAACGCGGATCGCCGCCATATCTCCTTAGGCAAGGCCGGCCGTAACCGCCATTTAGGCATCCGTCCGACGGTGAGAGGCACGGCTATGAATCCGGTCGATCATCCGCACGGCGGCGGCGAAGGCAACCAGCCGATCGGTCTGCGCCACCCGAAGACCCCGTGGGGCAAGCCGGCTCTGGGCGTCAAGACGCGGCGCAAGCGCCATAGCGATCGCCTGATAATTAACCGTCGAACTAAGAGGAAATAATAAACATATATGTCCAGAAGTCTAAAAAAGGGACCCTACGTCAATCTGCGGCTCCTGAATAAGATAAAAAAGCTGAAAGCGGGCGATAAGGCCGTCATCAAGGTCTGGGATCGCGCCTGCACGGTCACGCCGGAGATGGTCGGTTTCACCCTCGGCGTACATAACGGCAAGACCCATCTGCCCATCTATATCGTAGAGAATATGGTCGGCCATCGCTTAGGCGAATTTTCTCCGACCCGCAAGTTCCCGGGTCATGGCGGCAAGATGGCTAAATCGCAGGCCGCGGATAAGAAATAATTTTTAATCATGATCATATGGAAGTGAAAGCCAGTTTAAAACATTTACGGATGTCGCCCCGGAAGATCCGGTTAGTGATCGATGTCATCCGGAAGATGCCGGTCGCGACGGCCTTGGATCAATTGCGCTTTATCAATAAGTTAGCGGCGGAACCAGTCGCTAAGCTGATCAAGTCGGCGATTGCCAATGCGGAAAATACTTTCAGCTTGGAGCGCGCCAATCTCTATATCAAAGAGATCCGGTCTGATGAAGGCGTGATGCTGAAACGCTGGATGCCGCGCGCGCACGGCCGAGCAACTTCGCTCCGGAAACGCGGTTGCCACCTGTCCCTGGTCTTAGGCGAGATCAAGGCGAGCGGCCAGAAGGAGAAGAAGACGGTCAAAGTCGCGGATCCGGTCAAGCTGGAAAAGCTAGCCAAAGAAGGCGAAGCGGCCGTTGCTAAGACCGCCCTGAAAGCGGCCAAAGAAAAGGGTCGGAAAGCCGCCGGCGAAAAGACTAAGATGTTCAGGCGCAAGGCCGGTTAATATTAAATATTCGTAATTTTGAATACTATGGGTAAAAAAGTTAATCCAAAAATCCTGCGCATGGGCATCACCAAGACTTGGCCGTCCTTATGGTTTGAAAAAGGCGATAAGTATGTGAAGAATATCCGCCAGGACATCGGCCTCCGGAAGTATATGATCAAGGAATTCCGGGAAGCGGGCGTGGATAAGGTAGAAATCGTGCGCAGTATCAGCAAGGTGGAAATCAATATCGCGACGGCTAAACCGGGCCTCATCATCGGCCGCGGCGGCAATGGCGCCGAAGAATTAAAAAAGAAATTACACGATAAGTTTTTAAAAAATCTACGTTTAGGCGAAATTAGCCTGAATATCAAAGAGTGCAATCGGCCGAACCTGAGCGCCCAGATTACCGTGCAGGGGATGATCCTGGAGATCGAGAAGCGCATGCCTTTCCGGAAAGTGATGAAACAGACGCTCGGCAAGATCGAGCGGGCCGGCGCGCTCGGCGCCAAGATCGTGATTTCCGGACGCTTGAACGGCGCGGAAATCGCCCGGACCGAGAAATTGGTCTGGGGCAAGGTGCCGCTCGCTACTTTGCGCGCGGATATCGATTATGCCCGCGGCGCGGCGCAGACGACCTACGGTTCGATCGGAATCAAGGTTTGGATCTATAAGGGCGAAGTATTTTCCAAGGAAAAAGCGGCTAAAGGCGAAGTGATCGCCGAATAAAATAAACATCGAGAAATTATATGTTAATGCCAAAGAAAACTAAATGGAGGAAGGACCAGAAGCGCCGCCGCGGCGGTAAAGCGAGCCGTAATCTGAATATCAGTTTCGGAAGCTTCGGCCTGAAGAGCTTGTCGGCCTGCTGGGTGACTTCCCGCCAGATTGAAGCGGCACGTCGCGTTATGACCCAATACGTCAAGAAAGGCGGCCAGATCTGGATCCGCATTTTCCCGGATAAGCCGGTTACGGCGCATGGCGGCGAGATCCCGATGGGTAAAGGCAAAGGCGCGGTCGATTATTATGTCGCGGTTATCAAGCCGGGCATGGTCATGTTCGAGATGGAAGGTATTACTAAAGACACGGCCAAGAAAGCGATGGAGCTGGCCGCGTATAAGCTGCCGGTGAAATGCCAGTTTATCAGTAAAGAATAAAATTATATGGATTTTAAAGAATTAACAACCAAGGGCGCGGCCGATTTACAGAAATTATTGACGTCTTCCCGGGAAAGATTGCGGGAGCTGCGTTTCAAGGATTCTAATAAACAGCTCAAGAATATCCGGGAGATCAGAGCGGCCAAGACTTTAGTGGCCCAGATTTTAACTTTGTTAAATAAGCAAAAATAATATGGCCAGCAGCAAAGAGAAAAAACAAAACGCCACGACCGTCGCCGCCCCCGCCGCCGTCATCAGCAAGAGATTCCAGGGCGTTGTCGTGAGCGATAAGAACGATAAGACTATCATCGTTAAGGTCGAATCGGTCAAGAAGCATCCGAAATATCAAAAGCGTTATGTCGTCAGCCGGAAATATAAGGTCCATGACGAGGCTAACCAGTATCATGTCGGCGATCAGGTCGTCTTTATCGAATGCCGCCCGCTCAGCCGTGATAAGCGCTGGCGCGTTATAAAATAGTCCGCGGATAATCAATAAATATATGGTGCAAGTACAAACTTATTTGAAGATTGCCGATAATTCCGGCGCGAAAGAAGCGCAATGTATCCGCGTTTTGGGCGGCTATAAGCGCCGCTACGGCCGTGTGGGCGATATCATCGTCGCGGCGGTCAAGTCCGCCGTACCGCATGCTGGCGTCAAGAAAGGCGACGTCGTTAAGGCTGTCATCGTCCGGACCAAGAAAGAGATCCGCCGGCCGGACGGTTCTTATGTGCGTTTTGATGATAACGCCGCCGTCATTATCGTCGATATCGAGAAGAAAGACCCGAAGGGCACCCGTATTTTCGGTCCGGTCGCCCGGGAAGTGCGGCGCGCCGGCTTTGTTAAGATCGCTTCTTTGGCGCCAGAAGTTTTATAACGGACGCCGGCAAGAGAAAATTTGCTTTTCTAAGCCGGGGGATTCATAGAGAATATAAATGACATAGACTATATGTATATCAAAAAGAACGACACCGTAAAAATATTAGCCGGCAAGGATAAGGGGAAGACCGGCAAGGTTTTGCAGATCCTGCCCGAGGAAGGCCGTGCCAGCGTCGAGGGCTTGAATCTCCTGATCAAGCATCTTCGGCCGCGCAAGAGCGGGGAGAAGGGGCAACGGATCGAATTCCCGTCTTTCGTGGATATTTCTAATCTTGCCTTAGTTTGCCCGAAGTGCGGCAAAACGACTCGGGCGGGAGCTAAGATCATCCCGTCATCGGCGGGCCAACCGGCCAAGAAGTCGCGCGTCTGCAAGAAATGCCAGGAAGTAATTGAGTAAAGACAAAATATCCATATGACATTAAAAGAAAAGTATAAAAAAGAAATCGTGCCGAAGATGGAAGAGAAATTCGGCTTTAAGAACGATATGCTCGTGCCTAGCCTGACTAAGGTCGTCTTAAACGTCGGTTTCGGCAGCCACCCGAAAGAAAAAGAATTTATGGCCAGCGTGGAGAAAGGCCTGATGAAGATTACCGGGCAGAAACCGGTCTTCACTAAGGCCAAGAAATCCATCTCCGCCTTCAAGATCCGGGAAGGCTTGGTGATCGGCGCTAAAGTGACTTTACGGGGCCAGCGGATGTATGATTTTACCGATAAGCTGGTCAATATCACTTTCCCGCGCGTCCGCGATTTCCGCGGTATCAGCGAAAAGGCAGTCGATAATACCGGCAATTTGACCGTTGGCTTTAAAGATTATACGGCTTTTCCGGAAATCCGCTTAGAGGAAGTAGATAATAATTATGGCCTGGAAGTCTGCTTATCGACCAGCGCCCGGAACCGGGCAGAAGGCCTGGAACTTTTCCGTTTCCTAGGGTTCCCGTTTAAAAAAGACAGCAAATAATTTAAATATATATGGCTAGAACTGCTTTAATCGTCAAAGCATCAAGAAAACCGAAATTTTCCACCCGGATCATCCACCGGTGTTGGCGCTGCGGCCGCAATCACGGCTATATGCGGGATTTTAAATTATGCCGTATCTGTTTCCGCGAACTCGCTGACAACGGGGACTTGCCGGGCATCCGGAAGTCCAGTTGGTAAACATATAATTAAACACCAAGAATAATATGATGGATCCCATCGCAGACATGTTCACAAGAATTAGAAACGCTTCCGCGGTCCGGAAGCCGGAGATCGTTTTGCCATTCAGCAAATTGAAATACGAAATCGCTAAGATTTTGGAAACGGAAGGCTGGGTGAAGAAAGTGGCAATCGTGGCCGGCGGGCTGAAAGGACGGCATAATAATTTTGACGAACTGCAAATTCAATTGAAATATCGGAAGAACGGCAAGCCGCAGATCGCCGAGATCAAGCGGATCAGCCGGCCGGGCTTGAAGATCTATGTCAGCAAGGACGAGATTCCGACAGTCTTGAATAATTTCGGGATCGCGATCATCTCCACATCCAAGGGCTTGATGACGAATCGGGAGGCGAAGAAGCAGCGGATCGGCGGCGAAGTCTTGGGAGAGATCTTTTAATCATCTTAAAGTATTACCAATATGTCACGTTTAGGAAAATTGCCAATCAAATTGACCCCGCCCGCCCAAGTCTCCATCAGCGACGTGGAAATGGTCTTTAAAGGGCCGAAAGGCGAATTGCGCGTTCCGCTTAATCCGCTGATTGCCGCGCGCGTAGAAAATAATGAATTGACTTTAGCCCCGAAAGATAAGGCGGCTAAAGCGGCGAGCGCGGTCTGGGGCCTGATGTGGAGCCTGGCTCGCAATGCCGCGGCCGGAGTGAGCACCGGCTTTGTCCGGAAGCTAGAAATCAACGGTGTCGGTTATCGGGCGGCCGTCGCTGGCGATAAGCTGAATATGAATCTCGGCTTTTCCCATCCAGTGGAATTCAAGCTGCCGAAAGGAGTGACCGCGAGCGTCGCGGCTAACGTCATCACTTTAGAAAGCGCGGATAAAGCGCTCTTAGGCGAAACCGCCGCGCAGATCCGGAAGATCCGTAAGCCGGAGCCGTATAAGGGGAAAGGCGTCAAATATGCGGAAGAAGTTATTAGGCGCAAGGCCGGTAAGTCGGCGGCGAAGGGTAAATAATCGTTTATCAGCATTTTAATCATATGGATAAAATAACAGCCAAAAATTTGCGTCAGGAACGCCGCCACGGCCGCGTTCGCGCTAAAGTCTCCGGTACGGCGGCGCGTCCTCGTTTGAGCGTCTACCGTTCTAATACCGGCATGTTCCTGCAACTCATCGATGACGCGAGCGGCCAGACTTTGGCGAGCGCCACCTTGAAAGAAGTCAAGGCGGCTGAGAATCGGATCGCGACGAGCAAAGAGCTCGGCAAATTGATCGCTCAGAAAGCCGGTGCGAAAAAGATTACGAAAGCCGTCTTTGACCGCGGTTTTTATAAATATCACGGACGCGTTAAAGCGGCGGCCGAAGGCGCGCGCGAGGGCGGTCTGGAATTTTAATTAAGCGATCACTTTTGCTAAAAGCAACATATATCATATGGAAGACAAAAAAATAAAAACCGAAGATAAGGCTAAAGATATTTCCCAAGGGGCGGCGAAGACGGTCGCGCAGGATGTCTATGGCGCTCCGAAGCGCGGCGGACAGGGCGGACGCGACAGCGGCCGTGGCCGAGGCGGCAAAGGCTTTAATCGCGGCGAACGCCCGAAGGAAGAGATCGAACAGCGGATCCTGGAGGTCGCGCGGGTGACGCGCGTTATGGCGGGCGGCAAGAGGATGAATTTCCGAGCTTGCGTGGCGATCGGCGATCGGAAGGGGAATGTCGGCGTCGGCTTAGGCAAAGGCGCGGATGTGACCATGGCCGTCAATAAAGCGGTTAATCGGGCCAAGAAGAGCATGGTCAATGTTCCGATGGTCAATGAGACTATCCCGCACGCAGTGGCTCATAAGATGGGCGCGGCGCGCTTGATATTGAAGCCGGCCAAGAAAGGCCGCGGCGTCATCGCCGGCGGGGTGACGCGGGCGATTTTAGAATTAGCCGGCGTCAGCAATATCACCAGCAAGACCTTGGGTTCCAAGAATAAGATCAATAACGCCCGTTGTACTTTGGAGGCTCTGGCCAGCCTGCGCCGGGGAGAAGGGAAAGAAGCGGTTCAGGCCGATAAGAAAGAAGCTAACAAGGAAAAATAAAATATATGTTATCACTTAATACCATAACCCAGGCCAAGGGGCGCGCTAAGAAAAATAAACGGGTCGGCCGCGGCAACGCTTCCGGCCACGGCACTTATAGCACGCGCGGTTTGAAGGGCCAGAAATCCCGGTCCGGCGTCTCCGGCCTGAAACGTTTGGGCTTAAAAAAACAATTGCTGCAGATTCCTAAATCGCGCGGCTTCAAATCTTTGAATCCGAAGAATCAGGTCGTCTCGGTCAAGGCGATCAATAATAATTTTAAAGATGGCGAGACGGTCAGCCCGGATTCTTTGATGGCCAAGCGGCTGGTCTCTTCCGCCGCCAAGCCGATCAAGATTCTGGGTAAAGAAAAATTGACCGTTAAGGCCAAATTTGAGAAGATTAAGATGAGCGCGAGCCTGACCCAACAGTTAAATTAATTTTATGTTCGATAAATTAGAGCAAATTTGGAAGGCGAAAGATTTGCGGAATAGCATCCTTTTCGTATTAGCCATGCTGGTGATTTTTCGCTTAGTCGCGCACATCCCGGTGCCAGGCGTGAACGCAGTCGCCTTGAAGAATCTTTTCGCCTCCAACCAGATCTTAGGGCTCTTGAACCTGTTCTCCGGCGGCGGCATGGAGAATTTTTCTTTAGTGATGATGGGCGTCGCCCCCTACATTACTTCTTCCATTATTTTCCAGCTTCTGGGAATGATCTCCCCGAGCATCGAAGAGATGCAGAAGGAAGAAGCGGGGCGCCAGAAAATAAATATGTGGACCCGTTGGCTGACTGTGCCCTTAGCCTTATTTCAGGCTTACGGCATGATTACCTTATTGCGTCGCGGTTCAGCCGGCATTTTGGGCGATATCGCCCCATTTGATTTCGGCGTGATGCTGGTGACGATTACGGCTGGTTCGATTTTCTTGATGTGGCTGGGAGAGCTCATTACTGAGAAGAAGGTCGGTAACGGCATTTCGCTCTTGATTTTCGCCGGCATCGTGGCGGCTTTGCCGACCGCGGTGCAGCGGATCTTTGTCACTTTTGACCAGACCCAGCTCTTCATGCTGATCGGTTTCGTCGTCATCGGCTTAATTACGGTAGTCGGCGTCGTCGTCATCAACGAAGGGCAGCGCAATATTCCGGTCCAATACGCCCGTCAGGTCCGGGGCAACCGGACTTTCGGCGGCACGAGCACCCATTTGCCTTTGCGGGTCAATATGGCCGGCGTTATCCCGATTATTTTCGCGGTTTCCGTAGTCTTATTCCCGTCGATGATCGCCCAGTTCCTGGTTCATGCCAAGACCGCCTGGATCGCTTCAGCTGCCGAGAGCACGATCAGCCTTTTTAACAATCAATTATTTTATGGCGTGATCTATTTTGTCCTAGTCTTCGCTTTTACCTATTTTTATACGGAAGTAGTCTTCCATCCGGCACAGATCGCGGAAAATCTCCAGAAGCAGGGCGGCTTTATCCCCGGCATCCGGCCTGGCAAGAATACCAGCGACTATCTGTCAGCGACGACCCATAAGATAATCTTGGTCGGCGCCCTATTCCTCGGCTTGATCGCGGTCTTGCCGCTCATCATGCGTTATTTCACCGGCATCGAATCCTTGTCCGTGGGCGGGACCAGCCTGCTCATCGTCGTTTCCGTGGTGATCGAGACCGTCAAGCAGATCGAATCCCAGCTGACCATGCGGGAATACGACGGTTTATAAAATCAGGCATTTTTTATCCCTTATCAGGAAGCCGGCTTTTCTTGCCGGCTTTTTTGTAGTATAATAAAGCGGTAATCATAATAATCATATGGATTTACAAGACATTACTAAGGATATTACCGAACAGAATAATTATCGGATTGCCCAGCGCATGGAGAAAATGATGCGCGTCAATCCCGGCTACAAGAATCTGAGCGACGCTAACCGCAAGCTTATTTTCGACCTGATCAAGAAATATCAGGAGAAAGTGCGCCACGGGATCAAGACTTCGGCCTTGATCGTGCGGGAGGATAAATATCGCCTTTATCAGAATCGTTTCAAGCTCGGCTTGTCGCCGGCCGATCTGGATCAGATCAATGACTTATTAGATAGTTTTAAAGATTATTAATATGGGCTTAGATATCCTGCCGAAAGGCGGCATCGGCTTTAAGGCCAGTTCCGGCACCGGCAATTTTAAAGCGAAATTAGATAAGCTGACGCGCAATCAGGGTGGCGAATTCGGCATGCTCCGGAATAACCGGCAGGCCATCAACGCCGCGATCGCTAAGAAGGCTAGCGCCATTAAGCTCAAGGGAGGATTAAACCGTATGGAACGGAAAAGCGTCCTAGCCGAGATAATGCGGAACGATAAGACGATTACGAAGCAGGATAAATATAAAGTAAAAGAGCTTTTGGAGCATTACGCGCGCGATCAGAAAGCCGCAGCGGAGAAAACATTGAAAAAGCCGGCGGTCAATATGGCTCTGGACGATGCGGAGGCGCCGCCGAAACGCCCGAGTTTCGCCCATGTCAGCAACCCGGATTTCTTTAAAGGAGCGAGTGCTGATAATCAGGGACTTGGCCGGGGCTTGGCCGCGCGGAGCGCCATCAATTACAACCGGATGAAGAATCTTGGTTCGGGCGAAGCGGCGCGGAAGCTGCAAGAAGACGCTTTCGCTAAATTACAGCAGAGTGCCGGCGGCGCTGGACGGCCTGGCCTGGCTCGCGGATCGAGCCTCGGCCCGCTTAAATTATTGAAATAAATTATGATCCGTCTTAAGACCACGGAAGAAATCAGAATCATCAGAGAAGGCGGCCGACGTTTGGCCGCTATTTTGACGCGCCTCTTAGCCGAAGTTAAGCCGGGCGTCCGGACCGATTATCTGGAAGATCTGGCTAACCAGCTGATTACGTCCGCTGGCGGCTATTCCGCTTTCAAGGATTATCCGATGGGCGGTGGCATATTTTTCCCGTCTACGCTTTGTGTTTCGATCAATGATGAAGTGGTGCATGGTGCCGCCTTGCCGCCTCGTCTTATCCGAGAGGGGGATATTGTCGATCTGGATATCGGTATGGAATGGCCGGTGACATCGGCGGCGCGCGCCGCCGTTCAAGCGCCGCTTAATCCCTTTTCTAAACGGGGCGGATTTTTTACGGATATGTGCGCCACAGTCGGCGCCGGGCCAGTCAGCGCGTCGGCGAAAAAGCTCTTGCAGACGGCGCGGGAATGCTTAGAGCTCGGCATCCAGGCCGCCCAGCCGGGTAATACTTTGAATGATATCGCCCGAGCGGTCCAAGGGCACGCGGAAAAGCGCGGCTATGGCGTGGTGCGCGACCTGGTCGGCCATGGCGTCGGCTACTTTGCCCACGAGCAGCCGGACGTCTTTAATTTCGTGATCAAGGAAAAATCTCCGGAAAATTTAGTCCTTAAGCCGGGAATGGTGTTGGCTATAGAACCAATGATCAATCTGGGCGATTGGCCGGTTAAAACCGCGGATAATGACTTTACGGTCTTGACGGCCGATGGCAGCCTGAGCGCGCATTTTGAACATACGGTCGCCGTGACTGAACAGGGTCCGGAAATATTAACGCGATAATATGGATAAGATCAAAAAATATCTTGGTATCGATTGGGGAGAAAAACGGATCGGGCTTGCGACCGCGGACGAGGAAGTCCGCTTGGCCCTGCCTTTAAAGACCGTCGCCAGCCTGGCGGAAGTCTTAAGCGCGATTAATGAAGAAGAGGCGGATGTCATCGTTTTGGGAGCGCCGCAAAAAATGAGCGGCGCAGCGGCCGACAATCCGTTGTGGCGGGATTTTTTGTCCCAACTCAAAGAGCGGAGCGGCCGGACAGTCGTCTTGGCCGATGAACGTTTGACCAGCCAGGCCGCTGATTCTTTGGAGGGAAGCGCCGCGGAAAAAGCGGAGCGCGACGAGATCGCTGCTACCCTGATTTTGCAGGATTATTTAGATCAGAATTAATATGGACGGAACCAAGAATACGGTTGCCTTGATCTTGAACCGCCAGTTATATCGCGAGCACGATTCGCTCGTGACAGCCTATACGCCGGATTACGGCAAGCTCAGCCTGGTGGCGCGTGGTGCCCAGAAATTAGGGTCCAAGCTGGCCGGGCACATTGAGCCTTTGACCATGGCCGATATCATGATTATCCCCGGTAAGGGTTTTGATTATGTCGGGAGCGCGGTTAGTCGGAACGTCTATACGTCTATCCGCCAGGATTTGAATAAGCTCTATTATGCCGGTCAAGCTTTGCAGATTTTGCATCAGCGAGTTAAAGAAAATCAGGCGGACGCACCGTTGTTTTTTTTAATATCCGAGTGGCTCGACATCTTGGACGCAAGGACCTGTTGCCGAGCGGATCAGGGGGAATTGTTACTGTCTTTTTTTATCTGGCGCTTGATGGCGGAATTAGGTTATCAGCCGGAATTATACCGGTGCTTGGATTGCCATCGGCCGATCAGCCCCGGACAGAATTATTTTCATTTGTTAAAGGGCGGACTGATCTGCCTTAATTGTTTCGAGGCTGAAAAAGGGGCGCCGGATTTTAATGGTAATTATTTATTGACAATTTCTGATAATTGTGTTAAGATATTGAGATTTATTATGGAAAAAAATTTTTTACAATTGGAAAAGCTGAGAATAGAAACAAAATTAGCCAAAGAATCACTTAAATTAGCTAAAAGTTTCCAGAGTTTCCATATCTGAAATATTTTTGTTTTTTAGTTAAAGTATGATATTATCTAAACTGTAACGCTATCATTAAGTTTAGAGATTATATGACTCCTCCTAAGAATATAAGACAATCATTACGGGAAATAGAGCGTATTTTTCAGGCGACCATGAAGAAGATAGACAGCCTGCATCAGGAAAAGATGGCGCTGATTAAGCATTATTATGATTTAGAGAGCAAGGAAAGCTTAGAAAAAATAAGGCGGCATATTAAGAAGGACTGACCTGGTCGGTCCTTTTTATTTTTAAATCGCCATCAATTTTATGTTCAACCCATTTTCGCACCAATCGGCTGGCGCAGACTCTTTAGAAAATTTAGCCGAAGAAGTTATCAAGCAGTCCGGCTTAGAAGGCTTGCCGGCCGGTGATCACAAATTTCTCAAAGATAATCTGATCGCCCAATTGGAAAGACGTCTGGGGCAGATAATGGCCGCTAATTTAGGTGAAGACGGCCTGGCTGATTATGAGCAATTGCTAGCCGAAGGACCGACCGCGGATCCGGCAAAGTTTGAAGCTCTGATGAATAAATATTCACCAAACTACCAGGCTAAGGTTAAGGCCGGCTTGGATGAGTTTATTCCGCAAATGGTGGAGAGTTTGAGGAAATAGCTTCTTACTTATTTAAATTACAAACATATGACTGGAATAATAGAGAATAAAGGTCATAAGCTTGACAGCGAAAAAGCGGCCGAACTTATTCAGCAGTCTGCCGAAGTTGAGAATGTCGAAATGCCGGAAAGCTTGGAGCAGACAGCCCAGAAAAAAATAGACGACATTAATCAGACAGCTCTTAGTCAAGAAAAAATAGAAGATCAGGCTTCCGGGGGAATCTCGTCGCCGGATTTTTCGCCGGCGGCTGAAAAAATCGACGCTCAGCGGGTTGCCGCTATTACCGTTGGCACCGAAAATATAGAATCGGTTGCCCAGGGCAATAGTCCTCTTTCGGCAGAAACAGCTAAAAAAGAACCTGAGCCGAAAAAAGTGACAGAATCCCAGTTGAAGTCTGATTTGGAGGCAATCAAAGATTATCATAATCAGATTAAAGAATTAACCAGCAAGAAACGCGGCAATTACCAAAAAGATAAGATTATTGTGGATCAGATTCACACAATCAAAGGCAAGCTAGAGGCAGAGTTCGGTTTGGATAAGTATTCGCCCTCTTTCAATGTCATGAGCAAGGCCTATCAGGAAAATATCAATGTAATTCCCGATGAGCCAGAATCAGGACCGGTCGCAACAGCCGACTCGCTGTCTAAGATGGGCCGGCAAGATTTGGAAAATATCAAGATCAAAGAAGGGAAAATCCAGGGAGTCGAGTATAAAGAATTAAAATATGCCCGAGAGAATTTACAAGAGGAATTATCATCCTTGGTAGAATCATTAGTATCAACAAAAATAAATAATGATTTTGAAGGCAGAATAGAGGCTTTGGCTAATAAGACCGGTTTGAGCCCGGAAGCCCTCAGAGAGATCTGCCAGGATCAGGAAGCAGCTATTGTTGCTGAAGCCAAAGGAGAATTAAGCAAGAACAGCGGTTTTTGGAAAAAGGCAGCTAATATAGGAATCACCTCTTCGGTTTATATCGGCGCCGGTATATTAGCCGGGACTTCAATCGCCGCGACTTTGGGTCTCGGCGGCTTGGCCGGCATGTCGATAATCGGCGGAGCCAGAATCGTCGATCGCTCAATTCGCGAATATATCGGAAAGAATAAGCTCGATAAAAAAGTAGCGGAAATAAAAGGCTATAAGACCGAGGCGGACAAGACAGCTTTGCAGGATCGTCTGGCCGCAGCCATCAGCTTGAAGAAGACTCTGGAGATAGATCGGGTCGACTTGAAAGATCAGGAAGCGCGCGCCAAGCTTATTGATAATTATATTGATGAACAAGCCGCGGCCGGCCTGTCGCCGGTCCAGCCAGAAGAACTAGCCGGCTATAAGGAGAAGATGGCCAGGATACTTAACGGTTTAGACGATATTGATCGTCTAAATGATCAGCAGGAGCAAAAGCTTAATAAATCAGGTATATTAGGCAAGCTCCAAAAGGTTGAAAAATTTATTTCCGGCGATTCCGCGGCCGGTCGAACCAGTACCGCCGCCGTCTTTGTCGGCTTAGGCTTTGTTGCCAGACAGGTCCCGATAGTGCGCCAAGTATTGGCCGGTTATGCCGGTTATCGTTTCGGCGCAGTGATAGGTGATTCGATTTTGGACAGGAAGAAAAAAGGTTTGGCGGAAAATACAGACGGGGCAGTCACGGCTGAAAATTATGCGACGCTGCGTCAGCGGTTGCTGGATCAGGATTTCCAGAAGAGCAAGCCGGAAGAATTCATTAAATTGCGGCAGGCAGTAGCGGCTTTTGAAGATCAACAAGCGACATCGGCCGATGGGCATAAGTTGTCTGAATTAAATGAACAGCTGCAAGATGGACTGCTTAAGAGTCAGGAAAAGAGCGCCTACAAGAAGCTCAAGAAATTCGCTTTCCGGGCCGGCGGCGCCGTCTTGGGCGCCATAGGCGGGGAAGCCTTGCATGATGTATTAAGCCATAAGCCGACGGCTGGCGGCGGCAATATGGTTGAAACCGCCAACGCTAAGGGGAGTCTTAAGGGAGTGAGCGTTGATGATATCCTCAGCCGCGGACAAAAAGGGGTTATAGAGACGGTGCGCATGGATGAGGCTGTTGCTGATGCCTCTAGTTCTAAAGGCAGCGTAGATGTCGATGAGATGTTGGCGCGCAGCCAGCAAAGTGATTACGTATCTCCAGAAAATAATATTCCCAGCAGCGATAAATCGCATTTATTCGAAGATGTTGTGTCCAATAAGGATCTTAAACCTGGCCAGCATGATTCGCTTTGGCGTTCCACTGAACAGATTTTCAAGAATCATGCCTCGGAGCTGGGCTATAAAGGTGATATGAGCGACAAAACCGCTCTGGAACACTGGGCGCAGGGTCAGACGGCCAAGACCTTAAATAATTCCGGTGATCTGTTGGACAAGGTTTATGAGGGTAATAAGATAATTATAGAACAAGATGAAACCGGCAATTATCGTATTCATGTTGAACAAGGGGAAGGTCTTGAACCTGGTCATTTGGAACATCCGGTTAAATCCGGTGGCGCGAATTTAGATGAAAATATGGTAAAAGGCAGCTCTAAATATGACGCTGAAGAAATCGCTAGGAATTTGAAAGATAGAGCTTTCGATCCAAGCGGCCGAAACCCGTATGATATTAATACCGGCCTCCATCATGATCCGATGGCGGTAGAAGCGGGAAGCGCCGATTCGGGGACTCATGATCTTGGCGACGAGCTACATGAAATGAATAAAACCCTGCATGGCCAGACCGATATCAAATCTCCGCTTTATCCCGATCCTTTCTCCTTTTCTGCCGAGCAAGCCGTCCATCCGGTTGAGCATCCTTCCCCACACGTTGATCATTCTGTCTCTGGCGGGAAGGGGACAGAGTCTGATATTAAGGTAGATAAGCCGGTCGAGGTCATACCGCCCAAGAATCAGTCGCTAGTAGAGAATTTAGAAGGATCCGGTGGCGGCAATAAGACTATTGATTCTATTGCGGCGCTGAAAGATATGCCTAATGGCGCGAAGATACCGGTCGGCGAGCTGACTCTAGTTAAGCAGGATAATCGTTATAATTTTACTAATGCCCAAGGAGAGACGATTAAGATGACTATCAATAAATTTGGCGGATTCGGCCAGAATGATAGATTTGGCATCATCAGAGATGGCCGCATTTTAGATGGCAAATTATTGTCTGAGGCAATCCCTCTCAAACAGACGATTTATAATAATCTGCCTGATAAGCAATCGGCTTTAGCTAAGGAATTGCTGGAGGAGATAGCTAAAAATAAGGAAGAGGTAGAATTTTTATCAGGATTTTAATTTCTGATTATTAAGCCGCTGTGCTATAATAATTAAGAATATAATTAAGTAAATTTTTCGATCCAAAGGACGAAAATATTATCAATATGACTAACAATAACTTTTCTCCGTCGCTAGAGCAGTTCGTTAGCCGTTTGTTGGAAGAAAAAAAACTGGTGAGTCTAGAGCTGGAGGTCCTTAAGCAGGCTAAAGAGGATCTCTTAAGCAAGGCTGAGGATAAAGTTAAGGCGGCGATTTTTGATAATATCCCAGGAGATAAATTAGAGGAGTTCAGCCGTGTGATGGAAGCGAATGATGAGGCGAAATTACAGTCTTTTATCCAGGCGGCCGTACCCAATTTGGAGCAGGTAGTCGCCCAAGCCTTGCTGGAATTCCGTACCGCCTATTTAGGCTAAGCGCCGTATGCCTTTATCAAATAGTGATAAAATTAAATTAATTAACGATATCTATCGGGATTTTTCATCTAAAGTCCGATCGATCGAGGCGGAACGCGATCAGAAGATAAATTCGCTCCTCCGGGACGACGACCAAGCTCAGATCGCGCAAATTAGGCGTGATTTATCGATAAAGATCAAAGATTAGTCCGGTCCCCTAGTTTAGCACCGGATTTTATTTAAATATATGTCAAAATTTTACTCTGGCTTAAAAAAGTTTTTTAACCTAAAGGAAGACGCTCAGAAGCAAAGGGCGACTGAAATAGAAGTCGAGCCGAGCCAACCGGCAGTGGAGGAAAAGCTAGTCGAGACCGAAATGAAAATCAAGAGCCAGGAATTATCTCCAGCCGCTATTGATATTCAGGGATTATCTGATGATAAGAAGCCGATTGTCGCGGCGACGCTAGGTCGAGCGGATTCGGAGCTTGTCGCCGCCAAGCAGGATTCTTTAGGTAGTCTGTCCGAGATTAAAAAATTAAGTTTTACAGCCGGCGTAGTAGATACTTCAGATATTTTACGGAGTCGAGCCTATCGGGTAGCTTCGGAACAGATGACGGCTGAGAAAGGCGAGCTGAAAGGCTTCAAAGGTATCCTGAAGAAGATCTGGAAGTATAATTATGCGGAAAATTATTTGCACGGCAAAGCTCGGGTAGAAATAAAGAAAAAGATGGTCGAAAGCGATAATCTGTATATTGGCGAGAAGCTGAGCCCGTCCGAGCAGGCGGCCGCTAATGCCGATTTCCAGGCCGCGACTCTGTCCCGCTTCACTTCCGAGATCAAGGAAATGGTCGAAGAAAATCTGGGAGAAAAGAAAGAGGAGCTTAAGGATAGCCCGGAAACCAAGAAGATAAAAAGTGACCTAAAAAAGATCATTAACGATTATGCGGACGGCCGCTTGGATCAGGCGGGATTCGAAGGCGCGAAGCGGACTATTTTTGCCGCGATTGAGGGCAGCCAAGACCAGACTACGATCAAGAAGAGCGAGATGTATGTCGATAATTTCTTGGCAATCGCCGTGCAAGTTAAAGAGATCAAAGACAATATCCGCTTGGCCGCCGACCACCAGGCGAAACTAGCCCAGTTTGATTTTGATATTAATTTGGTCTTGGGAAAAGCAAAAGAGGGGGTCAAGACCGAAACCCATTATAATCTAGCGGAAAGGACCGTGGAAAGATTGCGCCAGACAAAGTTAGGTAGTCTAGTCAATGAGACGACTTTAGCGGCGGCCGTCGGCCTGACCTATTCGGCCGGCTCCTTCGTGTCCCAGCGCGTGATCCGTTCCAAAGCTTTAGCGATCGGCACCTTAGGCTTAGCGGCCGGCGTGTCTGGCGCTTATGCCGGCGTCAAGGAAAGCCAGATGCAGAAGCGGGAGCGGCAGACTTTAGAGGCGCGCACGGCGATTCAGACCTTGAATATCCAAGTAGAAAAAAATCGTCTCGCTAGCGAAATAACAGCTCTAGAAAGCGCCCGACAGAGCTCTAGCAATCCCAAGGAGCTACAAAAGATCAAGAAGAGCATCAAGGCTTTAGAGCAGGAGCAGGAAAAACTAGAGTCTCAGGAAAAGTTTCTGTACGAGAAGGTTACGGCGAATGAATTAAATGCTAATTTGGACAAAGCTTTAGAAAAACAACTGCAATCCGCTCCAGAAGTAGACGCGCTTTTAGATAATTTAGCTGATATTGAGGCGCGCTTGGAACTTTCCAATGAACGGAAGATAGATTTGATCAGCTATTCCAGCCTGACCAGCGTGGAAAAGGAGCGGCAGAAATTACTTCAGTCCAAATGGCAGGCGAAACAGAAGTTAGCCAGCTTGCCAGCGGGTATCGCTCAGGATTGGGAGAAACGGCTGAAAGATCTGACGACTCTGCATCGCGGCGCGCTCTTGGACGATGAAAAAGGCGGCATCAAACAGAAAGATAAGGAATTCAATAAGCATAAGAACAAGGAAGTTTTTAAGAAAGTAACGCAGAACCTGATTATCGGCTTGACGGTCGGCGCTGCGGCGCAGGAAGGCTTTGCTCTCTTGAGCGATAAGCAGGAAGGCCTGGTCGAGAATCTGATCAAAGGCAATGACCGGGCGATCGGCAGCCGTGATACGGCGTTAGAAACTTTAAAGAATTTTATCACCGGTAACGCCAGTGCCGGCAAGTTGCACGAAATAGCTATCGATAATGGCCTGATCAAGATGCCGGCTAATTGTAATTGGCTGCCTAATCCGGACGGCTCTTTCAATCTCGTGCGCGGATCAGAGGTTTTAGCCGAACACCTAACAGTCAATCCGGACGGATCCTTGACTGAAGAAGCGAAAGGCGTCTTGGCAGCAGAAAATATTCAGGCCAATGTTAGCCAGTATGTGATCCAACCGGGCGAGACGGTGACCGCGGCCACCCAGACCGGGCCAGCCGACTATATTGCTAAGCATCCCGAGAGCTTTAAGCAGGTCAGCCGCGAGTTATGGTATGCCAATGACACCCCGATGTATATGGGCGAGGATGGCAAGCTGCATGGCGCGGATTTGAACGAATTGCGGGAACAATGGGGCGGCGATCGCGGCTCGGGCATCAACCTGAAGACTAATAGCTATGAAATGACGGCTTTCAAGATGACGCCGGACGGCTCATTCGAAACCGTGGGCGGCACTAAATTGAGCGAGAACGCCGCGGAGCTTATCAAGGAAGGGAAGATGAAATTCCTATTCTCCCTATCTGACGGCACTCAGGATCAGGTCATTGAAATCCCAGTCGATCCGGCGACCGGCAAAATCAGCGTGGAGCGCGAGAGCGACCTGGGCAGGCTATTGTTCGGTGAAAAGGACGGGCGCGCCGTCCTGAAGGCACGCTTTTCCGAGGTAGCAGTTTCCGCTGGCTTGGGCAAGGATGGAGTCGAGAAAGTACATGTTTTCGCGACTGCGGTTGGTGAGGGTCTAAAGGAGATTGATGAGAGCGTCGTGACTAATGTGCCGCCGCACATGGGGACGGCGACCGCATTAGACATCCCGCGAGAAACAGATCTGCCGCCCTTTGTCCCGATCGGCTGGCGGAAGCCTTTGGAGCCGGTAAAGAAGAAAACAAAACCAGGAGTGCCGCCGGTCCCGACTCTGATGCCCAGCTCTTATTACGACCGTTATTATGGAGGCAAGCAAAAAGAAGATTATGTCGATCTTAATCGTTATCGGGCGTCGTCGGGTAACGCCAATCTATTAGCGGCGCGATTCGGCTTGACGCCGGAGTCGGCTCAGGCCACGAAGCCGGACTCAGAGTCGGGGGTTAATATAGCAGAAGATAATCAGGATTCCGATGCTGAAGACAACGCCAAACTTAAAGCCAGAGGATTAAACGTTACCCTGGACAGGGAAGATAATAGCGCCATCCTCAAGAACGACGCCAAATCTAAACGGAAGGGCTTGCGTATTACCTTAGATAGAGAAGACGCCTATAATCCGGGCAATCAGAATAAAACGGACGTGATCGATTTACAGGGCTATAAAGATAAGAGCAGCGAAGAAGGAAAAGAGGCAGCGGCAGCCGAAAAGCGCCAGAAATATTCTTTTATTTTTGATCAATTAGCCGTACTCCAGAATTATGATCAGCAGAGTGACAAGGTAAAAGCCAAGATCAATAAAGATTGGGATCATTTCAACAAGCAGCGCCATAGCGGCAGCCCCTTGAGCCTCAATGAATATATCGGTCAGCAGATCACCCGGCTTTATCATCAGATCGACAATGTCTTGATGAGTGAAGCTAAGGTGGGAGACAAGCCCTTCAGTCCCGAATTCTATCAGAACGCTCCTTTAGTCAAGGGCTTGGAACGGGCGCAAGAGGTAGTTATCATCTTGGATACGCCGATTGGCGACGCGGTATTGACCATCCCAGCTCTACTGGCTGTCCAGAAGTATTTGGAACTCAATAAGATGAATAAGCCGATCAAGTTGGTGACCAGTCCGATGGGCATGGATCTTTTCAAATGCATGAAAGACCAATTTCCTAAGGATGTAGAATTGATCAACTATGAAGAAATGGGTTCGGCTTTCGCCAATGACAAACAGGAAAAGTTTGTCATCAATGCTCATAAAGACTTTAAAGACTATGCCTCGCTGAATTTACAGGACGGCGATAATAAAGATCTTTCCCGCGTCATGTCTGTAGCCTGGGATAGCTGGACTAAAGAGGAGGTGCCGAAAAGAGCCGGCTTCTTGGAAAAATATGATGCTATTCCCGCCCGGATCATGAGAAATTTTGAAAATATGTTCGGCCAGAAACTGTTCGGGGATATCAATAAGATGGACCATTACCTGGGAAAAAACAAGGATTTCGATAAAGTTTCGACTGAACTGAAAGATAAATATAAGATCAAGCCAGACGAGCAGATAGTAGTCATTTCGGCCGGGTCATCCGTTCAGCCCAAAGAATATGAGCCGGAAAAATGGGAGAAAGTTATCGATGATACTATCCAGAAATATCCGAAAGCGCACATCCTATTCTTGCAAGATCCTAATCCAGAACGGTGGGCCAGATATAGTCCGATGATAAATAAGATCACCAGTCAAAAGAGCGGCCGCTTTGACGTCGTGGCTGAGCCGACCTCGCGCTTGAACGCCATGATGTCTATGGCTGATGTCACGGTGACTCCCGATACGGGCCTAGGTCATTATGCCAGCGCCTTGGGTCGGCCGAATATCATGTTAATCTTGGGTGATCCGGTACGCTGGTCAAATGCCAAGACGGATCGGATCATGCATAAAAAAGCTCGAGAAACTTATGCTAAGAATGCCGGGACTTATTCTATCGCCTGGACAGCGGATGCTGGTTACTATGTTAATGATAGAGGGGAGATGATAGGCTCATCCAATCTTGATCCGGCGCTGATTAATCAATCTCTGGAAAAATATCTGAAAAAGTAAATTTGCTTTTGATCAGTGGCCCGGGCTTTAAATCAGCCCGGGTTTTTAGTTTTTTTTCTTGCTTAAATCCCTAAAATAAGTTAATATTTTAGAGAACAAAAGCTTAATTTTTCTTCAAATTTTAGAAGAGTTTGAAATATTTTTTATTTTATGTCAAGAGTATCAATCTCAGAAGCTAAAAAACAGGGGGCTGGCCAGGTCACAGTCGCCGGCTGGGTGCGCAATATCCGAGCTCATAAGGGAGTGGCCTTCGTCGATCTGTGCGATTTGTCGGGCGCGATGCAAGTCGTCTTTGCCGGCGATAATGAAGTTTATGCTAGGGCTGAGAAATTACGGTTGGAAAGCGTAATCGAAGTTACCGGTCTTTTGCAGACCAGGCCGCCCAAGAAGAATGACCCCAATCCGACGCCGGATTTTGAATTAGCGGCTAGCGCGCTCCAGGTCGTTTCTTTAGCTGACGAAAATCTGCCGATCCCGGTCTTGCTCAAGGGCGATAATGAAGCTAGTTTGGATAATCGCCTTGATTGGCGCTGGCTGGATCTGCGGCAGGAGAAGAACCAGATGATCTTCAAAACTTGGACTAAATTAGAGGAGGGCTTCCGCGAGTATTTTTCCCGGCAAAATTTCATCCAGGTCTATACTCCTTGCCTGATGAGCACTTCTTCGGAAACCGGTTCCGAGGTTTTTGAAGTAAAATATTTTGAAAAGAAAGCTTATTTATCACAGTCGCCGCAATTCTACAAGCAGATGGCGATGGCTTCCGGTTTGGAAAAAGTTTTTATGGTCGGGCCGGTCTTCCGCGCCGAATTATCTTTTACGACCCGGCACGTGACGGAGTTCACCGGCTGGGATTTTGAGGTTTCTTATCCTGATTCTCATTTAGACGTGATGGCGATCGAAGAGGATCTTCTGATTTCGGGATTCAAGAAAGTCAAAGAAGACTTAGGGCTCGATTTAGCCGTGCCGACGAAGCCTTTCCCGAAGATCACGCTCGCCGAAGCGAAAGAAAAATTGAAAGCGGCCGGCGTGACCGGCGAGAAAGAATTTGATTTTTCGACCGAAGAAGAGAAGGAGCTCGGTGAGATCATCAAGCGGGAAACCGGGCATGATTTCGTCTTCGTGACCGATTATCCGATCGAGGCCCGCCCTTTCTACCATATGCGTCATGCTGATCAGCCGAATCTGACCAAGAGTTTCGATCTCTTATATCGTGGCTTAGAAATAACGACCGGGTCGCAACGCGAGCACCGCGTGGAAGTTCTAGAGAAACAGGCGATCGAAAAGGGAATGAGTTTGGAAGAATTGAAAGATTATTTGAATTTTTTCCGCTATGGCTGCCCGAGCCATGGCGGCGCGGGAATCGGCCCGGCGCGTATTATCATGAAGATGCTGGACTTAAGCAGCGTCAAAGAGGCCTGTTTCTTGCCGCGAGATGTGAAACGGCTGACGCCGTAAGGATCGCGCCCCGGAAGGAATAAGGCGCGCCGAAACTAGCCTGTCTAGCCGAGCAAATTAACGCCATTTTATTATGCCTATCATCTTAATTAAATCATTATATCGTTCTACCGCGGAATATTTAAATAAAGAGATTATGGTCGCCGGCTGGGTGCGCACCGCGCGCAGTTCTAAGGATTTTGGTTTCATCGAGATCAACGACGGCTCTTTTTTCAAGGGCTTGCAGGTCGTTTTCGCCTCTGACCTGGCGAATTTTTCCGAAATAGAGCATATCAGCGTCGGTTCTTCACTGGAAATAGAGGGGACATTAGTAGAATCTCCGGCCGCCGGCCAGGCCTTCGAGCTCAAAGCGACCAAGATTACGATCATCAACCTGGCGCCAGCCGACTATCCGCTCCAGAAGAAGAAGCACAGCTTTGAATTCTTGCGCACGATCGCCCACCTGCGCGGCCGCAGCAATACTTTTTCCGCGGTTTTCCGCCTGCGCTCCGTCCTGAGCTTCGCGATCCATAAATTTTTCCAAGAAGAAGGCTTCAGCTATATCCAGACCCCGATAATTTCCACGAGCGACTGCGAAGGCGCCGGTGAGATGTTTCAGGTGACGACCTTAGACCTCAAGAAGCCGGCCCGGGATGAAAAAGGGGAGACGGATTATGCCGCTGATTTCTTCGGGAAAAAAGCGGGCTTGACCGTGAGCGGCCAGCTCAATGCCGAGGCTCTGGTGATGGGATTGAATAAGGTTTATACTTTCGGTCCGACTTTCCGGGCGGAAAATTCCAATACGACCAGGCACGCCTCGGAATTCTGGATGATGGAGCCGGAAATGGCTTTTGCCGACCTGAATGATGATATGATGCTAGCCGAGAAGATGCTGAAGTATCTGATCGCTCATATCCTGAAAGAATTGCCGGAAGAGATGGAATTCTTCAATAAATTCATTGATCCGGGCATCGCGGAGCGCTTGAATAATATCTTGAACTCTGAATTCGGACGCGTTACTTATACGGCCGCGATCGAAATATTAGAAAAGTCTGGCGAAAAATTTGTCTTTCCGGTCAAATGGGGGATCGATCTGCAGACGGAACACGAAAGGTATCTGACCGATAAAGTCTACCAGAAACCGGTCTTCGTCACCGATTACCCGAAGGATATCAAGGCTTTCTATATGCGCTTGAACGAAGACGGGAAGACGGTCGCGGCGATGGATCTGCTCGTGCCTGGCATCGGCGAGATCATCGGCGGCAGCCAAAGGGAAGAACGTTTGGAATATCTGGAGAAACGGATGGGTGAGATGGGCCTGAAAAAGGAAGATTACGCCTGGTATCTGGATTTGCGTAAATACGGTTCGGTCAAACATGCCGGTTTCGGCTTAGGCTTTGAGCGCCTGATCATGTATCTGACCGGTATGGCGAACATTCGTGACGTGATCCCGTTCCCGCGGACGCCGAAGAACGCGGAATTTTAATCTTAGTATATTTAATTTATGAGCCTGTTCTTTCTCGCTTTTATATCTATCGCGGCGTTTCTGGTCATAGCTTTGATCTTAGCGATCCGCGAAGACAATAACCATATGCCTAATAAACAAAACGCCAAGTATGCTTTTTATTATCTCCTGTCGCTCGTGGCTCTGATTTTCACGGCCCAAGCGGTCGGGATGATCTCTTTCCACATCATCAATCAGACCGTGGCCGATGTCTTGAACAGTTACAGCGGCAACGATGGCCAATTGAAGTTTGCTATTTCCGCCTTATTCATCGCCGCGCCGATCTTTTTCGCTATTTCCGCGCTGATTCTGAAGGGGCTGCGTGGCGGCGAATTAGATAAGGATTCCGCTATCCGCCGCTGGCTGACTTATTTCATCCTTTTCGTTTCCTCTTTGGTGGTCCTCGGGGTATTCATCAGCGCGATCAACGCTTTCTTAGACGGGGAACTCACTAGCCGCTTCGCTCTGAAAGCGCTGACGATCTTCGTGATCGCCGCCGTGGTCTTTTCTTATTATTTTTATGACATTAAGCGGGAGAACCCTGAGCAGAAAGACACTGTCGTGAAGATCTACTTCTGGGCCTCTTTAGCCCTGGTCTTAGCCGCTTTTATCGCCGCCTGGTTCTTCGTGGAGTCGCCGGCCACTGCTCGCGCCCGCCGCTTGGACCAGTCTTTGGTCAACAATATCTCTAATCTGGAAGTGGCCGTCAACAGCTACTATGAACGCCATAAGAAATTGCCGGACACGCTGGAAATCCTGGCTAGCGATGCCAATGTCTACCTGGACAGCGAATCACTGTTCGATCCGGAAACTAAGTCCCCGATCGTCTATCAGTTAGTAGGCGCTCAGGATTTTGACCTCTGCGCCACTTTCCGCCTAGATAGCGCCGAAGATGGCAGCGGACAGATGAAGGTCTCTTACCCGGGCGACAAGAGCCATCGAGCTGGCTATCAATGTCTGCGCGGCAATCTTTATGTCTTGCCAGAGGCGTCGTTAAAGCAATTATGATAGAGGTCACGACCGAAAAATTTTCCGGGCCGCTCGGCCTGCTCTTGAGCTTGATCGAGAGCGAAGAGCTGGATATTACCGAAGTTTCTCTGGCGAAGATCGCGGACGAGTATGTCGCCTATATCCGGGCCGCCCAGGATATCAATCCGGAAGAGCTGGCAGATTTTTTAGTGATCGCCGCCAAGCTCTTGTTTATAAAATCCAAGGCTTTATTACCCTATCTGTATTCCGGTGAAGAAGAGGAGGAAATCAATGACCTGGAACGGCAACTCAGGATGTATAAGGAATTCGTGGCGGCCAGCCAGACGGTCAAAGCCTTGATCGGCGAGGGGCGCTGGCTGTATCTACCGCCCTTTGCCGGCGCCAAGAGCCGGCGCGGCCAATTCAATCTACCGGTCTTTTCACCCCCTGCTAAATTGACGCCTATCCTCTTGCATGAGAAATTCTTATTGCTCCTGGCCCGCCTAGAGAAGCAGCGGGAAGAGGTCTTGCCGGAAGCGACCTTGGAACCGAAAATAAATATCGAGGACCGGATCGCGGCGATCAAGCAATTGCTCGTCGATAAGATCAAGGTTAATTTTTCCCGCCTCCTGGCTAGCGCGGCTACGAAAACGGAGGTCATTGTCAGCTTTTTGGCCGTCCTAGAACTAGCTAAACAGAAAGAATTATGCTTTGAACAGGATGAGCTCTTTAGCGAAATCCGGATCAGCCGGCAGATAGATTAAATCAATCATATGTCTCTAAAATCACAATTAGAATCATTATTATTCGTTTCCCTAAAGCCGCTCGCGGCCAAGGATCTGGCTGGTTTGACGAAAACCAAGGCTAAAGAAGTAGAGGAAGCTCTGGCGGAATTGGCTCAGGATTGCCAGGCGGGCGGACGCGGCCTGACTTTGGTGAAAAATAATAATCAGTATCAGCTCGCGACTACGGGCGATAATTCCGGTTTGATCAAGGAATTCTTAAAGGATGAGACGAGCGGGGAATTATCCCAGCCCAGCCTGGAAGCTTTAACTATTATCGCTTACCGTGGGCCGATCGCTAAGCTAGAGCTCGATCGGATCCGGGGAGTCAATTGCGCACTTATTATCCGCAATTTACTCCTGCGCGGCTTGATCGAGGAAAGATTCGAGAAGAGCAAGAATGAATATTTTTATACGGTGACCCATGATTTTATCCGTTTCTTAGGTTTGAGCAAAGTGTCCGACCTGCCGGATTACGAAAGATTAAATCAGGTCGAAACGATTGCGGCCAGCCTGGCTGACTCGCAGAACGAGTAATCCTGTCCACATGTTTTGGAATATTATAATCAATCTAATCTTCATTTTTTTGTTGGGAGGGAGCAGTCCGGCAGCCCGCCTTAATCCGGATTTTAATTTGATCGCTTTGAAGCCGGAGGCGCCGCGCCTAGAATTGGACGCGCCGCGCGGTGCGGTTTTGGCGGCTAGTGGCCGTTTTTTTCTCTTCGCTCGCAACGCCGATGAAGTCCAGCCGATCGCCAGCATTACCAAGCTCATGACCGCCCTGGTCTTCCTGGAGAATAATCCAGGCTGGGATCAGGTTTATAAGATCACGCCGGCGGATGAGATTGAAGGCGGGCGCTGGCACCTATTCCGGGGCGAGCAGCTAACGATCAAGGATTTGTTTTATACCAGTCTGGTCGCCTCTGACAACGGCGCGACGATCGCCTTGGTCCACGCGAGCGGCTTGAGCGAAGCGGATTTTGTCGCGCGGATGAATGCTGAAGCGCGGCGCCTGGGCTTAGCCCGGACGAATTTCGCCGATCCGATCGGACTGAGCGACCGGAATGTTTCTACGGCGCGCGAAGTCGCTTTCCTGGCCCAAGCGGCACTTGGTATTCCGGAGATCAGCGAGGCGACGACGAGGAGCGCCTATCGTTTCACGACTTTAGACGGCCGAGAAAAATATATCGAGTCCACTGATTATTTATTATTTGATCCGGCGCCGGAGACGCTTGAGGTCTTGGGCGGCAAGACCGGCTATACGGAAAAAGCGGGTTACTGTTTTGTCGGCCGTTTGCGGGATCAGGGCGGCCGGGAAGCAATCGCGGTCATCCTGAACGCGCGCGGCAAGAACGAGCGCTTCCGGGAAATTAAGAGTCTGGCTAATTGGGCCTTTAATAGCTATAATTGGAAGAGGTAAATATCATTAATCTTAATCTCGGCTATGTCTTATATCCGCCAATTCTATAATCAGTTTCGTTCCTATTTTTCCGCTAATTTTCCAAGAATTTTTTCAATATTTAACCGTTACAAGTCGGTAATAAAATTTATCGTCGCGGGTTGCTTTTCCGGCGGCACGGATCTGCTCCTCTTGTTTTTTTTCCATGGCCTCTTCGGTTTAGACATCGTCTGGTCGACCAGCCTAGCTTTCATCCTCGCTTTTCTAGTTAGCTTCACCCTGCAGAAGTTCTGGACTTTCCGTAATTATTCGCAAAGCAAGGCCTTCCACCAATTATTCCTGTACATCCTCAATGCCGCGCTCGGGCTCTATCTGAACGGGCTCCTGATGCATATCTTAGTCAATAAGTACGCTATCTGGTATATCTTATCGCAGATTATCGTAAACCTATCTTTGGCGATCTTGAATTTCGTAGTCTATAAATTCATTATTTTTAAGATCGGTCACCATGAAACTGACAGTCAATAAAAGACAATTAGGCGAAGCGCCGGAGATGTGGCTGCGGCGGGCCGGTTATGGCTTGGTGCCGGATCGGGAGGCTGGCCAGATCAGTTTCGCCCGCCGGCTGAGCCGTGATTTTTATCCGCGCTTCCATATTTATTTTACGAGCGAGACTCAGGCGGACGGAGAGCTCGTCACTTTTAATCTGCACCTTGACCAGAAGCGCCCGGGCTACCAGGGCGTCAGCCGCCATAACGCTGAATATGACGGAGCGGTCGTCGAAGCGGAAATAGCGCGCTTGAAAAAATTCTTAATATCTGATATCTTTAACCCCTAATATGGGCCAAGCAGAAGAGATAAAATCTAAGCTGGATATCGTGGAGGTGATCCGCGAATATGTGCCGGTCAAGGCGGTTGGCGCGAATTTTCAGGCGCTTTGTCCTTTCCATAACGAAAAGACGGCGTCTTTTGTCATTTCGCCGGAAAAGCAGATTTGGCATTGTTTCGGCTGCGGCCGCGGCGGCGACGTTTTCGCTTTCGTGATGGAAAAAGAAGCTTTGGGTTTTATGGAAGCTTTGCGCCTCTTGGCGCCGAAAGCCGGCGTTGTCTTGAAGCATGAGAACCAGCAGGATTATTCCGAACGCAACCGCCTTTTGGATATCCTGGAACTGGCCGGCAAATATTATGCCCATCTCCTGGGGACGCCGACCGGGCAAGCCGCCCGCGCCTATCTGGCTCAGCGCGGCCTGACAACGGAAATCATCAATGATTGGCAGCTGGGCTATAGTCCGGATGCCTGGGATAATTTATATCAATTCTTGAAAGCCCGGCCTTTAAGCGGCAAGAAATATACGGATGAGGAAATTTTTGCCGCCGGACTAATTATCAAGAAAGAGGGCGGCCGCGGCTATTATGACCGTTTTCGCGATCGGATCATGTTTCCGATCTGGGACGCCAATAATAATATCATTGCTTTTACCGCCCGCGTTAACCCGGCCAAAGAGAAGACCGAGAAGATGGGTAAATACATCAACAGCCCTCAGACCAAAGTTTATGACAAGAGCCGCGCGCTCTTCGCCCTGAATAAGGCGAAAGCCGCTATCCGCGAGGCGGATCTAGCGATTGTCGTGGAGGGCCAGATGGACGCTATTGCCTGCCATCAGCATGATTTTAAGAATGTCGTGGCTTCTTCCGGCACGGCGCTCACGACCGAACAGGTAGCGCTCATCAAGCGTTTTACCAATAATGTCGCCTTGCTCTTCGATATGGACGCGGCCGGTCAATTAGCCGCGGATCGGGGTATCAAGGAAGTCCTGGCGCAAGAGATGAACCTAAAAATAATCGTCCTAGGTTCCGGCAAGGATCCGGATGAATGCCTGCGTAACGATCCGGACGATTTCCGGGCGGCCGTAGCGCAAGCTAAGCCGATGTTAGATTATTATTTTACCAAGATCAGCGCGGGCCTGGACCTAGAAGTACTGGATAATAAGCGTTCCGTCCGCGATCAGATGTTCGCGATGATCAACCTGGTAGCCAATAAGAGCGAGCAGGGCTATTGGCTGAAGAAGATCAGCGAGGATTTAAGCTTCTTTGAAGCTGATATCCGGGAAGAATTCTTGAAGTGGCAGAGCAAGCACGGCGTATTAAAGGGCAAGGAAGCGGCTCCGGCCGAGAAAATTTTGGATCAAGCGCCGGAAAGCAGCCGCGAAGATAAGCTAGCCGAGCTCCTCTTAGCTCTCCTCGTCAAATTTCCGGAATTTATAAATTATAGTGTCAGCAACCTGGAGCCAGAATATCTTCCCGCTGATTTCGCCAGGTTTTACAAGGGTTTCATAATCTATTATAATAAGACTGCCGCCTTAGATTATGAGAATTTCCGGGCGTATCTGGCCGAGCAGGGAGGCGGCGACGAAAAATTATTGGATAAGCTGATCCTTTTAGGCGAAAAGGATTTTTATAATTTTGAGCAGCCGCAGATCAAGGCGGAAATCGTCGGGATCATCAGTGAGCTGAAGAAATACGGCCGCAAAGCCCGGATCCAGAAGATCCAGCGCGCTATCGCCGCGGCGGAAAAGACAGGTCAGACAGCCGAGATTGATCGGCTGATGAATGAATTGAAAGACTTAATGGTCCTATAATCTTATGGCAAAAAAATTTTTAAAAAAAATTAAGAAGCATAGCGCGGCGCGTCCGGCCAAAGCGGTTGCTTCGAGCCGTCCAAAAAAGAGCCAGGGCAGTAAAACAGCTAAGGGCAAGCGGAAGAATAGCCAGAAGAATAAGACCCATCTGATCCGCGGCGTGAAGATCGCGCGCGCGCGCGAAGAGCGCCAGGCCGTCAAACCGACCGAGGAGCAGATCAGGAAACTGATCGATAAGGGAAGGTTGCGCGGTTTCGTGACCGAAACCGAGCTCTTATACCTTTTCCCGGAAGTGGAAGAATATGTCTATGAATTTGATGTCTTTTTGGGCGATCTCCAGAAGAGCGGCGTCCGGATCATGGAAGACTCCGGCCGGATCTTGGATACGGCGGAGAAGAAAGCGCAGGAGCCGCCCCTGACCGGCAAGGCCCTCGCGCATCAGAACGCTCTGAACATCGACCTGTCGAAACTGAGCGCCGACTCCATTCAGATGTATCTGAAAGAGATCGGCAAGGTGCCGCTTTTAAGCGGCGATGAAGAAGTCGAGCTTGCCAAGCGCAAAGAGAAGGGCGACAAGGAGGCGGAGCGGCGGATTATTGAAGCTAATCTGCGCCTAGTCGTTTCGATCGCTAAGAAATTCGCCGGCGCCAAAGGCATGAGTCTCTTAGACCTGATCCAGGAAGGGAATATCGGCTTGTTCCGGGCCGTTGAGAAGTTCGAATACCGCAAAGGCTTTAAGTTCTCTACCTACGCGACCTGGTGGATCCGCCAGGCGATCACCCGCGCTTTAGCCGACCAGTCGCGGACTATCCGTATTCCGGTCCATATGGTGGAAAATATCAATAAATTCCAGCAGGTCCAGCGCAATCTGATCCAAGAGTTGGGCCGCGAGCCTTTAGCCGAAGAGATCGCCTCAGAGATGGGCGAGCCCTTAGAAAAGGTCCGCTATATCATGAAGATTTCCCAGGACACGATTTCTTTAGAGACGACGATCGGCGATGACGGCGAAGACTCTACCCTGGAAGACTTTATCGAGGATGTGAAGAACGTGACGCCGGATCGCGCTGCCGCCCTGCAGCTCCTGAGAGATTATGTGAAGAATATCGTCGCCCAGCTCTCGCCGCGCGAACAGAAGATTCTGGAGATGCGCTTCGGGCTGGTAGATGGCGTCGCCCATACCTTAGAAGAAGTCGGCCAGGAATTCGAGGTCACCCGCGAGCGTATCCGCCAGATCGAGTCCAAGGCCTTGGAGAAGATACGGAAGTTCAAGGGTTTGGAGAAATTGAGGGATTACTAATATGAAGCCGACGGTAGTCTTTTCCAAACATTATACCCGAGATACCTCTCTCATTATCCAACAATTCTGGCTGGAGAGTCTGAGCCAGGGCGTCAGGAGATTAGGTATCAATATTAGGCAGCCAGTAGGAGTTGATTTTGTAAATAACGGCGTCATTGAAATCTGGGAGGACCGAATAACTATCCGACAGATCAAATCAGGATTAGTAGATTTTTGCCGACAAGAGCCGCAGCAGGCCCTTGCTTTATTAAAGAGATATCAGGCGGGGCTCAAAGACTTGCAATCTGTCTGGCGCCGCGGCTATCTGGAAAATTTAAATACTTTTAATCAATATTTAGCCGAGGTCAGGAGCTTAGTAATCGGCGATCTGTTTATTGCTTTCATGGGTCCGGAGGAACGTGTAAAAGGTAGAGTTAAGGCAGTCGCCCTGCGTCTGAGGAGCGAGGACCATTTCTTTGCTTATAATAATCGAGTAATGATGGCAACTTTGCACCGTCTCTTCCCGCATTTGAAATCTTATGTGAATGTTTTGCGCCTTGAAGATCTTGATAAGCCACCGACATTAGCCGAGTGCCGCCGCCGTTTCCAGAAATTCATCTCAGCGCCGGACGGTTACCATAAGATCCAGAGCCTAGCTGCTTATGCTCGGAGCCGCGGCTATATCCTAGCTAAAGATGAACCGGAAAGAATAAAAGGCGGATTGCTTGGCCGTACGGCGATGCCAGGACAGGCTAAGGGTCGGGCCAAATTAGTATTTTCTGTTCGGGATTCTTTCAAAGTCAGGCGCGGAGACATCATTATTTCCCCGATGACTACGCCTGAGATGTTACTGGCTATGAAGAAGGCGGCAGCGATAGTGACGGATGAGGGTGGCGTTATCTGCCATGCGGCGATAGTCGCCAGGGAGATGAAGAAACCCTGCCTGATAGCGACCAGGACTGCGACTAAGGTCTTTAAAGATAATGAACTGATCATGGTCGATGCCGGAGCCGGGACAGTCCGGAGGGTCGGTAAATAGCTGATTATATAGGAAGAACTAAGGGACGGAGGGCAGTTATTGACATAATAGGGTGATTTGCTATCATATTAGTAAATATTTCGTTGAAATATTTTGTTTTTTAGAGAGCGCCGTTGGGCGCTCAAGAGACAATTTAATATTCCCGGGTAGCGCAGCGGTAGCGCAGTTGGCTGTTAACCAATTGGTCGTCGGTTCGAATCCGACCCCGGGAGCATAGAAAAGACGAGAGTAAAATCTCGTTTTTTCTTTTGTTCACGGGCGTATTTCTCGTTTTGACCAATCGGAATTTTGAACCCCCAAATTCTCGATTGTGACGCTATTGTGCCGTAAGTTTATAACTTGTGGCGTTTCTAACACTTTTATTGCGTCTCTTAAAGTGTGTTGTCCTAAATGCGCATAACGCATAGTCGTTCTAATGTCCGAGTGACCCATTAACTCTTTTATAGCGGTCATAGAGACCCCTTTCTCGGCTAATCGGGAGGCAAAGGTATGTCTGAGCTTATGCCAACCGATTTGGCGTAATTTTGCCTTATCACAAATCATGTGAATATTTGTCCGAGAGCATTCCGGTCGAAATCTTAATCCGTCCGGGCCTTTCAAAACAAAACCCTCTTTCGGCGATAAAGCGATTAGGTGATTATACAGGTCTTGCGTCATGGGAATATATCTAATCTTATTGCCTTTAGTCGAGCCTAAAACTCCGACCGAGAAATTGTCTTTGACTATAACTTGCTTTTTAAGGAAATCAATCTTTTCCCAATTTAAGGCCATGAGTTCGCCGATACGCATTCCGGTATGTAGAGCCAAGAGAATCGCTGTCTTATAAGGCTCGGAAGCGGTCGCCAGTAAGCGATTAGCCTCTTCCTCGTTTAAGTAATCAAACTCTTCCGGGTCAGAGCGCAGAGGTCGAATTATTGGCACTTTATCTAGTTCGCCCCATTCGACAGCCGTTTTAAGACATTTCGCTAAAGTTCCCATTTGGCCGTTAATAGTTTTAGGCTTTAACCTTTTTAATTGCAGAGCTTTAAACTCTTCAATATCGAGGCTAGAAATCTCGTCTAATCTTTTTTTGCCGAAGAACGGCAAGAGGCATGATCTTAGATAAGTCTTTTTATTCTTAATTTCCGAGGGCTTATTATTAACTTCGACATACGACTTAACCCATTTTTCGGAAAATTCTTTGAGGGTTAAACATTTCCTTTTTTCTTTCGGAAATAAATCTTCGCCCCTGGTTAGCCGTTGCCTTAAAACCGCTTCATAAAATTGAGCCCCGGATCGAGTATTGGTTGGACTCGGTAGGCGGTATCTTCGCGCCTTAAAGCTGAAGTCCACCCACCATTTATTTGCACGCTTGATTGCACTCATAAATAATTTACTTAAATTTTTAAGGAGCAATACAAGAGCGCGGGGGTTCGCGTCAATTATTATTACTTTATCACAGGCTCTTAATTGCTGTCTATTTTAGGAATTATCTTGAAAATAGACACTTTGGTTCTTAAGTGTGCATATAATCAAGTTAATGATGTATATATTATTAAATTAGGATTAGACCTTGCTTAGCCAAGCGTTAGGTCTAATGTTTATCCGATCGCGTTTTTCTTTTTTCGGCTCGCTAGCAGAGCTCGCCGAAAAAAAGAAAAAAAGCGCGTGCCGGAATAAACTATTAATAATCTAACCGATTGGGCTTGACCAAAATCTACGTAAAGATTTAGGTCAAGAAATTAGCCTTATTATTTCTAATCCTAGCAAATCAAAGTTACCGAAAGTTACGGGTAAAATTTAGGGTAAGAAAACGAGCTTATTTAATCTAATATTAAACAATCGAACTTTGACCATCTTCGGTCGAAAGAACGGTCAAAGAATTAGCTGTATTCTATTTGATGTTAGCAAAACAGGTTTGGATAAAATTTGGCTAAAGGTTTGGTCTAAGTTTTTTAATAAAAATCCAATAAAATTCTACAATATTAAAATAAACGTAAATGCACGTGCAGATTTACGTTTAGTTTTTAGGCTTATTTTTGATCTAATTTTTTTGACTTTTGAGATCCTGGGTGGTATATTTTAAGTATATTTTTAGTGTTATCAGGGGCATGTCAATGCCTATTTCGAGGGATTAGTTCTAATTGGTTTGTTGATCGAAATAAAATTAGCAAAAAGAATTCTTAAATTATATGAAAAAACAAACACTATCAAATGAGGCAACCGTAGTGAAGGCTTTAAAAGTCAATCAATGGCTTGATGTTTGGAAATCGGTTGATTTTGCTAAAAAAAATCATCGCAGAGAACCTGAAAAATGTTTTTACATTTTTTCATTATCTGCCAGACAGTTGCGCTCTTTGTCTGGAGTAAATCGTAGAGACGTAAAAGATGGGGTAAAAAGATCTCGCGATTTAGGAATACAGCGAGCTCATGAGCAATCTCGTTCTAGGAATATTGCTGAGTATATTAAATATGGTTACCCATGGTCAGATTTAAGTAAATCTCAACGTGAAGATATTAGATTTAATGATCTCCGCAAACCAGGTTGGTTGCCAACTGCTATTGTGGTAAATATATTAACAAAAGATGACAGACGTAATGGGTTAGGTGTTGCGTCAAAGGATTTAATAACTATAAATAATAATGATAATAATGAATTTGTAGAAATTAAAATACCAATGTCAAAGAGTAATAAGAAGTGGATCTCTGAGCAGGTTTTACCCCTAGAAGTTATTGATGGCCAACATAGATTACTGGCCTTTGATGAAAATATCGATGAAGATTATGAATTGCCGGTTGTTGCTTTTTATGGTTTAGATTTGAGCTGGCAAGCATATTTATTTTGGACTATAAATATAAAACCAAAAAGAATTAATCCCAGTCTTGCTTTTGATTTATATCCTCTTTTACGCACTGAAGATTGGTTAGATAGATTTGAAGGACATAAAGTTTATCGAGAAGCAAGGGCTCAAGAAATAGTAGAATCACTATGGTCTGAACCAATGAGTGCTTGGTATCATCGTATAAATATGTTAGGAGAAAGCGGGATTGCTTCCGTCACTCAGGCAGCCTGGATAAGAGCATTACTAAAAACATATATTAAAACTTCCGAAGGTAGAGGGGTAACTATAGGGGGTTTATTTGGGGCTCCGGCTGGTCACGATGAAATGACTATACCTTGGAATCGTAGTCAACAGACCGCTTTATTAATTTATCTTTGGAATTCCATAGAAAAATTTACTAAAGAAACGTCGGCACTATGGACAAAAAAAATAAGAGCAACTGAATACAAACGTAAAATAAAAGGTGATCCAGCATTTTCTGGGCCGCATACACTTTTAAATAATGATCAAGGTATTTCAGTTGTTCTTAATATTTCAAATGACCTATTATTTTTAAATGCGGAAACGCTACAGCTTAAAAAATGGCGAGTTAGTCAAGAGTTTGGAGTATCAGAGGCCCTTGAAGATTTAATTAAAAAACAAAAAGATATTATTTTGTTTGTGAATAAAATTGCAAAAGCATTTACAACTTTTGACTGGAGATCTTCTGGGGCGGAAAAACTTACAGACTCCGAAAGAACTCTTAAACTTTCATTTCGCGGCGGTAGCGGCTACAGAGAGTTTAGACGATTATTGCTTAAACATTTAATGAAAAATAGCGATTTAGCCGCCGACGCAAAGACAATTTTCAATAATCTTGGATTTGAGGAAGACTCTAATTGATATATATACAACATAATGGCCATAAATCCGCTTAAAGAATCTCTAAGAAATGCTTCTCGTGACTCTATTAAAGAGGCGATTAAAAATCTTCGTCCTCATTTTTTGTCTGGGCAATGGATTGGAACAGGTAATATTTATGCTAAATATTATAAAACGAATGCCTATAAAGATCTTCTTACGCGACGTTCTAGTTTAAAAGATAAACAAATTAAGGATTATATCGCGGCATCTGTTTTTAACCATTGTGGCGATGGTTGGAGTCTGCTTGGACGAGCGCTTAGTCTACATATTAAGGGGGATGGTAATAGCTCTATTCATCTTGCTTATTATGCTGAACTAAGAGCAGCGATGTCTTTACTCGCATCTGAAGGTATCGGTGTTTTTAACAACCGACATGTTATTGTAAAAGATGGGGCTGTTGATCTTACTCCAAGTCTCAAGAGAAAAAATCGTAGTCTAGGAAGGACACATCAATTTGTTTGGATGGCCCTAGAACATTGGACAGATAGAAGATTATCAGCGGATACATTGGCTAATATCATTTGTCCTGGATCAATTACTCTTTTTGAATGGTTAGATGCTTTCGGTGTTGCCAATAACATTCATCCAATTGGTAGCAAGTGGATGAGGTTATGGGGCATTGATATTAAACAATTCGGTGACGACCAAATATTACGAAATTATTCCAGTTATAGACCATCTAGAATACTTCCAAAATCAAATACAACCGCCCCACATTCGCTTGCTTTTTTTAGCGAACTTTGGCGTATGTGTGAGCCAAGCCCGTCATCCAGATTTAATGAAATTGATAAACATCTTTTAAGATCTAGTTTGTCACAAGCGTATAAGGCGGTATATGGTATAGAGCCTCACACGTCGACAAATCTAGATGATTATAGGGCTTGGATTGAAAAAAAAATTATAACTCTCAACTTCTCAGCGCCAGTACAAAAAGAATGGGTTAATTTTCTTACATGGGCCATACAGCCAGATGACTCAAAAATTATTGAGGAAGCGGGTAAGTTTACTTCTGTTGATGATCCAAGCCATCATTTACAAGTACTCGCAAGAGCTACACTTTTATTAAGAATTTCTACTGGTATTAACGCAAAGTTACTTAAGGAGGCCGGTTTTACAAAAAAAGATTTAGAATTTTGGTGGGGACCGTATGCTGTCGATAATGGAATAATTAAAAATGCTGGCGCTATATCTAATTTTTTAGATCTTTGGGATGATGTTAATATAGCTCTTCAAGATATAATGGTTTGGGAAAAATCACAAAGTAAAAATTATACTTATAGCGATTTAGTAATGGATATCTCTAAGCCAATTTTAAGATTAAGTGAGTGTGAGCGAATATCTCTGTGGGGTCTAGGAATATGAAATACATGGGTTCAAAACGTTTTATGTTAAACAATGGGCTCGGGGATTTACTCCGCGAGCAGCTTCCTCGTGCAAATAGATTTATCGATCCATTTTGTGGCTCTGGAGGTATAATAAATTTTGTGGCTACAGATCAAAATTTTAAAGGAGAAATTATCGCTGGTGATCTGCAAAAATATGCTGTCGTCCTAGCTAAAGCCGTGATTGGACGAACTGAAATATTTGATGTTGAATATTTAAAAAATATTTGGATAGAAGAAGCAAAAAAAGGCTTAAATTCTTCAAAATTTTTAAATAGAATTGATGAAATCGATAAAAAATATCATAACGATATTAAACTAAGAGTAAAAAAAGCGAGAAAGCTTTGCGAATCTCCATCTCAAATCGGTCCTATTTGGAATGCCTATGGCGGCCACTATTTTAGTCCAAAGCAAGCGCTGGTACTCGACTATCTTTTAAAAACATTACCCAAACAAACTAAATACAGAAATGTTTGTTTGGCTGCTATAATTATTGCTGCCTCGAGAGCCGCCGCTTCTCCTGGCCACACCGCGCAACCTTTTCAGCCAACAAAAGGAGCTGGAAAATTTATTGAAATTTCATGGCACATAGATATTTTTAAATCTTGTGAAACTGCCCTAAAAGAGATCTCTATTTTATATGCCAAGATAAAAGGAAAAGCGGTTGTTTCTGATGCAAAAAAGCTTATATCAAAATTAAAAAAGGGAGATCTGGTCCTTCTTGACCCACCTTATTCAGGCGTACAATATAGTCGCTTTTACCATGTACTTGAAACAATCGCCCGTGGTTATTGTGGAGAGATAACAGGGATTGGGCGTTATCCGGCTATTTCTGAACGTCCACAATCAGAATTTAGCAACGCAGGACAATCTCTTAAAGCGCTAGAACAGCTTTTGTCAGATTTATCAAAAAAAGAAGCTACGGTTATTTTTACTTTTCCCAAGGGTAGATGTAGTAATGGCTTGTCAGGAGATAAAGTTATTGAATTAGCAAGTAAATATTTTAATCTAGATAAAAATAAAAGCCGAATTCATGAGCATGTTATTACAGGTAGATTTAGCACTCTGGGTGGCAACAATAAGCTTAATAAAAATAATCATGAAAAAAAGTCAAGGGTAAAGTCAGAAGAACTAGTATTACTTTTAAAACCAAAAACTATTCAGCATAAAAAATAAAATTTATGCATCAAGGAAAAAAGATTACAATTTATTTAGCTGCCGGTCTTCCGAAAGGAATAAGGGAAATAAGAATTGATCAATGGAGCGGTAAAGCCATTTGTGGTCCGCGCAATGCTTTAAGTGAGATTATCTCCTTGCCAGAAACAGAAAATGGAGCATGTGTTTATTTCTTAATAGGAAATTCTGATGAAGGTGGGTTGCTCGCTGTATATGTCGGGGAGGCTGACGGTTTTAAGGAGAGAATAAGAGATCATGATTATAAAAAAGATTGGTGGCAGGATGTTGTTGTTTTTGTAAGTCAGGATGGATCGCTAACTAAGACAGGTATCCAGTATCTTGAGAGCGTTTGTATTGAACGCCTAATAAAAATTGGGAAATGCAATCTTAAGAACATCAATAAACCGAGCATGCCAACTATTCCAAAAGAAGATATAAGCGGTTTGGAGGTGTTTTATGAAAATTTAGGAATTATAATGCCGTTACTCGGGTATGATATATTCGTTCAAGCAGAACTAATATCTGGAAAAGTGCTGGACGCCTCATCTGTTTTTACATGCAAAAAAGGAACAAATGTTATTGCTACTGGGCATCTTTTGGAAGATGGAAAAATGAAAGTTTTAAAATTATCTACGGCTTCATTAGAAGAAACTCCATCTTTTCAAACGCATCCTTACAAAAAACTTAGAGAAGAGCTTATTGCCATGAAACGAATTATTGCTCATGGGCCTGTTCTTATTTTTACCGATGATTATGTTTTTGATAGCTCAAGCGCTGCCTGCGGAGTAATATTTGGGAGATCTGCCTCCGGTCCGTTGGAGTGGAAAAATAGCGATGGAGCTTCCCTTAAAGAGACTCTAAATTCGAAATTGAAAGCTGAATAACTATTTATAAAATAAACACGATTCTACCACCTCCTCTTGTATTGCTAGCGAAACAAAAAGTTGTGACGCTATTGTGACTGAAAAGTGGTAAAATCGTGATATTTCGGACTAAAACTGGTTAATCAAAAAAGTTAAAATATTCTCTAATGCTAGTAAAAATTTGCTAACATTAAATCATATATAAAAATCTCGATTTTGTTTTCGAATCCGACCCCGGGAGCTTAGGACAATGACGCCAATCTTGGCGTTATTCTTTTGTAATCAGAGCCAGCATCCGGATTTAGTCAGCGGTTTATGGTTATTAAAAATTTACAGAATAGTATGAAATGTGCTATTTTAGTTTTATAAACTAAAATTATAAATTTATGTCTTTTGGATGGCCGACCCCGTCGTCTGATAATTCGATAAGTAAAGCTGAAGGCGAAAAATTTATTGAAAGTGATAAAAAAAAGTTTGGAAGGAAAGGATATTCTGAGGAGCGGAATATTTATGAGCAGAGGCGTCAGGCCGTGGAAAATTATTTGATTGACCCGGAAAATTTAAAAATGGTAGAGACTGAGTTTGGCTCAGCCAAGGTCCGGACGGTTATCGCGCGTTGGGATGCTCCCGAAGATCTTAGGGAAGTCGGAGCCAAACCAGATACCTTGCGGATTACCATATATGTTCCGGGGATGTTTGAATGTGATAAGCCTAATTTTGGTAACTATCCTCTAGAAATAAAATTAGCCGGTACGATGCTAATGGGTGATGCCGAATCTTTCGTGGTTTTAAAGGCTGAAGGTTTGAATAAGGAGGCCTATATTGACGATGGCGGACAGGGACGAGGACAAGGTTTGGTGGCGGAAGAAGCCGTCAAGCAACTGGAGAAGTCATTACAAGCAATGAAACAAAAGATGGGGCTAGGAGAAGAAGCTAAAATAGAATTTGAGGTCGTTGGATCCTCTGAGGGCAGTACTCAGGGAGCGAGTATCGCCGAGAAAATAGTTGAGCGCAATTTAGGCAAGGTTAATGCTTTTACCTCAATTGGTGGAGTGGGCTTAGCTGGCGGAGAGGATCAAACAGAAGTCGCTGTTATTAATCAACTGAGAGCGAAGATAGATCCCAAAAATGAATATCAAATGCCAAAAACTTATTCGGAAGTCGGAGAGGATACTTTTTTAATAAATCGTCAGATGATCGGCGACGCTAAGCAGGGCGGGTATGAATATTCTTTAGGCAAAGCTTATGTTGATCCTAAAGGTGATATTAGGAATGTCGCTAAGTGGGGTTGGAGATATTTAAAAAGTAAATTGGGTCTGGCCGAAGAAGTCCCTCACGAACGGGTGCAGGCGGTTTTTATTAAAAATCATGACTTTGATAAGTTAGCTACGAATGGGGTTCCAATTGTGGTTTTAGCTGGCTCCGAGGATAGAATATTCCCGGCGGCCGAGATTCAAAAAGGAGTTGAAGATTTGCGGTCACGGGGAGGCAAAGCATTGTTATTAATTACCAATATGGGACACAGCTTTCCGCACGAGAACCCATCAGGCGCCGCTATGGCCTTAAGATTATTTAGAAATAAAGCTGGAATATAGTTTTTACAATTTTTTTTATTTTTTTATTGAGTGCGAGCGTATAATTTATTTATCTGATTTTGGTATATATGTTCTATTATGAGTAGTCATAAAATAGATTCGTGCTTCCTTTATCACGCCGAGTTATAAAAAAGAGGCTATAATCAGTAGCCTCTTTTATCTTATCATGTTTTGTAGATTAACTATGGCAATTATAGAGACAGCCAAGCAGTATATGCAGAATTAAGATTTTTGGCTTCATCTGCGCTAATGTCTAAATTTTCAAAATTTTCAAAACCCTTGTTTTTCATTTCTGTAACTAAAGAATCAATCTCACTCCCAATGCCATTTTGATCGAAATTTACTGAGTCTCCCGACCTGTCGAATTCTGCGGCTATTCTAGCCGCTAGCCCTTTTGCCGTCATGGCTAGCTGTTCTTTACTTGTCTTATTCATTTCGAAAGATTTTTCACCTATCATATACTTATTGTTTAATAATAGCTTATATTTATTATATCACTAGTAAATAAATAAACAAGAGGGGCTTTAATTGACAAATATTACTATATGTGATAAATTATCCTAATTCCTAACGACTGGAATTATGTGGTAAAGAAAAATACCATGAAAGGCATGTAGCCAACAAAATCCGTTCTCTGGCGACGGTCGCTAGATAGTCCCCCATGGTGCTGGGACAATAAACTGCACATTAAAAAATGAAAAATTTAATTAATTTTTTCGTGAATTTTATTGGCGGTTTTAATAAAATCGTCAAATCTTTTTTCGGGGGTAAGAAAAAAAATATTGTCGGATCAGATATTGATCAGGTTGATCCCCAGTTAGCCCCGGAAAAATCCGCGGCAGATCCCGATATCGATCCTGATCAAGATAAATTCAATCACGCATTGGCGCAGAAAATAATGGCTGCGATTAAGAACGGGGCTGACGCTGCCGACGCGGAATATCTGGTCGATAAAGAAGACGCCCGGCTTTTCCATAGCGCGCGCGATCTTCGGCTCAAAATCCGGATCCTCAACGCCTTCCAAGACGGGAAAAAAAGTAAGGACAAATTAGTTTTTGCCGCCTCGCTGCCGCATGGCTTGGGCACAAGTTTAAAGGATGAAATGCTTGCCACCTTCCAGGAATTAATCGATGTCTATGGGAATAATACCCATGAATTATCGGTGGTAAAGTCGGCAGCCAGCGATTTCCGTGATTTAGAGGCGCCTATATTAGAATTCTTATTCCGCCATTTATACCGTAAATATAGCTGGAAATTCGTTAGGCAGGTCGTCAGAGTCAGCACTTGTCCGAACCCGGATTTTCTCATTTTTCGTTTAAGGACCGAAATTTGTCTGCATTTGCCGCTGGTGATAGCCTTGGTATGCTTAGATGGCATAAGCAGCCCAATCGGCGACAGTAAAATGCCGTTAATTATGGATTTCGAGGATAGATATGATTTCAGCCTGGAAAAAGACGGAGGATTTACCTGGGAAGAGATATGGCCGGGGATCAAGGCCGTATTCAATAATTACTTCCTGGGGGGAGTAGATTTTATCATAGACTGCCAGGCGGTAAATAACGACTGATGGCCTAAGAACTTAAGCGGTGTTCATTTAACGCCGCTTTTTAATTGAGATTGGCGATCCGGATATAGTATAGTATACTAGGAAAGCTGGCGGAGACTTTTAGGCAGGTAGCCGCTAGGGAAACGGACAGAGCTAAAATAATTTTTAAAACAATGGATATAAGATTAGATTCAAAAAAATTGCGGACGATAGACCCCGCGCAGGCTCTGGAGCTGAGCCGGAAATTGAAAAGGACGGATATCTATCTGGTTTTAGAGGATGTCCTGGACACTTATAACATCGGCGGCTTCTTTCGGCTAGCTGACGCCATCGGCGCTAAGAAGCTGTATCTCTGCGGCGCCACCAGCACGCCGCCGGACAGCAAGATCCAGAAAGCTTCGGTCGGCACCTATAAATTTCAGCCTTGGGAGTATCGGCGGACCGTTCTTGAGGCGATTAAGGATCTGAGGCGGATCAAGGGCTTGCGGGTCGTGGCGATCGAGCAATGCCTCGGCTCGATCGATTATCGCGCCTTTGATTATCGCGCTCCTTTAGCTTTCGTTTTAGGCAACGAAACTTATGGCCTGTCTAAGAAGACGCAGAAACTCGTCGACGCGGTGGTTGAGATCCCGATGTACGGGATCAATAAGTCTTTGAACGTCATGATCGCCTCCGGCATCGTGGTCTATACCGCTTTGGGCAGGATGATGGAATAAAAAGCTGAAGATGGTATAATGACTATACAGATGATAGTCATCTTAAACCATAATATTATGTTTTTAAAGATTCTCGCCGCCGCGCTCTTCCTGCTTATGGTCGCGGTCAACTCTCTGGCGAATATCCTGCCGATCAACGGCCGGGATACCGGCATGATCTCTGACGCCTATCCGAACCTCTTTGCTCCGGCTGGATTGACTTTCTCTATCTGGGGCCTGATTTATATCCTGCTGGCCGCTTATACGATCTATCAATTCGGGTTTTTCCGGGGCGATCCCGGGGCGGGGAAAGGAAAGATCTTACGGTCCGTCAATATCTATTTCATTATCAGCTCTTTGCTCAACATCTCTTGGATCTTTGCCTGGCATTATGATCTGATCTGGCTGTCGTTCCTGATCATCTTAGCGCTTTTCTTTTGTCTGCTTAAGATCACAAGGATGCTGTCGCACGAAAGATTTACTGCTCTTAGCAAGGCGCTGCTTGTCTTGCCATTCAGCATTTATCTCGCCTGGATAACGGTCGCCAATATCGCTAATTTCACGGTTTTCCTAGTTAGCCTGGGTTGGAACGGCCTGGGTCTCGGCGGACAGATTTGGACTATGCTCGCCTTATTGCTGGGCGCCGCTTCGGGCGCCATCTTGATGCTCAAGGATAAGAATCTCGCTTACAGCCTGGTTTTTATTTGGGCTTATGCGGGCATACTCATAAAACATCTATCAGCCTCGGGTTTCAACGGGGAATACCCGGCGGTCATCATTACCGTCATCCTTTCTTTAGCCTTTTTTATCCTGATCGGCGGGCGCCTAGTTTATAGCCGGACGAAGAGTTAAGGAGAGGGCTAAATATTTTTGATTAATGGCTCGCGCGGCGGGCCGTTTTTATTTTTTGCCAGCTACCTTGTATTACATAGTATTAGGTGCTATAATGTAAATAGTTTATTATTCATTGTGGATAAGTATGGCTAATCAACAGCAAATCGACACGGAAAATACTCAGGCGCAGATGCGCAAAGGGATCTTAGAATTCTGTATCCTGCTCGTCATTTCGCGGGGCAAGGTCTATTGCTCGGATATCTTGAGCGAGCTGCGGGAAGAGGATCTCCTGGTAGTCGAAGGTACGGTCTATCCTCTTTTGACGCGCCTGAAGAACTCCGGCTTGCTTTCCTATGATTGGGAAGAATCGCCAAGCGGACCGCCGCGCAAATATTATTCCCTGACTCCGAAAGGCCGCGAGACCCTGCGGCAATTGACGCTCACTTGGCGGGCGCTCAATAAATCCGTTAATTCATTGATTAAAAAGTTTAAATAATTTTTTCCTCATTCCGATTCCTGTCCCCGCATGCGGGAGGGAAAGGACCATCGCTCATATGAAAAAAAGCATTAACATCACCCTGAACGGCTTAGTCTTCAGCTTGGAGGAAGACGCTTATGAAAAACTACAGGCCTATCTGGATTCTATCAAGGAGTATTATGAAGCGCCGGAAGAAGGGAAAGAGATTTTGGCTGACATCGAGTCGAGCATCGCTGAAAAATTCGGTCAGAAATTGAAATCAGCCAAGCAGGCGATCACGTTGGCCGATGTCGCGGAAGTCATCAAGGTCATGGGAACGGTGGCGGAGATTACGGAGTCGGAGGAAACCAGCCAGCCGGCAGCCGTAGAATCAAGCCGTTCAGCGCCAGAAACGCCGCTTTCCAAGAAAAGACTGTATCGCGATCCTGATGACGTCATTATCGCCGGCGTCGCCTCCGGCATCGCCGCTTATTTTGGCATCGATCCGGTTTTTGTCCGCCTGATCTTTATCATCTTAGTCTTCGCTAATGGCCTAGGCGTCTTAGCTTATTTAATCTTTTGGATCGCGATGCCTAAAGCCGCGACCAACGCCCAGAAATTAGAGATGCGCGGTAAGCCGGTCAATCTGGCGGAAATCCAGCAGGCCGTCAAGGAAAAGTCTAAGACTATCGGCGCCGAAGGCCGGGACGCGCTCGGCCATCTGCGCCGGAATAATGCCGTGCGCCAGATCTTGGGTTTTCCCGTCCGGGTCGTGGAGGCGCTCTTCCTGTTTTTGAAAAATATCGGCCGCTTCCTTTTGCCGGCAATCAGTATATTTTTAGGCTTAGTCTTCCTGGCGGCCTCGCTCTTTAGCATCCTCGGCCTCAGTATCGCTTCCGCTCTGATGGTTTTCAATATCAATTCGCCTTATCTGGTCTCTGACTTGCCTTTAGCCGAGATTGCCAGCCAGCCCGGGTATTATGTCGGCGTCATCTCTTTATATGCGATCTGCGTCCTACCCTTGATCTTCTTATCCTCTTTGGGCCTGACGATGATCAGGCGAAAAAATTCTTTTAATCTAGTCGCCTCCAGCATCCTGATCGGGATCTGGATGGCCGCTATCGCCGTTTTCGTCGTAGCGGCGGTCGATCTTGTGCCGCTCGTCAAGACGCGGGTCGAGGAGATCAACCGCCAACAGGCAACCAGCCAAAGCTTTGCCTATCGAGATTTTAATAAATTATATCTGAGCGGTTACCAGGATATCAAGGTTGTCAAAGGGGATGATTTTGCGATCAATCTGTCCGGCCGGCCGGAAGACTTGGCTCGCCTATCGTTTAAGATCGAAGAGGGACAGCTGCAGGTGACGCAGCGCAGCCGGGAAAATAAAGGGATCTGCATTTTCTGTTTCGATAAGAAGATTAGCGGCGAGATCGTAATGCCGCGCCTAGACTCTTTCGTCGGCGTCAATCGTTCCGAGGCGGAGCTAAAAGGCTTTGATCAGGATATCTATATCAGTTTAGGGGAAACAGCCGAGGCCCGTTTGGAAATGCAGGGACAGAATCTGAACGGCAGCCTGAGCGGTCTGGGCAGCGAATTAAGGCTTAGCGGCACGGCTGATAGCCTAGATTTGAAGATGGACGGATCAGCGGAATTAGCTGCTGATGATCTGACGGCGCAAAAGATTAAATTGACCATGAGCGTCTTTAGCGAGGCTCGCCTGTCGGGGAGCGTGGCTGCATTGACGGCCGACTTGAAAGGGCATAGCGAGTTATTCGCGGATGACCTATCTGCCGGCCTGGTAAAAATCACCGCGCGCGACTTTTCTAGCGCCGACTTATGGGCGCGGGAAGCGTTAGAAGCGGAAACTTTTGATAATGCTTCCGTAACTTATCGGGGCGGTCCTCAGAGCGTTCTGAAGCGATCGGCCGGACACAGTTCTATCATCGGCTGGTTCGACGAGGAGCGGTTAGATGAGCCAGAGAGCGGCGTTGACGGGAATGAACCAGTCACTTTTATTATTCCGCCGCAACAATAATCTAATTACTAAGCGATAGCCGGGTATGAATAAAGTATTGACGATTCGTGAGTATATGATAAACTACTTTGTTATCTAAATAGTTATTTTAAAACTCAAATCTATTATTTCTAAATAAAGAGGAGGCAATCTCTCATGTGGTATTTAACGTATAAGCTTTTCCGTCCGATCCTGCCTGTTTCCGGCGGTTTGGCCGCCTGGATAGTTTCCCAAACCTGCGGGGCGGATTTTCAGTTGTCACTGGCCGCCGCCCTGACCGTCGCGTTTGGCACCATTGGCGCTAGTTTCTATCATTACGGCGGCGCAAACTGGATGTATGCGCGTAAATCAGAGCGTTTGCAATTCAAGGATCCGCAGGTAATAATGCTCATCGGCCTTGTCATCTTCAGCCTATCTATCGTCATAGCGGTGCAGTGGTTGCCGAAGCAATGCGTGTATATCGCTCTCTTCAATACTATCGCGGTAGCCGCCTATTCAGCTAAGTTATCCTCGCACTGGATAACGAAAAATCTGACCATGAGTCTGGTCTGCGCCACGCCGGTTGCCATCGGTTGGCAAGCCGGGCACTTGACTCACCCCATAGTCCCTTGGGCGCTCGCCATAGCGATGTTGGCCCATCTATCGCGGGAAATGATCAAGGATGTCAAGGATATCATCGCCAATAACGGCCGTCGGGTCACCCTGCCGATGGTGCTGGGAACCGATAGAGTCCTGCAGATCGCCGGCAGCCTACTGCTTATTGTCGGCGTTATGATGATTTCTTTATTGCGCTTTACCGGAAATATATTTCAGCAGACTATGGTCGCTATAGCTGTAACCTTATTCGTTTTAACCGCTTGGCGCCTTATCCTCCGTAAGCAGGCCAGGCGAAGCGAGACCGTGATTACCTTCGGACTATTCTGTATTTTACTGGCTTTAGCGTAAGCTCATTGTTAAGACTTGATGACTGTTTTTAAAGGCAGTCATTTTTATTTACTTTGTTTACAAAAACAGTTTCTATTAAAAGATATCTTAATTGGTCACCGACTTGCCTATCTGGTAGTTGGTAAAAAAAGTATCAGGGACATCTTCCACCTGCTTCGCCCAATTCGCGCCGTAATATTTAGCGGCGATCGCCGGCGTGATCATCAGACGGAGGGTGCCGTTTCGGTCAACGGCGTAGACCCGGGGGTCGGTCGTGATCTTCACTAATTTGATGCCCGGCCGATAGGTCACGTTGCCGCCCAGAGGGATCTTGCCCATATCTTCGGGCGTAATGGTCTGTACCGTAGAAAAATCTTTATACCAAGTCGCGTAAGTCTGGGCATTAGGGAAGACATAGCGTTTGCCATCTGAACCGCAGTAATAGACCGAAGAGAGCGCGGGTATCCGGATGAGTGATCCGGGCGTGCAATAGAGAGTTGTGGCCGGATTGACGATCAGGCCCTTATCGGAATTGATGGTCGGACTGGCGGCCGTGGCCGTAGTCGGGTCGTAAGTATAGATTTTCAAAGCGGCATTTAGGTATTGGTATGGATTGATAGCGCTGCCGTCCGTCAGGCGGATTTCGAAATGGAGATGGGGGCTGGTCTCTTCGGCGTTGCCGGAATCACCGACCCAAGCGATGTGCTGGCCTTGGACAATGGTTGTGCCTTGGTTGATTCCGGGCGCGTAAGCATATAGCAGTCCGCCTTGGCCATCGTCAGTTCCGGGCGTGTCATTGTTGATATGGAGGTAGTTATATTTATAACCATCGTCGCCAGCAATAGAGATCATATAGCCGTAGCTAGGTTCGGTAAGCGAAGCGGAAATGATCCGGCCGCCCCGGGCCGCAACGATCGGCGTCATCTTAGGAGCCATTAGATCATTACCTTCATGGACGCGCCCGCCGCTGCGCCCGTCGCCGAAATCATCGCTAAAATTGACGATGCCTTGTACCGGGAAAACTATATCCGGCGGTCCGGATATCGTGATAGAGGGGGCGTTATACCAGCCATAATCAGAATAGGGCTGTCCGTCCAGGGGATAATATTGCGCGTCAGCTAGGGAGGGAATCAAGAAGCTGAAAGCGATCAAGATATATAAAACATGGCGATTTTTCATATTTTTAAATTTATTGATTGGGTACTGAGCATAGCATTTTCTAGGGGGAATAGCTATTATCCTGGTTTTGTATTTTGTTGACAAAAATAATGCGCGGTTCTTTTTTATATATTCAAAAATCGCCAATCCGGCGTTTTTTGTTAGAATATCATTAAGACTAGCAGCTTATGAATAATGGAAAAATTAAGACTAAAGGGAGTCTGCGTCTGCCCTTGATTATCGGCGCCCTAGGCATCGTTTTTGGCGATATTGGCACATCCCCACTATACGCTCTGAAAGAAACTTTTTTTGGCCTCCACCCCCTCGAGCGTAGCGCAGTTAATGTCCTAGGCGTCCTATCCCTGATTTTTTGGACTTTGATGGTGGTCGTTACGGTCAAGTATATTTTTTTGATCATGCGTGCCGATAACCGCGGCGAAGGCGGCATCTTTACTTTATTAGCCCTATTGCGGCGGGGCAAGGTTAAGAAGATTTTCGGCTTTAGCGTTACGGCCATCGTCTTGATCGGGGCGACCTTGCTTTACGGCGACGGGGTGATTACGCCGGCCATCTCCGTCTTATCGGCTGTCGAAGGCTTAGGCGTTTTGTCACCGGATCTGTCCCGCTATATCGTGCCGATCACGATCGCTCTCTTGATCGCTTTATTCGCTATCCAGAAAAAGGGAACGGGCAAAGTCGGCCGCTTATTCGGTCCGATCATGATCCTTTGGTTCGGAACCTTGATTTGGCTCGGCCTGCCCCAGATCATCAGGCACCCCCAGATCTTAGCGGCCTTGAATCCGCTCGCGGCCTATCATTTTATCCTCCAGCATTCTCTCGCCACTTTTTTTGTCCTGAGCTCCGTGGCTCTATGTATCACCGGCTGCGAGGCGCTTTATGCTGATATGGGCCATTTTAACCGGCGCGCGATCACTTGGGCTTGGGCTGGCCTGGTTTATCCGGCGCTTATCATCAATTATTTTGGCCAAGGCGCCCTGCTTTTGTCCGGCGCCCCGATCATTAATAATAATATTTTCTACGCCTTGGTTCCGTCTGGCGCCTTCTTGGGCGTCGTTGTCTTAGCTACGGCGGCGACGATAATCGCCAGCCAAGCTTTGATTTCCGGCGCCTATTCTTTGACCAGCCAGGCCATCGCTCTGGACCTTTTCCCGAAGATCAAGATCATCCATACCAATCCCGAGATCGAGGGGCAGATCTATATCCCGTTTATGAATATGGCTTTAGCGCTCAGCTGCATCGCCCTAGTCTTAATCTTCAGGGCTTCCGGCGGACTGGCCGCCGCTTACGGGATCGCCGTCACTGGCACGATGATCATTACGACGCTGGTTTTTTACTCTATTATCCGTAATCTTTGGAAATGGCCGCTTTGGGCCGCTCTTCCGATTTTCGCATTTTTTATCATCATCGACTTATCTTTCTTTTCCGGCACGCTTTTGAAATTTTGGCACGGCGGTTTTGTGCCGATCATCATCGCCGCCGTCTTATTTTTAATCATGTCTACTTGGGATTGGGGAAAAGCCTTATCCCGCGCCGCCCACCTGGCTTTGCCCGGCTTATCGGTAAATCGTTTAGCCGCCCAGCAGGCGGCGCAGTCGGGCGATCTTTTGAACCGCTCGGTCGTCGTTATGTCTTCGCGGCCGATCCTGATGAGCACGGATCGCATTCCGGTCGCCCTAGATTCCTTTTTCGCGAAATGGGGAACAGCCGTTCCGAAGCATATTATTTTTTTGAATATTACTTTTTCAGACAGTCCGCGCGTCGCTAAAGCCGACCGCTATCAGATCCTCGATTTCCAGGCCGCCGCCATTCCGGGGAGCATTACTTCTATCCAGGCGATTTACGGTTATATGCAAACGCCGGATGTCCGTCGTATCTTATTGGAATTGAAGAAAGACGGCCGGATAAAAATTCCGACCGATCCCAAAAAATGGCTGATCCTTCTGGCGGTAGACCGCTTCGTGACCAGGCCGCGCCATCTGTTCAGGCGCCTCAAGGTCAAATTACTGAATTTAATTTCTGGCTACGCCAAGCCGGCTACGAGCTATTACGGGCTAGGGTATGACGATCAGGTTGATATAGAGATCATCAATATATAAATTATTTAATATTAGAAAAAAAATAAATAGGACAGGATGTCCTATTTTTGTTTGACATAAATAAATATTCGTGATAATATTTTTTATCAGTCCTTTGCCAAGATGTTTGGTTGCCAGCCGGGCTTATCTAGTTAGGTTATTCCGGCTGACAATCAAACTAATAAAAAGGAAGAAGAAAATGGAAAATTATCAGAACCCGGAATATTTTGACAGCATTTTAGAGGAAAAACGCCGCTTTTTCCAAAATGTGTTTGGGATAGAGCTGGCTGATTTCAGCGGCCTAAAATTACCGCTCCGGCCGGAAGGAGACCTTGCTTATGATCTCCTGATCAAGCCCCGAGGCTTGAATATGCAAGAAATAATAAAGCTGAACCGCAGCGATTGTAAGATCATGGTCGATGCGCGGATCGATTTAGGCGCGATCGATATCCGGGCTGATGGATCAAAATATAAAACAAGCATCGGCTGGATCATCGACAGTTTAAAGGCTGATTATGTCGGCAGCCATTCGCAGATGTCCCATCATGACACGGAGACGATATCCGATCGCCTGATCCACGGTCTCTTCGTCTATTATAAAACTCAGCGGCATCTGGATGAAATCCAGCCGACGATCACGAAGAGCTATATTATGCTCAAAGATCGCTATCCCCTAGTCGTTAAGTTCAGCGGCGGCGGCATGCTGGTAAGCTATCTGCCAAAAAACACTTTTGGCGGCGGGCGCATTGTCCGGGACCGGATTGAGTTTTGAGCTGGTTTTATCTTCAATATAGCGTTGTTTATGACAACGCTTTTTTATTATTGAAAGCTTTGTCCGCTAGATCGGATAAAAGATATTTGAGCTTTGCCCTGATTTTTGTTATAATTTAAGAAAATGCGCTATATAAAAATAAAGATAAAAACTCATTATGTTCAAAGAGTTGAAAATCGACAAGGTTAATTATTTCCTGTTCTTCATTTTTTTAACCTTGGTGCCGATCGCGATCATCCAGAGCTTGCTGGAAGCTCTGTATATAAAACAGATCTTAGCTCAAGGGCTCGTGCCGCAGACCTATCATTTTTTAGGAGTTAATTCCTATCTGTCTCCGATCGTCAAATCAGCGATGCTCCTGATCGGCATCGTTCTCGGCTATTCGATCGGCCGGAAGAACTGGCATCTGGTCGCGTCTGCTCAGCCCGCGCCGGTTAAGGCGAAGAAGAGCAAGAAATAAGCATCGGCATATCAGGACCTGATAACAGCCCCAGCCGCGGGCTGTTTTTGTTTGTCCGGTTGAGTGATAATAAAAAACCCCGATCTTAGTCGATCGGGGTTAGGTTCATGATAATATCAATTCTTCTCCTAATTTAGGGATTTGGATATTTTTTAGCCAATATCCGTTACCGTCAGCAAGAGCATTGATTAGCTCCATCTTTAGGGACGCAGAACTCATTTCTTCGCCATGATTCAGGAAGATCTTTTTAAGCTTTCCGCGAGCGGCGATAGTTTTAGTATAGTCAACCAGGAAGGGAGAATCAGCATGGGCGGAAAAGCTGTCAAAGTCGACAATTTCCGCTTTCACCACTATTTCGTCACCGTTCATCTTGACGATCGGTAAGCGGTCTTTCAGTTTGCGGCCGAGACTATTCGTGGCCATGTAACCGACTAAGCAGATGATCGTATTTTTTTGGCTCAGTCCGGTTCGCAAGTGGTCTCGGATCCGCCCGGCGTCGCACATTCCGGAGCCGGCGATGATGATGTGGGGAGCTGGTTCTTTGAGCAGCGCGAGGGAAGAGGCTTTGTCGCCGATGGTCTTGAAAAAAATGTTTTCCTGTGTATCGAAGGGATTAAATCTTAAAGCTTCTTGGCCCAGGAACATCTGTTGATGCCAATTTTTGGCAAAGACCGAGGTGATCTTGGCGGCCATTGGAGAATCCAGATAGATAGGGATCAGGGGAATAGTTTTGTCCTGCATGTAATAAGAGAGCAGATAAACTATCTCTTGCGTCCTCTCCAGGGCAAAAGACGGGATGATGATTTTTTGCTTCTTATCGATTGCTCGGCGCACTAAATCTAGCAATCGGCTTATCTCTTCTTCCCGGGGCGGGTGGGTTTTCCCGCCATAAGTTGATTCGCTCACCCAATAATCTAGAGCCTCCTCGACTAAAGCCGGTGGCGGCAAGATAATCCCGTTGCGCGGTCCTAGATCACCACTGAAACCAAGATGGATAAGATTATTTTTGGTCTCGATTCTGATGACACAGATAGCCCCTCCGAGAACATGGCCAGAGGGATATAATTTCAGATCGATCCCTTTGTCTATCTTGATCCAGGTCTGGTAGGGGCAACCGCCATTCTTTACTAAGCGGCCAGCCGCCTCCACCTCAGTTAACGTATATAACGGTTCATCGGGTCTGTGGGCCGCCTGTTTACCTTTTCTTCTGACGCGGTCGTAATTACCGAGCGTCAGGCGCTCGCGTCCTAAGCCGCTGTTTCCGGATCGGCTTCTTTTTTCTTTTCGGCTTCTTTCTTTTAATCTAGTCGACTCTATCGATTGGATCTTAGCGCTGTCTTCTAACATGACGCGCAAGAGGTCGGCCGTGGCCTCTGTGCATAAGATCCGGCTTTTAGTAAAACCGGTTTTGACTAGCAGCGGCAAGCGGCCGACATGGTCGATATGGGGATGTGTGAGGATGACAGCGTCTATGTTTTCTGGTTTTAAATGATTCAGGATATCATAGTTGTCAGCGAAAAATTCTTTAAAACCGCATTGGATCATCCCGATATCGACTAAGATGCGCGTTGTCCTCTTTCTTCGTTTGATAATTAACAGGGTGCAGGATCCGGTCAGATTGTTACCGGCTACACCGCCCAGAAATTGAACACTGATGTTAGTGTCCATTTTTAACCTCCAGTACTATTAAAGGATTCATGATTTAGGTTTAAATTTATGAGATGTTAAAGATCTTTGTTGTCAATCAGCCCTCCTTGTCGCTGTTGATACCTTTATTATCTATCAAGAGCGCAGTTAATTCAAGTTGATAACTTTACCATAATTAAGCTATAATTAAGCCATGAAAAAAATATTCGCTAATTTACGCCTTTATCCCCTCTTAGGCGCCCTAGCTATCATGCTGGCAGCCCTATTATGGAGCATCGACGGCTTATTTGTCCGGCCGCGCTTTTATGTTCTGCCGGCTGATCTAGTGGTCTTTTGCGAGCACGCCCTGGGCTTTATCGTCTTGGCGCCCTTTATTTTCTTGTATCGGGATAAGATCAAGGCCTTGAGTTATAAGAGTTGGGGCGCGGTTATCTGGGTGAGCCTTTTCGGCGGATTGATCGGGACGATCATGATTACCAAAGCTTTCTTTGCCGCCTTCGACGGGGAAACGACTTTCGCTACCGTTGTCATTCTGCAGAAGCTCCAGCCGATTTTTGCCTTGCTTTTGGCGCGGATCGTCTTACGGGAAAAATTACCAAAGCGTTTTTACGCTTGGACGGCCGTTGCGATCGTGGCCAGTTATTTTATCGCTTTTGCCAAGACTGGCCTCGCTATCTCGGAATTCGATTGGCGGCACAGCGCGGCTCTTTTTTCTGTCCTGGCTGCCTTTGCTTTCGGATCCTCTACGGTTTTCGGCAAACGGATCGCAAACCATCTTGACTATAAGGCGGTAGCGGCGCTCCGGTTCGGCGTGACCGCTCTCTTGGGATTCGGCCTAATCGCGGCCAACGGGTCGATCTTTGAATTCGGCCAGATTACCCCGATGCATTGGCAATTTTTGATTCTGATCCTGTTTACGAGCGGCGCGGGCGCGATGTTTATCTATTATTTCGGTTTGCGGCGGGTTTCCGCTTCTGCCTCAACCATCTTGGAATTATTTTGGCCATTTTCCGCTTTGGTTATGGATTATGTCTTTAATCGGAATTATCTGACGCCGCTCCAGGCGATCGCTGCCTTGGTTTTATTGGTCGCCTTCTTTAAGGTTTCCGCTTTGGATAAGCCGAAGACGGTTTTTAACGCCCGCGTTATCCGCGGCCAGGGAAGAGGTAAGGAACTCGGCTTCCCAACGGCCAATCTCGATCAGACGGACCTAGATATTCCGCACGGCATCTATCTCGCGGACATCGTTATCCAGGGTCAGGCCTATCGCGGTCTATTGCATTTCGGTTTCAAAGATGTCTTTAACGAACCGCCGTCCTTAGAGATCTTGATCAAGGATTTTTCCGCCGATATCTACGGCCAGATAGTGCAGGTGACGGTCGGCCGCAAATTGCGAGACGTCAAGAAATTTGCCAGTCCGGAATTATTGAGCGCGGCGGTCAAAGAGGATTTAGCGGCTTTGGATTAAGCGCGCTCTGCGCGCTCATTTAGATTAAGGCTATGGCTTTTCAAGAATCACATCAGCCTAAGATTCCCGTCCATGTCGGCATTATTTTAGACGGCAATCGCCGTTGGGCCAAGGCCCACGGCCTATCGACCCTGGCTGGGCATCGCCGCGGCTATGATAATGTTAAGAAGATCGCTGCCGCGGCTTTTAAGCAGGGTGTCAAGATCCTGACGGTTTATGCTTTTTCAACGGAAAATTGGCGGCGGGAGAAGGCGGAGGTGGACTACCTGTTGGGACTATTCCGGATGTTTGTCGGGATAGAGATCAAGGATTTGACGGAACAAGGCGTGCGTATAAATTTTTTCGGGCGGCGGGCTGATTTTGCTAAGTCGCTCCAGTCCGGCATGCGGCGAGTAGAGGCAGAAACCAGGGATAATCAGGCGGGCACCCTGAATATCTGCTTGAGTTATGGCGGCCGCGATGAAATCGTCCGGTCGATTAAAAAAGTTATCCGAGCCGGCAAGAGGAACGGGCAGATTTCCGAAGAACTGATCAGCGCTAATTTAGATTCGGCCGGTCAGCCTGACCCGGACCTGATCATCCGGACTTCCGGCGAAGAGCGCTTATCCGGCTTCTTAACCTGGCAATCAGTCTATAGCGAATTATATTTTACGAGGAAGCACTGGCCGGATTTTAATAGTCGGGATTTAGATAAGGCGCTGAAAGAATACAGCCGGCGGAAGAGAAGGTATGGGAAGTAGGCATGATTATAGGATTTCTATTTATTGACATAAATATAAAGTCGTGTTAGTATCTTTTCATAAATTAAATCATAGTAAATTAACAAATTATAAACCAATAAATGAGGACAGCCATGGCTGATATCAACTATAATACGGAAGATTATCGAAATGCTTTTCTTGCAGCTACGCCAGGCGGCGAGGAAGAAAGAAAGATTTTTATCGCCTGGGATGAATATGCCTTGTGGCAGCTCAGTATGGTCGGGACGATACCGGAAATCGAGGGCATTTATTTTAATTCTCCAGAAAAAGGGCGAGCCCGCGAAGCAGCGGAAAAGAAATTGTTAGTCCTGAGGTATGCGAGAGCCGGCGTCAAGCTTGACGCGGAAATTTATAAACAGGCGATCGCCTGAAAAAATGATTAAATATAGGAGCTGTAAATGAAAAAATTTATTTCTTTTATTTTTGAATGTTTTACTATCGCCCATCCCCGCCTTGTCTTTGCAATCGCCTTTTTTAGATATAAGCGGTTGTTGCCGGGCAGTCCACCGAGAATAAAGATATTTTTATTCTTATGCGATCTGTCTAAGCGCCTTAAAGATGTCATGCTGGCGGAAAAGATATTCCGGGCCACTCCGGACGATAGTGCGGAAGAAAAAGAAGCCGATGCTCTCCGCATCAGCTTCTGGTAAATTTTATCAGGAGAACCCGATTACTAAAATCGGGTTTTTTAAATAAAAAAGGATTCTTTTATAGAATCCTTTTTAATTTCATTGGGGGACGTTGACTTGCTGGAGCAAATCTCTGATTAAGATCAAGATCTTAACTAAGATTTGGCTAGCTAGTTCAACGGCCTCTTGCGGTAGCGCCCATTTCAACACGATGATTAAGACAATCAGCGCGATGAAACCGTTTAATGTCCTAAACATATTTTTAGATATTAAACAGCCCGAGTTTTCAAGTCCCGGGCCTCTTAGTATTTGTTACTCTGAGGTCCGAACTCAAGCGGGTCGCTTTCGCTTTTAAAGAACTTAACACTCTAATATAACAAATTTATAAAATTGTGTCAATAGCTTATAAGTTTGACAAATACTGTATAAATTAGTAGTATGATAAGTTATTTAATAGGATTCTTTAACAACGGAATAACTAACTAACAGATAAATAAACACAGCAAAGGAGTTCTTATGAAGGATGATAGTAAATATGCCGTATTAGGCGTTGATTCTGGAAAAGAAAGTGTCGGATCCAGCTTCAAATCAATTATTGAAAATGATTTTCCCGGATCATTCGTAAATATTATTTATGATCCCGGGTCGCGGGTAATGAATAATATCCTTAAATTTACCGGCCTGGGAGATTTCCGCAAAGTTGTTACCCAGCATCAGGACGGCGACGGCAGTAAAATGGTCCAGCGTTTGCTCCATCTAGGCGTGACCGGCGAAAACACTCTCGGAGAGTCATTGGACGATGCTTTGTCGATGAATGGTTCGGATATCGCCGCTAGCGGTTTTGTCTTCGGGCCGTGGATTGTCACGCAACTTATCAATTCCACGCTCAGCCCGGAGTTTAAAAAGATGCTAATGAATAGCTTAGCCGCGCGTTGGCTAGAATTGAAAGACCTTTATGAGTCCGAAGGCTTTGAATTACATTTTATGGGCGGCGAAACCGCTGATTTACCGGATCAAATCCGTTCCGCGACTTTCGATATGACCGTTTCCGCTTACGCGAAAGCGAAGCACGTCATTATGGGCAATACTTATCCCGGAGACAAGATTTGGGGTTTTGCCAGCGATGGCCAAGCGATCTGGGAAAATAAAAGTAATTCCGGAATCATGTCTAACGGTTTGACCCTAGCTCGTCCTTGTTTGATGTCAGGTCTGTATAATAAAGACTTCCCAGATTTGAAAAGGGGAGGCGATTTTTATACCGGCAGATATCATGTCGATGATTGTCCGGAAGGATTAGGCATGTCGGTCGGGGAAGCGTTGATTTCGCCAACCCGCCAATGGCCGATCTTAATTTCTAAAATCTTGGAAAAACTAGCTTTGCGCCAACGGACGCCGGAAGAATTGCTCCACGGCATCAGCGTCAATATTGGCGGCGGTGCGACCAAGGTCCGGCATATCGGTACCGGCGGGGTAATGTATATGAAAGATATGCCCTTGCCGCCGCCGATTTTTCGCTTGATCCAAGCTGAATCAGGTGAGAGCTGGGAAAATATGTATAAAACTTTCAATTGCGGCGTCGGCATCGATATCGTCGGTCCTGATGATCCGGAATTAAGCGAAATCTTAAAGGAAGTCTCGGAGGAAACCGGCGTTCAGTTGTATGAATTAGGCGAATGCGCCATATCCGGCGACGACGCCCAGAATACGGTAGTACTGCACACGCCCTATGGCGTGTATAATTATTAAGATAAAGAAAGGAGAAGAAATGGAAGCAAGCACAAATAATCTGACCCCGGTAAAGAAAGCCGTTATTTCTTTAGCGGAAAACAAAAAAGATGATTTAACGGTCCTTATTTATGGCTTATGCGAAACCTGTCCGGGCGTGCAAATTTACGCCGATGGTGAAACGCACGCCGCTATCAAAGATATCTTGGCGGCCAAACCCGGCCTTGTCAAAGGATGCGAATTGCATAATTTGCGTTTTGAGCCGCTGGGCGATGATATCGATTTGGCGATCGTGAGCCCGCGCGCTTTTAATCCGGAGATAGACGCCGCTTTATTATCTAATCCCGATCTATTGGATGATGACCGCTTCAATCTGATTTTGACGATGGCTGTCAATTGGTCGCGTACCTTGACGCTGGTCACGGCGGATCGCGCGGTATATGATGATCTGCTGATTAAGCTGCGTGGCGCAGCCGGATGTGTCGGAGATTCGACCAGGTTTTATCATGCTAACGAGTCGATAAGTTTTTTGCACAACACCATAGGCCGGCTCGTGCATAATATGGGCGAGATCATTAATGGCTCTCTTAGCCTTAAAATAAGGTAGTTTATAGTTTTAGGCAAAATCTAGAGCCCGTCATACATAAAAATGACGGGTTTTTTATAACTGGTAAAAACCGCCCGCTTTAGCGGGCGTGTGCGTTTAGAGCGAAGCTCTCGGTTTGAAGATATTATGCTAAAATAAAATCACCCACCCGGTCTAGAGAGGAGGTGATTTTTTATTT